>CANLBD010000034.1 GCA_947488215.1 Myxococcales bacterium | reverse complement strand
TACCCGCCGCGCACCTGAGCCTTGCCCGTGATGCCGGGCCGCACCGAGAAGCGCCGCGCGTAGCCCGGAATCGTGCGCTTGTGCTCTTCGAGGAAGATGGGTCGCATCGGGCGTGGTCCGACGAGGTTCATGTCGCCGCGCAGCACGTTGAAGAGCTGCGCGAGCTCGTCGAGGCGATACTTGCGCAGGAACCGCCCGATAGGCGTGAAGTGGTCCTCGCCTTGCTCGACGAGCCGCTTGCCGATGCGCTGCTCAGCGCCGACGTGCATCGTGCGGAACTTGAAGATGTCGAAGTGGCGCTCGTCGCGTCCGACGCGCGCGCCGCGGTAGAGCGCGGGGCCGCGTGAGGTGAGCTTGACCGCGAGGGCGATGGTGAGGAGCAGCGGGGACAGCAGCAGGACACCCGTGAGCGCGCCGAGCAGGTTGTAGGCGCGCGTGACGGCCTCGTAGACCGGCTTGGGCCGCAGCTCGATGGTGGAGGGAAACTGACCCATCAGCGGCCACCCTCGGCGGGCTGCGACCAGCGGGCGGCCGTGTGACGTGCCCGCCACGCGACGAAGCAGAGCATCGCCCAGAGCGGGCGGCTGTGGTCGTGCGTGCGGCGCTCATGCTCGTCCAGAAGGCGCGCCACTTCGGGGGGCGACCACAGGCCCAGCGCGCGCACCCGCTCGGGGGACAGGGCGTCGCGCAGGTGGCTGCGGAGGCCGCCGTTGAGCCAGGTCGCCATGGGGACGTTGAAGCCCGCCTTGCCGCGCTCGAGGATGCGCAGCGGCACGCGGCCGCGCAGCGCTCGCTTGAGGATGTGCTTGGTGCGCAGCCCGAAGAGCTTGGCGCGCGCGGGCAGCGCAGCGGCATACTCCGCGAGCGCGGTGTCGAGGAACGGCGTGCGCGCCTCAAGCGCGTGCGCCATCGTCATGCGGTCGACCTTCACGAGGATGTCGTCGGGCAAGTAGAGGGCGCAGTCGGCGTAGAGCGCGGCGTCGAGGGCGTCGCGGAACTCATGGGCCGAGAACGCGGCGTCGAAGAGTCGACCGGGTGACTCGACCGCCGTCGGGGCAGCGCACAGCGCGCGGCGGCGAGGCTCGCGCAGGAACTCCTTGAACCCGAAGAACGCGCGCGCAGGTTCAGCGCTCGCGGACGCGACGAACTGCTTGGCCTTGAGGTCGAAGCTGACCTTGCCGTGGCTGACCGGGAGTCGCGCCACGAGCGCCGGCACCAGATCCTCGCGCAGCGTTCGGGGGAGGCGACGCCAGAGCGTGGCGAGGCGGAGCGCGCGGTGGGTGCGGTAGCCCGCGAAGAGCTCGTCACCGCCGTCGCCGCCCAGGGCCACGGTGACGTGCTGTCGCGCGAGGCGCGCGAGGTACCACATCGGGATAGCGGAGCTGTCGGCGAAGGGCTCGTCGAACGCGTCGACGAGCGGCCCGAGGAACGTGTCCGGCTCAGGGCGGACCGTCTCGACGTGGTGCGTCGCGCCGACGGCGCGCGCGACGAGGCGCGCGTGGCTCGACTCATCGTAGTCGGTCTCGTCGAAGCGAATCGTGAAGGCCTGAATGGGGGCTTGAGAGGCGCGCGCCATCGATGTCAGCACCGCGCTGCTGTCGATGCCGCCGCTCAGAAACATGCCGAGCGGGACATCGCTCACCATGCGGCGCGCCACCGCGGCGTCCAGGCGCTCGAGGACGCCGCGCGCCGCCTCGTCCATCGAGGGAACGACCGGGGTGTGGGCGGCGGCCGAGTGCAGCTCGAGGTCCCAATACCGCGCCAGATGTACTCGCCCGTCGCGCCACGTCAACGTGTGGGCGGGCGGCAACTTGCGGACGTGGGCGAACATCGTCCTTGGGCCCGGCACGTAGTTCAGGGCGAGGTAGTCCTCGTGCGCCTGCAGATCGACCTCGTCGTTCACACGCCCCGACGCGAGCAGCGCCTTGATCTCGCTGCCGAAGATGAGCGTCCCATCGCTCAAGTGCGCGTAATAAATCGGCTTCTTTCCGAATCGGTCGCGCGCCAGCACGAGCGTGCGAAGCTCAGCGTCCCACAGCGCGAACGCGAACATCCCCTGCAGGCGACGCAGCGCCGCGGGGCCGTCTGCGCGCCACTGGTGAAGGATGACCTCGGTGTCCGTGCGCGTGCGAAACGTATGGCGGCCGGTGGCTTGCAGGGCGTCGCGGAGCGCAGCGAAGTCATAGATCTCGCCGTTGAAGGCGATCGTCAGGCGGCCTGAGTCGTCCGTCATGGGCTGCAGGCCGACGTCTCGCGTGTCGATGATGGCGAGGCGGCGGTGACCGAGGCCAACCGCCGCGCCGGTATCTTGGTGGGCCCAGAGGCCTGCGCCGTCGGGACCGCGGTGCGCCAAGGTGTCGCGCATGCGCTCCAGCACCTCGCGCGCGAGCGGCGCGCACGTCGAGGCATAGCCGACGAAGCCGCACATCGCTCAGCGCCCCCTCTGGGCGACGTCGAGCAGCATGCGCTCGTACTGGTCGACGATAGAGGCCTGGCTGTGGTGCGCGACCACGTGCTGCCGGCCCCGCTCGCCCATTTCGCGTGCCTCTTCGGGCGAGTCGTACTGGGCCGCGATGGCCTGCGCGAGCGCGGCGGGGTCCTCGGGCGGCACCACGACCCCGCAGCGGGCCTCGGTCAGCATCAGGTCCGTGTCACTGCCGGCGTCAACGGCCGCGATGACTGGCCGGGCGCTCGCCATGATGCCGAAGATCTTGCTCGGCACGCTCGTGCCCGCCATGCCGTGCCGCAGAGGCGCGAGGCCGACATCGGACGCCGCGAGCAGGTCGGACAGGCGTTCCCGCGGCTGCGTTGGCAAGAGCGTCACGTCATCGCGTCCGCCGAGGCGCGCTTGCAGCATCTCGCGCGCTTGGCCGTCTCCGACGAGCATCAGATGGAGCGCGTCGCGGCCGGCCTGCGCCTTGAGGCGGAGCCAAGCGTCTACGACGCACTCAAGGTTCTGGCTGTAGCCCATGCGTCCGCTGAACTGAACGATGAAGCGCCCTTCGAGGCCGAGCTCGGCGCGGTAGGGCGAGGCCGCTGTCGAGGTCGGCACGATGAGGTCAGTGTCGGTGTAGTTCGGAATGACCGAGATCTTCTCGTCGGGCACGCCCTGGGAGAGCAGCGTGCGGCGGAAACCCTCGCTGATGACCGAGAGGCGGGCGGCCTTGCGGTAGACGAAGCGCTCAAGATGTCGAAAGCCCTCGATGACCGTCGGGTTCTTGAGCACGCCGAGTCGAATGGCCGCCTCGGGGAAGAGGTCTTGCAGGTTGTAGACGAAGGGGACGCCGCGGGTGACGGCGAGCGCGTGGTCAATGAGGCCCAGCGTGAGCGGGGGCGAGGGCGTAAAGATGACGTCAACCGGCGTTCGAACGGTGACGGCGAGCGCCGCGGCCAAACCGGTCGCTGTGAACGACGCGTAGTTCGCCATCTTCGCGGCGGTGCTGTGCTCGCCGGCGTAGATGTAGGTGCGGACGATCTCGACCCCGTTGTGTGTGTCGCGTTCGAAGAGCTTGCCCCGATGCTCTGGGGCGATGCGGCCGGTCTCGTGGTGAGGGAACGCACAGACGACGGTGACGCGATGCCCCCGCGCGACGAGGCCCTCGCACAAGCCGACCATGAGCGGTGCGTTCCCGAGCTTGTCGGGCCAGTAGTTCAGAGCGAGGAGCAGGATGTGCATTCGGGCATCTCGAGCGGTCAGTCGTGCAGCGGCGGCGGGGCGGCGGCAGGGGCGAGGACGGGAGCGTTCGGGAACTCGCCCCGAGCGCGCTTGATAAGCGCGTCGGCCAAGTGGGGCGCGTTCGCTTTCTTGGCTGCCGCGAGCGCGCTCGCGGCGAACACCGGCTTCGCGACCTGCGCGTACGCTTGCTCGTACGCAGTGACAGCGTGACGCGGATCGCCGAGCTCGAGCTCAAGACGACCTCGGGCGGCGAGCGTGTGGGCCGCGAACGGCGGATCGAGGGCGACCAGCGGCCAAGCCCGGTCAAGATCCTCGCGGGCCGCTGGCAGGTCACCTAGGCGGCGGTGAATGTCCGCGGAAGCCAGCAGAAAGTCCCGGTCGCGCGCGCCGAGCGCCCGACTGGCCGCGAGCTCAGCGCGTGCTGCCGAGTTGTCCTTTCGAATCAGGGCCTTACGTGCCTTGAGGATCGAAGCGCGGAGCGTTCGACCGCTGGTGTCGAGGTGCTCGATTTCAGCGCTCGCGCAGCCCAGATCATGCTGGTCTAGACAGACCAGCGCCAGCGCGTGCCGCACGTCGGCGTCGTCTGGCCATCGCTCCGCGGCTGCCGTCAGCGCGGCCCGCAGGCGCTGAGCGTCACCCTCTTCTCTGAGCAGTTGAATCAGCACGCGGCGGTGGTCCGGCGCGTCGGGGATCGCGCGCGCGAGCAGCAGCGGGTCGCGCACTCGGCGGACAACCTCACGCATGAGCAGGTTGCGGTCCCACGGCATGCGCTCGAGCGCGAGCGCATACTCTTGAGCGGCTTGCGGGGCGGTGCCGCCCGCGCCGAGGGTGCGTGCAGCGAGCAGGTGAGGTTCGCCGCGCGCCGGGGCGAGTCGAATGGCGCGGTTGAGCCAGCGCATCACGCGGGGCACGGGCGGGTCGGGGAGTCGCGCCAGACGGGTTGCGACGCGGAGCGGAACCCACGCGTCCGCAGGGTGCGCTGCCGCTGCTTCAGCGCCCGCCGCCTCAATCGCGGTCGCCTCGTCGGGGGCTGCGTCGACCAAGGCCAAGCCCGCGTCGGGCAGGTGAGCGAGGGCGTGCGGCGCTCGGAGCGCGATCAGGGCGCCTGTGGCGAGCGCGAGCCCGAGGGCCACTGCGGGCGCGGCGCGGCGAGCGCGCGGAGCCGGGTTGTTTCGGTCGCGCAGCGTGCGGCCCAGAACGAGGCCGAGGCCCGCCGCGAACGGCAGCGAGAGGCCGGCGGTCTCGAGCCCGAAGTCGACGAGTTGCTGCGCGGTGACCGCCACGAGCCCCGCGAGCATTGCCCAGTGCCGTGGGCGCCCGCCCGCGAGGCCGACGCGCACGGCGACGAAGGCCGCGGCGAGGCCGCCGAGGAGCGCGATGCCGCCGACCACCAGCCCAAGCTCGGACGTGAGCTGCAGGACGATGTTCTCCGGGTAGCCCAGCGTTTGAGCGAAGTGCGTGTCTTGAAACTGGGCGTGGGTCGCGCGAAACGCCCCCCGCCCGCTCCCGGTGAGGGGGAAAGCGAGCGCGTGTCGCCATGCGTCGGGCCACGAGGCGAACTTGGCATCGAATGACCGCGCGTTGGGCGGCGCGACGGTCGAGGCAGACCAATCCGGCAGCAGGAGCAACGAGAGCCCGAGCCCCGCGAGAGCGATGACGAGCGCGGCGAGGGCGATGACGCGCGCGCGACCTGCACTCGACCCCGGGTCGCTGCGGGCGCTGGGTAGCCAGGTGAAGCCGGCGAAGCACGCGGCGCCGAAAAGCAGCGCAAGCTGGCCGCCGCGCGAGCCGGTCGCGAACACACCCGCCGCGCAGAGCCCCGCACAGGCGCCGACGCCGCGCTGTCGAAGTGTCGACTGGCTCTCGGTCGCGAGGCCCAGACCCGCGAAAGCGCCGAGGACCAGCAGGCTCGCGGTCGTGTTTTCATTGACGAACGTGGAGAAGAAGCCCTGAAGCTTGAGCCCCCCCGCGGCGCTCCACACGCCGAAGATCCGCTCGGCGCCGACGGCCCAGTGACCGAAGCCGACGAGCGCGACGGCGGACGCGCCAAAGAAAACCGCGCGCTCGACCGAGCTGCGTTGGCCGTGGGGGACGTTTGCCGCGGCCCATGCGACGCCCACGAACGCGAGCTGGTGGATCGCTGCGAACGTCGTCAACGCAGGGTCGAGCGAGAGGGGCGCCCAAGCGTTTCCGGCCGGATTTTGAAGGTCAGTGAGGCTGTAGGTCCGCAGGTCCGCGGCGAGCGGGGAGAGCGCCGCGAGGAGCGTCGGGGGCAACGGAACGAGTTGAAGCAAAATCAGGACCGCGACCACGGCGGGGAACCACAGCGGCCACGGAAACCCCATGCGGTGGCCCAGGCGGGCCCATGCCGAGAGCGCGAGGGTGATCGCCGCGAGAGCAGCCAGCTGCGCTTGGTGGTCCCACCGAGCGCCGCCGAGCCAGAGCGGGGCAACGGCGACCAGCGCGCAGAGCGCCCACGTCGCCCAGCGTGCGTGCCGCTCGGACAAGGCGTCCAAGTCTGCGGTGCCTGTGGAGCGGTGGGTCACTCGGGGCGGCCTGAACATCCCGTGAGGGGTCGGAGGGCGCGGCTCGGGGAGAGTCCGCTCGGGTGAGACCCCGCCTCGACGGGGTCAGGCTCGGCCAGATGTCGCTTTTCTGGTCTTCGAAGCGTGCCGTGCTCAGCGCGCAGCGCTCTCGACCAAGGCGTAGAGCGTCAGCACGCCGAAGCCGGTGCCGCCCGCCTTGATGTGGCCGTCGTCCTTGTCGGCCAAGGCGGGGCCTGCGATGTCCAAGTGCGCCCACGCATGGTCGCCGACGAAGTGCTGGAGGAAGAGGGCCGCCGTGATCGCGCCGCCCCACGGTCCGCCCAGGTTCTTGATGTCTGCGCGCGCGCCGCGGATCGAGTCCGAGAGCTTCTTGTCGAGCGGGAGCCGCCACACATTCTCCCCCGCCGCACTCGCGGCAGCGCTGACGCGCTCACCGAGGGCGTCGTCCGCGGTGAAGAGCCCGGCATAGTTCGGCCCGAGGCCAACCATGCAGGCGCCTGTGAGGGTCGCGAGGTCGACGATGCACGCGGGATCAAGGGCCGTGGCGTAGTGCAGCACGTCCGCGAGGACGAGGCGGCCCTCGGCGTCGGTGTTCAGGACCTCGACGGTCTTGCCGTTCGCCATCGTGAGGATGTCGCTCGGCCGATAGGAAGCGCCGCTCGGCATGTTCTCGGTCGCACCCACCAGGCCGTGCACGGGGACGTCTGGCTTGAGCTGGCCGACGGCCTTCATCAGGCCGAGGACGGCGGCGCCGCCCGCCATGTCGATGTACATGTCCTCCATCGACTTGGCCGGCTTCAAGCTCAGGCCGCCCGAGTCGAAGGTCAGCCCCTTGCCCACAAAGACGACGGGCTTCTTCGCTGCGCCGGCGCCGGAGGGCGTGTAGGCGACATGGATCAGCTTCGGTGGCTGCTCCGAGCCCGCGGAGACGGCGAGGAGGCCGCCCATGCCGCGGGCCTTCATCTCGTCGCGGTCGAGGATCGTGACCTTGAAGCCGTACTCCGCGCCCATCTGGACCGCCAAGTCAGCCAAGCGCGTGGGTGTGCACACATTCGGCGGCTCGTTGACGAGCTGGCGCGAGAGCAGGACGGCGCTGGCGAGCGCTTCGCCCCGCTCGAGCGACCCCGCGCTCGCGGCGTCGCCCAGCAGCGTAACCGCATCGATCTCCGGGCTGGGCGAGTCGGCGTCCTTCGACTTGTACGTGTCGAAGCGGTATGCGCCCAGGTGAAGCCCCGCGGCGACCTCGGCCGCAGTCTGCTCCGTGGCGCCCTCGGGGAGAACGAACCCCAGCGTCCGATGGCGCGTCGCGTAGGCGTCCACGACCGCCAGAGCGGCCGCGTCCCGAAGGGCAGCGGGCGAGGGCGCTGTGTCGCCCAAGCCGAGGAGCAGGACACGCTGGAACGGCAGGCGACCATGTGTGTCGAGCCCGAGAGCCTGGCGAGGCTTGCCCTTGAAGAGCTGGCGCTCAGCGGCGCTCGAGAGCGCCCCACCGAGCGCGGCGTCGACGCTGGCCTCAAGCGCTGACGGGGCAGCACCTGCGCGGCGGCTGAGGACGAGAACGCCCCCCTTGAACTCGAGGGGAGAGAAGGCGGCGGCGTTCAACTTCATGCAGAGGCTCCTTGACCCAAATCGAGGGGCGGGAGACTAACACCTATGCTTCGCATGCTCAACGTCGGCGAGGTGCAGGGGCTCGTCGTCGCCCTCGCGCCCCGAGTCGTCGGTGGCGCCATTCAAGGGGTTCGGCAGCTCGACGCGGAGACGATCGTGCTCGAGGTGCGCGTGCCGGGGCACACGACGCACCTGTTGCTGTCGGCGCGGCCGGGAGCCGCGCGGCTGAGTGAACGGGCCGATCCGGGCCCGGAGGGGTGGGACACGCCCCGCACGCTCACTCAGTGGCTGCGCGCTCAGGCGAAGGGGCGCGTCGTTACGGCGCTCGACGTGGTGGGAAACGATCGCATTGTTCGGCTCGACTTCGACGGCGGAGCCGTGGTCGCGCTGCTCTTCGGTCGACGGCCCGCCTTGGTGGGGCTTGACGCATCGGGGCGCGTGATGTGTGTCGCGGGTGGAGCAGTCGAGGGCGCGACGCCGGGGCAGGCGTTCGTGTGGCCACAGCCGAGGACGACGCTCGAAGTGCCCGCAGCGCCTCAGGTCGTCGACCCGCTGGCGTTTGAGGCGGCCTGGGTCGAGGCGGAGCGCTCGGCGACATGGGCGCGTCTGGTGCGAGCGCTGCGCGGCGGCGTCACGCGGGCGATCCAACGCGTCGAGGCGCTCCTGAGCAATCTCGATTCGGACGCGGCGCGTCACGCGGACTTCGATCGGTGGCGTGTGTGGGGCGAGGCGCTGCGCGTCGTCGCGTCGCGGATGCCGAGAGGCGCCGAGAGCGCGCGCGTGACGGACTATGCCAGCCCAACGCTCGGTGAGGTCGAGGTGCCGCTCGACCCAACGCTCGACGGCGCAGCGAACGTGGCGCGGATGTTTCAACGGTACCGCAAGGGGCGCGATGCGCAGGCAAAGCTCGCCGAGCGCAAAGCGGAGGCGGAGCGGAGGTGGGCCGCACTCGTCGACTTGGCCGCAGAGGTCGAGCGCTGGGTGACTGCCGGCGCCCCGACGCTGGACATCAGCGCGCTCGAGGCTGCGCGGCCAGGGCTCGATGCGCGTCTGCGGCGACTGGGGGGAGCGCCCGCGGCGCGAATCGAGGCGCCTGGACGGGCTCAGCCCGCTGCGCCGGCGCGGCTGCCGTTTCGGGTCTTCACGAGCCTGACGGGTGAGGTCATCTGGGTGGGGCGTGGCGGCGCGGACAACCACGCGCTGACGTTTCGTCATGCACGCGGGAACGACATGTGGCTGCACGCACGCGACTCACCCGGGGCGCATGTCGTCGTGCCGCAACCGACTCGGGGTCGAACCCCGCAGCGAGAGACGCTGCTCGACGCGGCGGCCCTCGCGCTGCACCACAGTGACCTGCGCGGTGAGGCCGTGGGCGACGTCACCTGCGTCGAGCGCAAGCACGTGCGCGCCATCCGAGGCGCCGCGCCGGGGCGGGTCTCTCTCGCGGCGGCCTCCGCGATTACCGTGTACGACGCCCCCTCACGCGTCGCTCGGCTGTACGCCGAACGCGGGGAGGGGGCGCCGTGAGCGTCGTGGTGGACTACCTGATGTCGCTCTTCACGCCGAGCGCGCCCGGGGCGCGGCGTCTGGGCTACGTCGGAGAGTCGTTCGCGATCCGGGCCCGTGAGCGTCGACAGCGCGCCGCGTGGTCCCTGCATCGGGCGGAGACGCAGCGGTTCCTGAATGACCTCCCTCGCGACGGGCAGCGGCTCGTCTTGCTCGGCTCGGGGCCGCTGCTCGATGTGCCGCTCGAGGCGCTCTCCGCGCGATGGCCCGAGGTCGTCCTGGTGGACGTTGTCCATGCGCGCCCTGCGCGGGCGCGGGCCGCGGCGCTGCCCAATGTGCGCTGCATCATGCTCGACGTGACGGGCTGCTTGAGCGCGCTCGATGAAGGGCGAGGCGTACCGACACCTCGGCCGCCCGCGCTCCCCGAGGCGCGGGACGCGACCGTCGTCTCACTCAACCTGTTGTCGCAGTTGCCGATCCTACCGCTCGAGCACTTGGCCGGTCTGCGCGTCACCGAGGCGCAGGGCGAGGCCTTCGCGCGGGCGCTCGTCGAGGGCCATGTGCGCTGGCTTCGCGGGCTGGGCGCCGCGCGCGCGGCGCTGGTGAGCGACGTGTGTCGCCGCTGGTTCACTCGGGGGAGCGAGGTCGTGGAGGTGGAGGACGCGCTGCACGGCGTGCGCCTGGCCGCCGAACCTGACCGCGCGTGGGCGTGGGAGGTCGCGCCTTGGGGAGAGATCGACGCCCGAACTCGGCTGACTTTGGACGTTCAGGCGTGGTTCGATGTGCCCCAGCTCATGTGACGCGGAGCGGAGGTCGGCATGAAGCGAGCGGGTGGGGTGCGCTGCGTGGTGTGGGCGGCCTTGGTGGTCGGCTGCGGGGCGGGCGCGAACGCGCCGGTCGAGGTGGGAGACGACGCGGCTCGCGCGAGTGAGGACGCGCGCGAGCCGAGCGGCGGTGGCTCGTCTGGAGACCCCTCGACCCGCGACGCGGGGCCGCGCGCAGACGCGCGGATTGAGGCTGACGGACGCCCGCAGGCGGACGCCGAGCCCGACGCGCAGGCGCCCGAGGTGCTGCTCGCGTTCTGCCGCGCGGTGTGCGGGAGCCCGAGCGACTGCGCGAGCGCCTCTGCGTCGGTGGACGCGGACAACTGGGCGTGCGAGCAGGGCGTCTGCCGCTATCTGGGCTGCGTGAACGACGCCGAGTGCGACGCCACCTTCGGGGCGACGGGGGCGTCCTATCGCTGCGTCGAGGTGCCGGGTGGGCTGCGGCAATGCGTGGCGTCATGCGCGACGCCGACCGACTGCGCGACGCCGAGCTCAGCGGTCCTCGACGCGGACAACTGGGCGTGCAACGCAGGCGCATGTCGTTACTTGGGCTGCACGAGCGACGATGAGTGCGGCTCGGCGTTCGCGTCCGGCGCGCCGACCTACCGCTGCGTCGACGCGCCGGGCGGGCTGCCCACCTGCGTCGAGACGTGCGAGACGCGCGATGACTGCGCGAGCCCGTCACCGAGCGTGGATGCCGATAACTTTGCCTGTGACGAGGGCCTGTGTCGCTACTTGGGCTGCCTGAGCGACGCCGAGTGTCAAGAGACGTTCAGCCAGAGTGGCGGAACCTGGACTTGCCGGTGAGCGGCGCCGGCGAGGTGCGCTGCGAGGTCTGCTGTCTCTATGGCCCGCAGAGCCCTTGCTCGGCGCGATGTCGTGGGCTTCGGGCGTCGAAGCGCGCCCTGTGCGCTGAGCCCGCTCGGCTCGAGGTGGAGATCCTCGCCGCGATCTCCGCGCTGAGGCCCGACACGACCGTGTGTCCCGGCGTCCTCGCGGAGCAGATCGCCCGCAGTCACGGCCAAGACCTCACGGCACGGGACGCTCTTGCGTGCCTGCGTGAGACCTACTTTGGCCTGCGCGCCGCCCGACGCCTCCGATTTTACCAAAAGGGCGTTGTGGTGCCCCTTGGCAAGGAGACGCTGCGGGGACCGTTCCGGCTCGGGCGTTAGCCCAGCGCGTGGACGCGCAGCGCGTTCGTGCGGGCGCCGACGCTCTGCGGGATCGCCAGGGTCGCGACGACCGTACCCGCGGTGATGCCGCGCTCGGCGAGCACGCGCTCCGCCCGCGTGAGGAGCGCCTCGGCGGTCTCACCCGGCACCGGGGCGAAGTGTACAGGCTCGACGCCCCAGAACGCCGCGAGGCGCCTGCATGGGCCCGCCTCGGCCACGAGCGCGTAGACCGGGGCGGTGGGTCGATAGTCACTCAGCAAGCGCGGCGTGCCGCCATCGTGGGAGATACACACCAGGGCGCTGACGTCGCCGAGGCGGCTCGCAGCCGCATGGGCCGCGAAGGCGATGGCGTTCGCTGTGGCGCCGAGCTCGACGGGCGGCAGCTCTGCGAGGCGGCGGAAACGCTCTGACGCCTCGATCTCTCGGATGATGCGCGCCATGGTCTCGACGACGAGGACGGGGTGCGCGCCGCTGGCGGTCTCAGCGGAGAGCATGACGGCGTCGGTCTGGTCGAGCACGGCGTTGGCGACGTCCGATGCCTCGGCGCGTGTCGGGAACGTGCTCGTGACCATCGACTCGAGCATCTGCGTCGCCGTGATGACGAGCTTGCCGCTGCGGTTCGCCTGCTCAATGCACCGCTTCTGAACGAGCGGCACCTTCTCGGGGCCCAGCTCCACGCCGAGATCACCGCGGGCGACCATGATGCCGTCGCTGACGTCGAGGATCGCGTCGAGCGCGTCGACGGCCTCGGGCTTCTCGATCTTGACGATGATGGGCGTCGAGGCGCCGGCCGCAGCGAGCGCAGCGCGCGCGAGCGCGACGTCCTCAGGGCGTCGAACGAACGAGAGGCAGACGAAGTCGACGCCGAGCTCGACGCCGAACCGGAGGTCGTCGAGGTCCTTCTCAGTCAGCGCGGGGGCGCTCACGTGCACACCCGGCAGGTTGATCCCTTTGCGGTCCTTGAGCGTGCCGCCGACCTCGACGCGACAGCGGACAGCGCTGCCGTCCGTGTCGAGGACGCGCAAACGCAGCAGCCCGTCGTCGAGCAGGATCGTCGCGCCGCTGTGGACGTCCTGCGCCAACGCCGCATACGTGGTCGGGATCGTGCGCGCGTCCCCCTGCTCGCGGGCGTGCTCGATGCGGACCTCGTCGCCCGCGCGGAGCGTCATCTGGCCCCCGGTGAGAGCGCCCGCGCGGATCTTGGGACCCTGCAGATCCTGCAGAATCGCGACCGTTTTGCCGACCGCCGCGCTCGCCGCGCGCAGCCGCTCGACGTTCGCGCGGTGGTCCTCGCGCGTCCCATGCGAGAAGTTCAGCCGCGCGACGTCCATGCCCGCACACAGGAGGGCGGTGAGGGTCTCCGGCTCGCGCGAAGCGGGGCCGAGGGTGCAGACAATCTTAGTACGCTTCACGGGGTTCACCGGCTTGGTCGATCGAGGAAGGCGTTGAAGGCCGCGCGGGCCTCGGCGGACATGAACAGCGCGGGGTGCTCCAAGCCAGGCAGCTCGACGAACTCGCGCCGCTGGCAATCTTCACAGGCCTCGAGGTCCGCCTTGAATATCGGCCACGAGCGCATCTGTATCGGGGAGTCGGCCATGCCTTGCACGACGAGTAGGTCCGCGCGGTGACCCTGCGTGAACCGCAGAAGCGACCGGCTCGCGTAGGCCTCTGGATCGACGGTCGTGGGACCGAACCGCCGACGCAGGAGCCCGCAGGTCGCCGAAGCCTCGACCTCGCCCGTCTCTTCGAGGCCGCAGCGGTAGACCAAGTCGAGCGGGCCGGGCGCGTTCGCGATGACCCCGTCGACCGTGTGCATCGTGTTCAGGCGCGTAACCAAGTAGCCACCTTGTGAGTGCCCGGCCAAGAAGACGCGCCGAATCGTGACACCCAAGGCGCGCGGCGCCTCGTCGCGGACCCAGAGGAGCGCGGCCTCACCGTCGCGCACGGCGTCACCCATCAGCCTGCCCTCTTCTAGGAATACGACGCTGACGAGCATGACGTCCTGACGATCGAGCAGCGCGCTGAACTCATCGAGCGTGCGCTCGGCGGCAGGCAGCGCCCGGTCGTTGCGACCCGTGGTGCCGTGGAAGACGATCAGCGCGTCGACCTCGGTGACGGGCGGTCGCGCGATCACCACGTCCACGCGGACCTCGCCGACCTCAATCGCTCTCGTCTCGCGCAGGGGGACAACAGCGGCATCCCGAGGCAGCGTCGCGTCCGCGGGCAGCGTTGCGTCCTGAGTCGCCGCGCTGTCGAGCGCGGGCGACATGTCCCGCTCGCCTTCGGTAGAGGGCGTCGATGCGCCGCACGCGCTGGCGAGCGCGACCACGACGGCGACCACGACAGTGACCTTCGACGCATACATGGGACCCCATTATGGACGCGCGCGCGGCCCTCGACCAGCCCGCGTTGCGCGGCACCGCGTGACGTCGGCCGCGCTGCGTGCGACACTCTGAGCGTGGAGCAAGCGTCCCCGATCCTCGCTGGCCTCGTCTTGTTCGCGCCGCGCCGCTTCGACGACGAACGCGGGTCTTTTCGCGAACTCTGGAACAGCGAGCGCGCAGACGAGACGGGGCTACCGCGCGTCTTCGTGCAGACGAACCACTCCCAGTCCGTGCGCGATGTACTGCGCGGCTTGCACTTTCAGCGCCGCTGGCCACAGGGCAAGTGGGTCACGGTGATTCGCGGCGAGATTCTCGATGTCGTCGTCGACCTGAGGGCGAGCTCAAGCACGTTTGGCCAAGCCGCTGCCTTTGAGCTCGGCGAGGCGGAGGGGCGAGCGCTCTACGTGCCGCCCGGCTTCGCGCACGGCTTCCTCGTGCGCTCTGACGTCACGGATGTGGTCTACCACACGACCGCGCCGTATCGCCCCGGGGACGAGGGCGCGCTGCGGTGGGACGACCCTTGCGTGGCTGCGCTCTGGCCCGAGGGCGTCGCGCCGCGGCTGTCGCCCAAGGACGCTGCCGCCCCCTATCTGCGCGACATGAAGCCCGAAGATTTGCCGCGTGAGGAGCCGAGCCCGTGACGATCCGCAAGCCGCCCCTGCAGCTCCAGACGACGACGCTGTGGGACTACCCGTCCCAGCACTACGGTGACGGTCTGCAGGGCGACCCGAACTACGTCGGGGCGACCCCGAGCTATGTCATCTGGAATGTCCTGACGCGGTATACGCGCGAGGGCGATGTGGTCGTCGACCCGTTCTGCGGCTCCGGCACGACGCTCGATGTGTGCCGAGACCTCGGGCGACAGGGGCGGGGCTTCGATGTCGCGCCGTACCGCCCTGACATCCAGCGCGCAGACGCCCGCGCCTTGCCGCTCGAGAGCGACAGCGTGGACTTTGTGTTCATGGACCCGCCCTACGCTGACAACGTCGACTACAGCGACGCGCCGAACTGTATTGGCAAGCTCGCGGCAGACGATCCGGCGTACTTCGACGCGCTCGGCCAAGTCTTTCGAGAGGCCGCCCGAGTCCTCAAGCCTCGGCGATACCTCGCGCTGTATCTCTGTGACTTCTACAGTAAAACCAAAGGGTTCGTGCCCATCGGGGCGAAGACCTTTGAGCTGCTCTGCCGGGACTTCGACCCGGTGGACCAGGTCTGCGTCGTCCGTCACAACAAGTCACTCAAGCAGGCGCACTGGCACCGCGCGGCCGCCGAGGAGAACTTTTTTCTGCGCGGCTTCAACCACCTCTTCGTGGTGAAGAGCCGCTCACAGCCTGCAGACGCGCGCCCCCCCCAGCAGGGGCGGCCGCCGAAGGGCCGTCCGCGCGCTTGAGGCGGTCGAGCAGGCCCTGCGCGATGTCCGGCAGCGCCACGAGCGACTCGGCCGCGCCGCGGTGCCAAGCCTCACCCGGCATGCCCCACACAACGCTGGTTGCCTCATCCTGAGCGATGGTGCGCGCGCCGGCGCGTCGCATTGCGGCGAGCCCATCGGCGCCGTCACTGCCCATGCCGGTCAGGAGTGCGGCCACCGCCCGCGAGCCCGCGGCCTGTGCCACGGAGTGAAAGAGCACATCGGCGGCGGGGCGTTGGTGGCAGACCTTGGGGCCGCCCTTGAGGCGGGTGCGGAGGCCCTCAGGGCCCCGTTCGAGGACCAGGTGCTGGTCGCCGGGCGCAAGGCGGACTTGACCCGGGCGCAGGACCTCGCCGTCTTGAGCAAGCGCGACTTGGCCCGCGCACAGGCCGTTGAGGCGGTGGGCGAACGGCCCCACGAACGCCGCGTGAATGTGCTGCACGACGACGACCGGGGGCGCATTGGCGGGCAGGCGACTCAGCACTTGCGCGAGGGCCTCGGTACCGCCCGTGCTGGCGCCCAACGCGATGAGCTGGTCGGGCGCCCAGCGCGTTGTCGCCTCGAGCACCGGCAGGCGAGGCGTTGTGGTGCGAATGGCCGCTCGCTGCGCGGACTGCGCGACGAGCCCTGCGACCGAGCGCGTCGATGTCTGTGACGCTGCGGGCGCCTCCATTGTGACCGGAGATGGCGTCGGCGCGCGGTGAAGCGGCGTCACGCTCGCGAGCGGGGCCGACGACGGGCGCGCTGGCTGAGGGGCGGGCGGCGGTGTCGGGTGCGCGGGGCGCCGTCGAAACTTCGAGTGCGCCGCGAGCCGCACACGGTCGACCAGCGCGGCGCCCATGTCGCCCAAGCTCGACGACGTGCCGGGCTTCGCGAGCACGTCGACCGCGCCGGCAGCGAGCGCTTCGAGCGCGCGCTCGCTGCCTTCCTGGGTCACGGAGCTCAGGATGATCACGGGCAGCGGCTGGTGCGCCATCACGGCGTGCAAGAACGAGATGCCGTCGAGCTTCGGCATCTCGACGTCGAGCGTCATCACATCGGGCGCGAGCTCGAGCAGGCGTTCACGCGCCACGAAAGGGTCGGGCGCGACGCCCACCACTTCGATATCGCCTGCGGCCTCGAGCGCCTCTTTCACCATGCGACGGACGAGCGCGGAGTCATCGACGACAAGGACACGGATGCGGCGTCCGTGGAGCGGCGGGACGGCGAGGGCGGTCATGGCTCAGACCTCGCCCGCGAGGACAGCGCCAATATCAAGCAGCACGCGTACCTTGCCTTTGGACTTCGCGAGCGCCGTCACGCCCAAGTCTGGGTTGACGACCTCGGGGCTGCGGTCCAAGTCCGCCTCGGCGGGCTGCATGACCTCGAGCACTTGGTCGACGAGCACACCGACGAGCCCGCCGCCTTGCGGCTTGACGACGACGATACAGGTCTGGCGCGTGGTCTCGAGCATCGCGGCACCGAGGCGCGCGCGGAGGTCAACGACCGGCACGACCTTGCCTCGCAAGTTCATGACGCCCAAGAGGTTCGGGCGGGCGTTCGGGACGCGCGTGATGGGCATCAGGCCGACAATCTCACGTACGTCGAGCACAGGGATGCCGTACTCCTCTTCGCCGAGCGCGAGGGCGAGGTACTTGCCTTCTGCGCGCTGCGGGCCTCGGCGAATCGACTCATTCGTGTTGTGGTCTGGGTGCATTGGGGAGCTCCTGGGGGTCAAGCGGCGACGTGCAGGTCGGCGCGGTGGGCGCGGTCAAGCAGCGCGCGAACGTCAAGGATGAGACCGATACGACCGTCGCCGAGGATGGCGCCTCCGGCCACGCCGGGCACTTGGCCCAAGGCGTCGCCGAGGCCCTTGATCACGACCTCTTGGCGACCGAGCAGCTCGTCGACAATCAGACCGCAGCGACGCCCACCGCCCTCGATGAGGACGACGATGCCGTTCTCAGGACGAGGGCCCGCTTCGGGGGTGCTCAGGTGAGCAGCCAGCGAGCGGAGCGGAACGAGCTCGCCACGGACAGAGACCATGTCGCCCACGCCGAAGACGTAGGACACTTCGTCCGCCTTCGGGCGAATGGCCTCACGCGCCCACTCGGTCGGGAGAATGTAGCGCTCCTCGCCAATGCGCAGGAGCAAGCCGTCGATGATCGCGAGGGTCAGGGGCAGGCGAATGCGGAAGGTGGTGCCCTGGCCAAGGACGGAGTCGACCTCGATTCGGCCTCGGACGCGCTCGACGTTCGTTCGGACGACGTCCATGCCGACGCCGCGGCCGGACAGGTCCGTGACCTGCGTCGCGGTCGAGAAGCCGGGCAGAAAGATGAGCTGGTAGGCCTGCGCGTCCGAGAGCGCTTCGGTCGAGCTGATGAGCCCGCGCTCTCGAGCGCGGGCCACCAGCTTTGCCGGGTCAAGCCCGCGGCCGTCATCGCGCACCTCGACGACGATCTGGCCGCCTTCGTGGCGCGCTGCGAGGGTCAGCGCGCCCGCCTCGGGCTTGCCCGCAGCGCGGCGCTGCTCGGGCGACTCCAGGCCATGGTCGATGGCATTTCTCACCATGTGCACGAGAGGGTCGTGGAGCAGCTCCGTGACCGTTCGATCGAGCTCGGTGTCGCCGCCGACGGCGCTGACAGTGACCTGCTTCTCGGTGTGCTTACCGGCCTCCCGAGCGACGCGAACCATCTTCTCGAAGGTGCCGCTGACAGGGACCATGCGCATCGACATGGCAGCCCGCTGGAGTTCTCGCGCTATGCGGGAGAGCTGCGCGAGATTTCGCGTTGCCTGGGTGTTGGTCGCGCCGGCGAGGCGGGCGTCCTCGGCGACCATACTCTGCGCGATGAGAAGCTCACCGACGAGGTCGACCAGCGCGTCGAGCTTCTCGGTGTCGACCTTGACCTGCGTCGCGGTGGGCCGGCGTGCCTGACTCTCTGATGAGGACGCAGCCTCAGGCGGCGGCGCGGCATGGACCGGAGGCGCGAGCGCGGCCGCCTGACCGGGGGCGTAGCGCTCCGCCGCCGCCGCCAGGGACGCGGTCTCGGGGCACGGCCCGGCGGGTGCGTCACCCGTCGCTTGAGGGGCGAGCCAC
>CANLBD010000033.1 GCA_947488215.1 Myxococcales bacterium | reverse complement strand
TCCGCCATCGCCATCGCGTGGATGAGCGTCGTCGTCGTGGTCTTGCCATTCGTACCCGTCACCCCGACCATGCGGAGCGCGCGCGCCGGCTCCCCGTGAACGCACGCCGAGAGCGGTCCGAGCGCCGCGTGGATGGGCTCGACTTCGATGTGGCCGCGTTCACGAACCTGACCCCTGACCACCTCGACCACCATGGGACCATGACGGCCTACGGCGAGGCCAAGGCCACGCTCTTCACGCAGCACCTGCGCGCGGGGGCGGTCGCGGTCATCAACGTGGACGACCCCTTCGGACGTGACTTGGCGGCTCGGGCGGGCACCCACGCCGAGGTATGGAAGACCTCGGTGGATGAGCAGGGGGCGGACGTAACATTCGACTCGCTGATGATGAGCGAGTCCGGCCTGCGAGGCACAGTCCGGACGCCGCGCGGTACGGTCGAGGTGCAGTCTTCGCTCGTCGGTCGCTTCAACGCCTCGAACGTGCTCATCGCGGTGGGCTGCGCATTCGCGGCGGGGATGAGCCCCGCGGCGATTCGCGCGGGGCTTCACTCGGCCCGAATCCGCGGTCGACTCGAGCGTGTTGGCTCGCCCGACACGCGGCCCGTGGTCCTTGTCGACTACGCGCACACCCCCGATGCCCTTGAGCGGGTCCTCGAGGCGCTGCGTGCGAGCACGTCTGGCCGCGTGGTGTGTGTCTTCGGCTGCGGTGGAGACCGGGACACGAGCAAGCGCGCCCCCATGGGTCGCGCGGCGGCCGCTGCGGATGCGGTCGTGCTCACGAGCGACAATCCGCGGAGCGAGTCACCCGAAGCGATCGCGCACGCCGCGCTGCGGGGCGCCGTCGAAGCGGGCCGCGCGCTCGTCGTAGGGGGCTCACCCGCATGGGGCGCGACGTGGGTCGAGCTCGACCGAACTCGGGCGATTCACGCCGCGGTCGCGCTTGCGGGTGATGCAGACATCGTCCTTGTCGCGGGCAAGGGGCATGAGACCTACCAAGAGGTCGCGGGCATTCGACATCCGTTCGACGATGTTCAGGTGTGCGCCGATGCACTCGCCACACGAGGTGCCGCGCAATGATGGGCTTGACTGCGGGCGCGCTGGCGCAGGTCGCTCAAGGGCGGGTCGTCGGCCCTGACCGTGCGCTTGGAGCGGCGGTCATCGACTCGCGCGAGGTGCGGTCGGGCAGCACGTTCTTCTGCCTGCGCGGGCCGCGCTTCGACGCACACGACTTCGCGCGGGCCGCCATCGACGCAGGCGCGAGCACGCTCGTCGTGAGGGAGGCGAGCCTCGCCCAGCTCTCACCCGACGTGCGCGACGGCGCGGCGACTCTTGTGGTCGTCGATGATCCAGAGAAGGCGCTGGTCGCCGCGGCCTGCGAGGCCCGGCGTCGATTCGAGGGGACGGTGATCGGCGTCACAGGCTCGTGTGGCAAGACCACCACGAAGGACCAGCTCGCGGCCGTGCTCTCGACCTTGGGCCCCACGGTCGCGACGCGCGGGAACCAGAATAACCAGTTGGGCGTGCCGCTGACGCTCCTGCGACTCGAACCGGCGACGCGCTTTGCGGTCGTCGAGATGGGCATGAACACGCCCGGCGAGATCGCATTGCTCGCGCGCTGGGCGCGGCCGTCGCTCGGGATTGTGACGACGGTCGGCGCCGCACATCTGGAAGGCATGGGCTCGCTCGAAGAGATCGCCCGTGAGAAGGGCTCACTCTTGGCAGCGCTCCCGTCCGATGGCGTTGGCTTCATGCCCGAGGCGATCGCTCTGCCGTGGATCGTGACCCGCGGCATGGTCGCGCGCCTCGAGACCGTAGGGCGCGGGGTGGGTCGAGGGTTACGCCTCTTCGAGGCCCGCGAGACCGAGACGGGCTGCGCGGGTCGAGTAGAGCGCGGGGGTGCGCGCTTCGACCTCACCCTCGGCTTGCCCGGAACACACAACCTCGACAACGCGCTGCTCGCGCTCGCGGTCGGTGATGCGCTCGGCGTGGACATGGGCGTTGCCGTGAGCGCTCTGGGGGCGATGCCTGCCGCGACCCTGCGCGGCGAGGTTCGAACGCTGGCGAGTGGTCACCGCTTCTTGCTCGACTGCTACAACGCCAACCCGCAGTCCATGCGCGCCGCGATCGAGTCTTTCAAGGCGCGAGCGCCCCACGGCCTGATGGTGCTCGGTGACATGCTGGAGTTGGGCCCGGGCGCGCTTGAGGAGCATGCGGCCATCGGTCGAGCGCTCGGTGATTTCGAGGGTGTGGTCGTAGGCGTCGGGCCGCTCAGCAAGGCGCTTGTGGATGCGGCCCGCGCCGCAGGGTTCAGCGGTGAGCGCGCGCGCTGGGCTCCGGACGCCGACGCTGCGCAGCCAGTCGTCGAGGCGCTCGTTGCCGAGCACCCGTGGACGCTCCTGAAGGCCTCGCGCGGGATGGGGCTCGAGCGTGTCTGGGCTGGATTGTCGGGTGAGGGGAGAGGGGTGCACTGATGTTGCTTTGGCTCATTCAGGAGCTGCGCGAGTACTTCACGCCGCTGCGGGTATTTCGCTACGTCAGCTTCCGCATCATCGCGGCGATGCTGACGGCGATGGCCATCAGCTTCGTGCTGCACCCGTGGTTCATCCGCCGACTCCAGTCTCGGCAAATCGGGCAGGTGGTCCGCAAAGACGGCCCGGAGTCGCACTTCAGCAAGGCGGGAACGCCCACGATGGGCGGTTCGCTGGTGCTCTTCGCGCTCGTGATCCCAACGATCCTGTGGGCCGACTTGTCGAACCTCTACGTCTGGGCCGCGCTGACGATCACGGTGGGTTACGGCATCATCGGCTTCATTGACGACTACAAGAAGCTCAAGCAGCGGAACAGCAAGGGGCTCGCGGGTCGCTACAAGCTCCTCTTTCAGTTCGCGCTCGCCGGCATCGTCCTCACCGCGCTCTTCCGCGACGACGCGGCCTTCGACCGCACCCTCTACGTCCCCTTCGTCAAGGCCGACTGGCTGAGCTTCGAACTGCCGTTCTTCGCCTTCATCGTCTTCGCGATGTTCGTCGTCGCGGGCACCTCGAACGCGGTCAACCTGACGGATGGCCTCGACGGCCTCGCGATTGGCCCCGTGATGGTCGCCGCGGCGACGTTTTTGATCCTGGCCTACGGCGCGGGCACCGTGCTCCAGCTCCCGACGTCGGGTGGCGGCTACTACCAGTTCAACATCGCGGATTACTTGAGAATTCCGCACGTCAAAGGCGTGAACGAGCTCGCGGTGTTCGCCGCCGCCATCATTGGCGCCGGCGTCGGCTTTCTTTGGTTCAATACGTTCCCCGCCCAGGTCTTCATGGGCGACGTCGGCTCGCTCTCGCTCGGTGGCGCGCTCGGCATGCTCGCCGTGATGACGAAGACGGAGCTTCTGTCGGTCATCATCTGCGGCCTCTTCGTGGTCGAGGCGCTCTCGGTCATCGCGCAGACGACCTCGTTCAAGCTCACGGGCAAACGCGTCTTCCGCATGGCGCCGATTCACCACCACTTCGAGAAGTTGGGGTGGCAGGAGCCCAAGATCGTCGTCCGCTTCTGGATCATCTCCATCATGCTGGCGCTCGTCGCGCTCGCCAGCATCAAGGTTCGCTGACATGCAGCCGAGCACCGAAACTCAGGTCACCGAGCACCGCTACGACCGTCTCTTGCTCGCCATCGTCCTCACGCTCATCGGCTTCGGCCTCGTGATGGTCTACTCCGCGAGCATCGTGAGCGCTGACCACCAATTCGGCGACCCGACGTACTTCCTGCGTAAGCAGATCCAGCACGTGGTCATCGGTCTGGCGGTGTTGGGTTTCTTTGCGTGGCTGCCGCACCACGCCCTGGAGCGCTACGCCGGCGTTCTGCTGGCGATCGTCTCGTTCATGCTCCTCCTGGTCTTGGTACCGGGCCTCTCGACCTCTGCCAAAGGCGCAAGCCGGTGGCTGAACCTGGGCGTGTTTCGAATTCAGCCGAGCGAGTTGGTCAAGTTTGGTTTCATGCTGTTCATGGCGCAGTACCTGAGTCGAAACCAGATGAAACTTCATAGCTGGAAGGTCTCATGGCTGATTCCAGTGGTCGTATTGGGGGTGATTGCGACGTTATTGATGCGTCAGCCGGACTTCGGGAGCACGATTCTTTGTGGCCTGATCATGACCCTGATGGTTTTTGCCGCGGGTTGCCCACTCAAGCAGGTCTTTGTGATTGGCGCTGTGGGTGCAGGCTTCATTGCACTGGCCGTGACGACTCAGTCGTACCGCATGAAGCGCGTAATGACGTTTTTGAATCCCGATAGCGACCCACTCGGGGCGGGTTACCAGATCAATCAGGCCCTGATCTCTTTTGGGAGCGGTGACCTGACGGGTATGGGGCTTGGGGGTAGCCGGCAGAAGCTCATGTATCTGCCGGACGCGCATACGGACTTTATCTTCTCGATCATCGGAGAAGAGCTCGGTCTGATCGGGAGCGCCTGCCTGCTCTTGATGTTTATCGGGCTGATTTGGAGGGGAATCTCCATCGCGAGGACCGCGAGCTCCTCTT
Source organism: Myxococcales bacterium (assembly GCA_947488215.1). Lineage (GTDB taxonomy): Bacteria > Myxococcota_A > Bradymonadia > UBA7976 > UBA1532 > CANLBD01. Next base: position 14,439 of record CANLBD010000033.1, on the reverse strand, counting down.
TCGGCGCGCTCATGGCGTTTGGAGTAACCGCTTTGGTCGCGGCACAGGCTTGCATCAACATGGGCGTGGTGATGGCGCTCCTCCCTACAAAGGGCTTGACCCTCCCATTCATTAGCTACGGTGGAACGTCAATGATCGTCCTCTGTGCGAGCGTCGGTCTACTCTTGAACATCTCGAAGAGGACCCCACCACCCGCTTGGCTGCACTCCAAGCATACAATCACCACGAAGTTGGACTCTGCCGAGTCGTTCGTTCAGCGCTGGCTCCATAAACCCGCTCAAGTCACCTGATAGACCAAAAAACTCGCCGTTCAGGTAACTACTGAACAGCGAGTGAGCTAAAACGCGGTTTTGTCAAAAAAATTCGCTTGAACGTATTCGTGAATCCGCATAGACAGAGAGTCCTGCAGCGGATCCGAGACTATGACCCAAGTGAATCGTCTCATGATCGCGGGCGGCGGAACGGGGGGCCATGTCTACCCGGGCGTCGCTGTCGCGGAGGCCTGGATGCGCCTCGTACCGAACGCCGATGTGGTGTTCGTGGGTTCCGAGCGCGGTATGGAGTCGCGTATCGTGCCTGCGCACGGCTTCAGGCTCCGGCAGGTCGAGACCCATCGTCTCAAGAACGCTGGGCTCGTTGAGCGCGTTCGGGGCTTAGTTCGTATGCCACTGGCCCTGTGGTCGGCCGGCCGGGTGGTTTCGGCCGAGGCGCCGGTCGCGGTCCTGGGTGTCGGGGGCTTTGTGTCTGGCCCTGTTGTTCTGTCGGCCGCCTTGATGGGGCGGCCGTGCGCCGTCGCGGAGCAGAACGCGCTGCCGGGGCTGACCAACCGTTTGCTCGCGCGCTTTGTTCGCCGTGTCTACACGGCTTTTCCCGAAGCGGCGGCTCGCCTGCCCCGCGGCAAGGTCAGCGAGCTCGGGAACCCGATTCGGCAGGAGATCCGCGCGTTGTCCGACGTGGCGTCGTCAAGTCAGAGCGCGTGCCGAGTGCTCGTGATGGGCGGGAGCCAAGGCGCGCGGTCACTCAACGAGCGCGTCCCCGCGGCGCTTGCCGCGCTCGCAGCGCAGGCGCCCATCACGGTGCGTCACCAGTGCGGGCGTGGGAACGCGCCTGCGGTTCGCGCCGCCTACGAGACGGCCGGGCTCACCGGGGCGGCCGTCGACGAGTACATCGATGACGTCGCGGCCGCGCTGCGTGACGCAGACGTCGTGGTGGCGCGGGCCGGCGCGACCACGGTCGCTGAGCTCGCGTGTGTCGGACGCCCGGCCGTCTTTATCCCGTTCCCATTTGCTGCGGACGACCACCAGACCGTGAACGCGCGGTCCCTGGTTGAGGCGGGTGCCGCGCGGATGGTGGCCGACTCAACGCTCAGCACGGCGACCCTGTGTGAGGCGCTCGAGGACATTGTTCGGGACCCGTCGCTGCGACGCGACATGGCGAGCCGCGCGCTGACCCGCGGTCGCCCGCGCGCGGCCGTCGACATTGTCCGCGACTTGTGGCGCCTCGCGGGTCGCCCCGATTCGGAGCTCATCGCGCCGGTCCAGGAGGCCACTGCATGAACCCTGCAATCCGCCCGATCAGCCCGACGGGCAAGCACCGGGGCCGACGCGTGGGGGTCTTGCTCGGCGGCCTCTCGAATGAGCGCGAGATCAGCCTGCGAACGGGCAAGGCCATCGCTGCTGCGCTGCGCTCAAGCGGATACGACGCGGTCGAGATCGACGCGGGGCACGACCTGCCTGAGCGCCTGCGCGCCGAGCGGGTTGAGGTCGTCTTCAACGCGCTTCACGGGACGTGGGGCGAGGACGGTCGAGTACAGGGTCTCCTGGACTGGATGCAGATCCCGTACACCGGAGATGGCCTGCGGGCTTGCCTGCTGTCGATGGACAAGGCGATCAGCAAACAACTCTTTCGGCTGCGTGGTGTCCCCGTCGCAGACGATGTGGTCTGGCATCGGGGCGCACCCGGCGCTGACCCGCTGACCGCGGAGTGCCCCTTCGAGGGCAAGGTCGTGGTCAAGCCTGTGGCCGAGGGGTCGAGCGTCGGCGTGACGATTGTGCAGACGCCCGACGCGTTTCGCCCCGCTGTGGCCGAGGCCTTTCGCGTCGCAGACCGCATTTTGGTGGAGCGCTTCGTCGAGGGCGTCGAGCTCTCGGTCGTCACGTTCTTCGACCGCGCGCTCGGCGCCGTTGAGATCGAGCCCGTGCGCGCGTTCTACGACTACGAGGCCAAGTACGGCAACGCCGGGACCCGCTACCACGTCCCGCCGCGATTCGTCGGTCCGGCGCTCGAGGCGTGCCTCGACGCGGGCGTGCGTGCCCACCGCGCCCTGGGCTGCAACGGGGTTACGCGAACGGATGTGATCCTCAGTGAGACGGGGCCGGTCGTGCTCGAGGTCAACACGCTGCCCGGCATGACCGCGACGAGCCTCGTGCCGAAAGTGGCGGCGGCCGCGGGGCTCACCTTCGAGGCGCTGGTGGAGTGCATGCTCGACCATGCGCGCTGCGGCTTGGAGGCGGGCGATGCGACGTAATACCTACAAGCGCCACGCGCTGCGGAGCGCTCGCTCGCTCGCGCTCGCAGCGGGTGCCACTCTCTCGCGGGTCTGGCGCCCGGTTCTCGTGCTTTTGCTCGTGGCGACGCTCTATCAAGTCGGATCCGGCTTGCTCAAGCGGAGCCACCACTTCGCAGTGAGAAAGATCGACGTCAACGAAACGCAGCGGGTCACGCGAGAGGAGCTCCTCAGCCTGACCCATCTCGATATTCCTCAGAACCTGCTCAACTTTGACGCCCGAACAGCCGAGTCCGCCCTTTCAGAGCACCCGTGGGTGGCCAGCGCTCAGGTGGATGTGCGGCTCCCGGGGACAGTCTCGATCCAGATCACGGAGCGTCAGCCGGCCGCCGTGGTCTCGCTCGGCTCGCTGTACGTTGTGGACGGGAGCGGAGAGCCTTTTGTCCGTGCACTGCCGGGTGATGTCGAATCCCTCCCGCTGATTACGGGCATTGATCGCGTCGCCTATGAGGAAAATCCTCAACTCATCAAGTCGTGGGTGCGTAATGCGCTCGCCCTCGGCCGGTTATATGGGCACTCGCCCCTCGCTGAGAATCGGCCGCTCGGTAACGTGAATATCTCGGAGGGTGGACGAATGGAACTGATGCTCGACCGGACCAGAATCGTCATGGGATATGAAAGTTTTCCGTTGAAACTTGAACGACTTGCGCGTATCTACGACGACCTTTCGAAGCGCAAGTCCGATGCGGCTTGGATCCTCCTCGACGAAGAGGCGGAGCGCGCTGTTGTGAAGGAAATCGCCGGTAAACGGTCCGTGATGGGGTCGCTCTAGTTCGTGAGGGGGATGGGTACGGTCATGGCCAACGATGTCATCATCGCGGGGCTCGATATCGGTTCGAACTCCATCAAGTGCGTCGTTGGCGTAGCCGACGCGCAGGGCGGGGTCGATATCATCGGCACGGGCTGCGCGACCACGAAGGGCATGCGCGCGGGAGACGTCCAGAATCGGGCGGAGTTCGTCGCCGCGATTCGTCGCGCGCGCGAGGAAGCCGAGATGATGGCGGGCGTCGAACTCAACGACGTCTTCGTCTCGGTCTCGGGCATTCCGCTTGAGTGCGACTCGAGCTTCGGCGCGTGGTGTATCGAAGGCGCCGAGGTCGCGGAGACCGACATTCGGCAGGTCCTGCGCATCGCGCGCGCGCGGCAGGTCGCGCCGACGACGGACGTCCTCTTCTGCGTGCCCGGCCACTACATGGTCGACAGCCACATCGACATCGTCGCCCCGATCGGGCTTCGGGGCGTGCGCCTCGAGGTGGATGTCCACCTCAACATCGGCAAGCGCGAGACGTTCGACGAGATCGCGCGCTGCTGCAAAGAGGCGGGGCTGAGCGTCGGCACGTTCGTCCCGAATACGCTCGCGAGCGGCGAGGCGTTGTTGCGCGCTGAGGACCGCGAGATGGGGATCGCGCTCGTCGACATCGGCGGCTCGACCACGGAAATCTCCGTTTACCGCGGTGGCGCGCTCGTATTCAGCACGAACCTGCCCGTGGGCGGCGAGCGCGTCACGAGCGATCTGAGCATCATGTTCCAGGTGCCCGGCGTCGAGGCGGAGCGGCTCAAGCAGACGTCGGGCTCGGCGCTGTCGTGGAAGGTCGGCGACCATGAGACCGTGGAGCTGCCCGTCGTCGGCGGCATGCGCGCGCGCACCGTCGCTCGGAGCGAGGTCGCCCAGGTGTGCGAGGCCCGCTACGAAGAGATCCTGCAGCTCGTTCGCGACGCGATCGTGAGCGAGGGCTTGGTCGTCGGGGTGAGAATGCCGCATGTCGTCTTCACGGGCGGCGCATCACAGATCGCGAATTTGGTCGACCTGGCCGAGCGCGTACTGTCGACGCCGTGCGTCTACGGTGAACCCCGCAGCGTGCGCGGCATGGTCGACATGGTGAGAAATCCTAAGTATGCAGCTGCGACGGGCATCGTGCTCTACGCGGCTCGCAAGCGTCCGGACGTGTGGGTCCCGGTCACACCGACCGCGCCCGCCAAGACGCTGTTCTCGCGGCTTTTAGATTGGATTCGCTGAGGCAGAGGGGGGACGCCAATGGACCTGTTGTTTCCGGGCATGCACGATGATCGGGCAAAGCTCTGCGTCGTCGGCGTAGGCGGTGCGGGCGGTAACGCAGTCAATACGATGGTCTCGCAAGGCCTCGAAGGGGTCGAGGTCATCGCGGTCAATACGGACCGGCAGGCGCTCGACAGCTCGCTGGCAGCGATGAAGGTCGTCATCGGGACGTCCACGACCCGCGGACTCGGCGCGGGCGCGAACCCCGAACGGGGCCGAGCCGCCGCGATCGAGAACGAGGACGCGCTCACTTCGCTCCTGCAGGACAAAGACCTCGTCTTCGTCGCAGCGGGCATGGGCGGCGGCACGGGGACGGGCGCGGCGCCGATTGTCGCGCAGGTCGCACGTCGCTGCGGCGCGCTCACGGTGGGCGTCGTCACACGCCCGTTCGACTTCGAGGGACGGCAGCGCGGACGCAACGCGGACGCGGGCCTGCAAGAGCTGGCGGCGCACGTCGACTCCCTGATCGTCGTGCCGAATCAGCGCCTACTCTCTGTACTGCCCGACAACACGGGCCTGCTCGACGCGTTCAAGGCCGCTGACCAAGTGCTCTTCAATGCGGTGGCCGGCATGAGCCTGCTCATCCGAGATCCGGGCCTCATCAACGTCGACTTCGCCGACGTGCGAACGATCCTCTCCCTCCGTGGCGTCGCGCTCATGGGCACAGGGGTCGGGCGCGGACCGAGGCGCGCCTTCGAGGCGGTGCAGCAGGCCATCTCGAGCCCGTTGCTCGACAACGTGAAGATCGAGGGTGCCCGCGGTGTGCTCCTGCACTTCAAGGGCAGCTCGAGCATGGGCCTCAACGAGGTCTCGAACGCGGCGGAGATCGTTCGCCAAGAGGCGCACGGCGACCTCAACCTGATCTTCGGCACCACGATCGATGAGTCGATGGGGGACGAGATCCGGGTGACGGTCGTCGCGACGGGCTTCGACACGGTCGCGCCTCAGTACGCCGCGATCCAAGAGGCGAGCCAGCGCGCGCAGCATGATACGGCGCCCAACGTCGCAGTCGAGCGCGCGGAGGCCGCGTCCGCGCCGCCCCCTGTGAGTACGCTCCCGCCTGCGCGCCCGCTGCCGTCGAGCGTCGCGCCCCCGAGCGCGCCGATTTTCGCGGCTGCACCCACGCCGACGCCGGCGACGCCCGCCGCGCTCGGCCCGCTGACCACAGGCATGGGCAGCCCACAGCGCCGCAGTCGCTTGGTGGAGCGTGCCGCGTCGATGCCGGTCCCGGGAGCGCAGCCGATCTTCGGTGGCCCGCGGCCCTCCGCGCCGCCGCAGGCGCTGTCGCCTCTGCGCACGCCCACGCGGGTCGTCACCGTGACGAAGGACCCCGCCGAGCTGGCCGTGCCCCCTGCGCAGCGCGCCGCTCGCCAAACGGGCGAAGCGCCTCAGGGCGCCGATTTCTGGAGCGAGGGGAGCGACGAGCCGGACCCCACCACGCCTCGCTTTCCGCGAGGACCGCGCCGCGACTGAGGCCACGTCCCACCGCTGCCCCGAGTCGACCGCGCCGCTTTGTGGGGTGAGCCGTCGACAATCCGAGCAGGCTTCGTAAATATCCGGGCTCCTTGCTGCGTCCTTTGCGCAGACCACGCCCGATGGAGACACCCCGCGATGAAGCGCTCAGTCGCTCTTTTTCTGTTCGCCACTTGCTCGATGATCAGCGCTGCTTCGGCGGCCCCTCCGGTCAAAAAGGGCAAGGGGGCGACGGTCGCCCCGATTGAAGCGAGCGTGACGAACCAGTGCACGTCGCCGCTCTCAGCTGCCTTCGGGGCTCAGCCGCTTGAGCTCGCCGCAGGTGCGACGGGGACGCTGACCCTCACGCCCGAGAAGCCGGGCGAGGCGCTGTCTGTGACGCTCAAGGCGCCGACGGCGACCACGCCGGTCGAGGTCGCGCGCCTGTCGTTTACCGGAGGTGGGCCGTGGACCGTCACGTTGTCCAACTGCCAAGGCGACAAGGCGGATGTGAGCGCGCAGGCGAGCGACGGCACGTCGACATCGACCACGACGACCGCCTCGACGGGCAACGCTCAGCTGCGCCTGCGCGCTCGAGTCCGCGGTGTTCTGGAGTACCAGCTCGGCGGGGCGGGGGCGTTTAAGCCGCTCTCGGTCGCGATGACCAGCTACCAGCCAGTGACCGCCTCGGAGATCGCCCTCACGGTGCGCAAGAAGGCCGCGGCCTCGGGGCCCGTCATCGGCCTCGACCGGCGGACCTTCAAGGTCCTGTCTGGCCGCAACCAGGTCGTCGAGTTCGACTTCAGCGGGGATAAGCTCCAGTCGGTCTTCGAAGACGAGGGGCCGTCTCAGAAGAAGTAATGCACTCTGCGGGCACGACCAGCGTGCCTTCGCGGTGACCCCCATCGGGGCGCATCTGCCAGACGCCGACGCGTCGTCCCCCGAGAGAGGACGGCACTGCCACGACTTCACCGGGGCCGCCCGCAACGGCAGGGCGACCCGTGAGGGCCTCGGGGTCCACGAAGAGGGCGAAGGCCGCGTCAGCGACCGCAACGCAACCGGAAGCCGTCGCATGAATGGCCACGGGTGCGCTCGGAGGGCCCCCGGACGGGCGACCATGGGCCGCGCAGGCCCCGAGCCCCCCCGCGCACGCCAAGAGCAACGCTGGGCGCCTCAGCGGGCCTCTGCGAGCCGCGCGCGCGCGACAAGGAGCGCGACGCGGACGCGATCGGGTGCTGTGCCACCTTCACTCGTGCGGGCCGCCACGCTCGCCTCGACCGTGACGGCTTGGAGGACATCCGCCTCAAAAACGGGCGAGAAACGCTGGAACTCCTCGAGCGTGAGCGAAGGCAGCGTGCGCTGCTCGGCGATACACCAGCCGACAAGTCGCCCGGTGATGTGGTGCGCCTCGCGGAAGGGCACCTGCTTGCGCGCGAGGTAGTCAGCGACGTCCGTCGCGGTCACGAAGCCGTCGTCACAGGCGCGACGCATCCGGGCGATGTTGAATGTACAGGCGGGCAGGAGCCGCGTCAGGACCGTGACACAGTCGAGCAGGGTGTCGGCGGCGTCGAAGAGCGCCTCTTTGTCCTCTTGCAGGTCCTTGTTGTAGGCGAGGGGGAGGCCCTTGAGCACGGTCAGGAGCGCGACGAGGTCCCCGAAGACTCGGCCGGTCTTGCCGCGCACAAGCTCAGGTATGTCCGGGTTCTTCTTCTGCGGCATGATGCTTGAGCCCGTCGCGAAGGCGTCCCCGAGCGTAACGAACGAGAACTCCTGACTCGACCAGAGCACGAGCTCCTCACCGAGGCGCGACAGGTGGACCATCGCGAGGGCGGCGGCAGCGGTGAACTCAACGGCGAAGTCCCGGTCGGCGACGGCGTCGAGGCTGTTGGCCATGGGGCCGCTGAAGCCTAAGCGAGCCGCCGTGGCCTGCCGGTCAAGCGGGAAGGGCGTACCTGCGAGCGCGGCAGCACCGAGCGGCGACCAGTTGGCGCGGGCGCGGCAGTCGCGCAGCCGGCCGATGTCGCGGTCGAGCATCTCGAAGTAGGCGAGCAGGTGGTGCGCGAGCAGGATGGGCTGCGCCCGCTGCAGGTGCGTATAACCGGGCAAGATGGCGTGGCCGTCGCGCTCCGCGAGGTCGACGAAGGCCGTCTGCAGGGCGCGCAGGGCGTCCACAAGTGCGTCGATTCGGCGCACGAGCCACAGGCGAACATCTGTCGCGACCTGGTCGTTGCGCGAGCGCGCTGTGTGGAGCCGCCCGCCCGCGAGGCCGATCGCCTCGGTCAGGCGCGACTCGATGTTCATGTGGACGTCTTCGAGCCCGATGGACCACTCGAAGGTGCCCGCCTCGATGCGCGCGGCGACGGCGTTTAGCCCGCCGTGAATGGCGTCTCGATCGGTCTCGCTGATCACGCCCTGCGCCGCGAGCATCTCGCTGTGCGCAAGCGAGCCGTCGATGTCTTCGCGCCACAGGCGCGCGTCGACACCGACCGAGGCGTTCATGCGCTCGACGAGGGCGTCGGTCGCCTCGGAGAACCGGCCGCCCCAGGTCTTCTGCGGCGCGCTCAGAACTGCATCCCCACGAACATCTGGAGTGTCTGGGCGACGCCCGGCTCACCCCGGAGCACATACTCGCCCACGTTCTGGTCGAAGCTCTTCACGTTGAACGCGCCGAACGGGACCATGAGGCCGTAGTCGAGCGACCAGCGGAACCGGTCGAGCTCGGTGATGTAGAAGCTGGCGTCGAACTCAAGGCCGAGCGGCGACTCGTCACCGGGCGTGGCGTTCGACTCGAGCGCGAAGGCGTAGATCGAGGCGAGCTTGAAGCCGATGGCGTCGCGGTCGGTCTGCACGATGTCGTACTGGATGTACGGCTTGAAGTAGACCGCGTTCGTAATGGCGCCGATGAGCTGGCGGAACATGATCAGGTCGATCGTGTAGTCGCGATCGAACTTGAAGTTCGTGATCTTCTGGTCGGCGTTGTCATTGGGGTCAATCGGCGTGCGGTCGATGACGCCGAAGCCGTCCGTGGTGTCGCCGGACGCGAGGCCCTGGTGGAAGCCCCACTGGAGCTTCTCCATGCGGTGGTCGAACTCAAGCGCGTAGCCGTACTGCTGAATGTCGCGCTGCCGGGGCTTGATGACATCCGACGCGGCGCAGTCCTCGATGTCCACGACCGACGTGTCCAAGCAGTCTCGCGCGGGCTTGTCGAAGCGCTGCGGCAGCTCCTTGATGACGCCGAGCACGAAGGCGCTCTCGAACTGCAGGCGGTAGAAGTGGTTGCGCTGCGGGCGGTACTCGAACTTGAGCCACAGGTCGGGGATGTACGCGAACGCCTTGATGTCCCGCAGGACGGTGTTGGAGCCCTCCTCGGGGCGCGCGTCCGTGTAGGGCGCGAACTGGCGCGCGACGTCCGTGACGAACTCCTGAGTCCGGATGACGTTGTAGACGCCCCAGTCGAAGGCGGGCTTACGGACCTCGTTCAGGTCGCGGTCGCGGGCGTCCTTCTCTTCCTTCGTCACAGGGCGACGGAACAGCGCGATCACGTACTCGTTGACGTCGTCCCGCTGGTCGAGGTCGTACGCTTGCCCGAACGGCTGATTGAGTGCGTCCTGAGCGCCGGGGTAGCCGGTGGGACCCTCGTTGACAAAGTCCCAGCCGAGCGCCAGGTAGGTGCCGAAGAGCTTCGTGACGCCCATCACGCGGTCGACGGAGTCACCGAAGTTGCAGTCCAAGCACTCGCCGTTGTTGGACAGAATCCCCATGCCCCAGTTGCTCGGGGTGCGCCCAAACACGAGCAAGCCGAGCGGCGTGCGCCATTCACCCCACAGGTTCTTGACCCGCACGGAGTCTTGCCACCCGTTCACGCCCGACTCGGGCGGTCGCTGACCCCCCGAGAACGTGGGCAGCGCGACATCCGGCCGCTCGTACGTCTGGCCCCAGAGTCCGCCGTCGGGCGTGCTCCCCAGCACGAGGTTGTCCAGACCGTCGATGGTCGCCTTGATGCGCATCGTCTCGGCGATGTGCACGGTCGGCTGCCAGCGCGCGCGCATATTCGCCATCGAGAGCGTGTCCGCGCCGCGCTTGTAGGTGTGCGGGTTGGCGGGGTCCTCCTCGACCACATGGCCGCTGCCGCCCACGTTCGTCTCCGTCAGGGGGGGCAGGTAGGGCGAGGAGTAAGCGTTGTCGTACTTGGCGTAGAACGTGTCCAAGTCGAAGTTGTGAAACATCTGCAGGCGCAGGCGCATGTAGCCATGGTGCTCGACCCACGGATACGTGACCGTCTGCGTGCTGCTGGTGGTGGCGTCCCAGCTCGGGGCGGGCGCCGCAGGCGCGACGCCGGCCTGAGAGGGGGCGGACGCCGGGGCCCACGCGGGCAGGTCGTCTTCGACCGGCGCTGCGCTCGCAGGGGAGGGCGCGGTGGCAGCCGGTGTCGCCTCGACGGGAGCGGCGGCGGTCGACTCGGACTTCGCCTTGTCCTCTTCCTTGCGCGGCGCCTCCGGCTGCGTCTCAGCGGGCGTCGCGGCCGGCTCGGCGGCAGGGGCCTCGGGGGCCTGAGCGTGGGCGACCGAGGTCGCCGCAAACACGAGAGACAGGGAGCCAACGATACGCCGCTTCATGGCCGACCTCCGCGCACAGGCTGAAATACGGCCGGCGGAGTATCACGCACGCGCGCGGAGCGTCAACGGCTGCAGCGCGGCCTAAAACAGGCCCTTGATCGCGTTCTTGGCCTTCTTCTTGGCCTCTTCCTCGGCCTTCTTCTTGGCCTCGTCGGCCCTCTTCTTGGCCTCGGCCTCGGCCTTCTTCTTGGCCTCGTCGGCCTTCTTCTTGGCGTCGTCGACGCGTCGCTGCGCCTCGGCCTTGGCGGCGTCGACCTTCTGCCGAGCCATCGCCTCCGCCTCGGCGGCCTTCTCGCGGGCCAAGGCTTCGGCGTTCTTTGCGGCGTCGATCAACTGGCCCGCCGCCGACTGGCGAAGCAGCGCCTCGACAAGGTCGCCGACCTCGATGCCGCTCACCTCGGGCTTGTCGACTGTCCCGCCGAGCACCAGGCCCACGGGCGCGTTCTTGCCCAACTTCAGCTTGCCACCGGAGGCCTGCGCGACCATGGCCGGCGTGACCTCGAAGGTACCCTTCATGCTCAGCGCCTTGTCGAGACCGATGTAGCCGTCGAGCGTGACCGGGCCATCCGGCGTATCAAGCTTCATGGGCTGCTTGAGGCGTGCCTTGCCGTCCGCGATCTCAAACTGCCCGGCCAGATTGCGGAGCGCCATGCCCGCAGGGCCGGTGGGCGCCTTGATCAGCGGGAGCTTGGCTGCGAGCGGCGCGAGGATGGCACGCTTCAAGTCGAGCTTGTTGAGTCGACCGTCGATGATCGACGCGCCCATCGCGCCGCTCAGGTTCTTGGCGACGTCGTCCCAAATCGAACCCTCACCCTTGACCGCGAAGTCTCCGGAGAAACGGCCGCTGAGTGTTCCCTTGATGTCGGCCTGCTCCGCGAGCAGGGGCGCGATATCGACGTTCTTCAGGCTCGTCTTGAGGTCGAAGCGCGGCTGGGCGTGGCCGACGTCCACGCTCGTCGACGCGGCCGAGAACTGTCCCCCGTAGGCGTTGAAGTCGAGCGCGTTGAACGTGAGCTTGCCGCCGAGCATGGTCAACTGCGCAACGAACTGGCTGAAGGGGAAGCCGCCCGCGCGGCCCTGCGCGATGTTGATGCGCCCGTCGATGTCGAGCTTCTTGACGATCTCCGGCACCTCGCCCGCGCCGCCCTCGTCCGCCGCGGCCTCCTCGCCGGTGGGCGGGAACATGGCGTCGAGGTCGAGCAGCGGGGACGTGAACGCGAAGCGAATCTTGGGGGCGGTCGGGTTCTCGACCGAGAGGTCGCCCGCGACGGAGCTGCCGGCCATCGCGAAGTAGAAGTCCTTCATCTCCGCCTTGAGCGTCGTTGGGTCGTCGGGATTGCCGCTGACGGCCACCTGCATGCCGAGCTGAGCCTTGGAGATCGGCGTCGCGGCGAGCGCGGGCAACATCGTGGAGAGGGCGGAGACGTCGAAGCGCGCGAGCTCGGCCTTGAGGTCGACGACCTTAGAGGCCTGGTTAACGCTGCCGGCGCCCGTGATCTTGAGGGGGCCGAGGTTCACGAGCAGGTCGGAGAGCGTGACGACACTCCCCGCGCGCGTCACGCCTGCGCGGACGTCGAAGGGCTGCCCCGCGGCCTTCTTGAGGCCATCGGTGTTCAGCTCGAGCCCGGCGAGGCTCAGGTTGGCGTTGACGGAGATGTCGGCTGACGGGCTGCCTTTGGCCGTGACCTCGACCTGCCCTGAACCGCGCACGGTGAGGCCGGGCACGGCGAGGTCAGCGCCGCTCAGCCCGATGAGCACGCGCGCGTCGATGTTCTGAGCGTTGCCGGCGACCTTGAGGTCGATCTCGGCCTGGCCCGCGACCGTGACATCCGGTGGCATGCCCGCCTTGACCGCCGGCAACAGCCGCGACGGACCGTTGATGTCGAACTTGCCTGTGCCGCCCGTGAGGTCGATGACGGGGGCGGCGAAGTCCTTCACGCTGCCGGCGAGCCTCAGGTTGATGTCCCCGAGCGCGACGTGAAAGCTGTTGAGCTTGAGGTCCTTCTGAGCGGCGATCTCCGCGTCGAACCGCGTGCTCAGGGGCGTGCCCGGGCCCTTCTCGAACTTGCCGGGCAGCACAATCGTCGCGCCGTCGAGCGAGAGCGCGAGCGCGACCTTCTGGTTCGTCGTGTCGCCGGTGGCCGTCACATCGAGGGCGAGCGGGCCTTTGAACGTCGCGCCCTTCGGGAGCCCTGCGGCGGCGTCGGGCAGCGCCTCGAAGACGCGCCCAAGGTCGACGTTCTCGGTCTTGAGCGTGAGCGCGTCAAATGACGGCTTGCCCTCGGTGAGGCCTGTGACCTTGCCGCCCGCGAGGAACTTCATGTCATTCAACGCCAAGGAGAAGCCCGTCAGGTCGACCGCACCCGCCTTGGGGTCGAGTGTGAAGTTGGGCGTCAGCGTGAGATCGAACGGCGCGCCTCGCTGCTTGAGGCCGAACGCGATCTGCTTCACGGCGAAGGTGCCCTTCGACGTGATCTTGCCCGACTTCGCGAGGGGGTCAGTCACCTCAAGGTCGGCGGAGACCTGGGCAGTCGCGAGCGCGACGGGCGCGTCCGCGGGGACGTAGGGCGCGAAGCTCGCCAAGTGGACGTCGGCCATCTTGAGCTTGATGTAAGCGACCTGCGGAGGAGGCGGGTTCTCTTGGCCAATCGGGATCGGCCCGATGCGCGTCTTCAGGTCGAAGTTCGGTGCATTCGCAGCGATCGCGGCCGAGATGTGCAGGTCGAACGGGCTGGCGAGCAGGACGTCGTTCAGCTCCACGAGGATCTTGTCGATCCGCGTCTCGGCGGGCGCGCCCCCCGTGGCCTTGTCGAGGAAACGAACCTGGGCGTCTTCAAGGGCGACCCGCTGGAGCTGCAGGTTCTCGATGAACTTGCGCGCCTCGGGGTCGAGCGGCTTGGGCTTCTCCTCGGGCGGGGGACCCTCGGCGAGCCGCTTCACCACGTCGTCGAAAGACAGGCTGCCGTCCGCTTCTCGGACGACGTTCAATTGCAGACCCCGGACGACCAGCGCCTTCAGCCGAACGTTCGTCCCGAGCGAGGTGAGCGCCGTCCAGAGATCGACCTGAAAGACGACGTCACCCAGCTTGAGGAGCGCGTCTGCAGGCGCTGTTGCCGGCCCCTGAACGACGATGTCCTTCACCTCGGCACCGAGGACGGGCAGAAACGTCGTCTTGACTGGACCGACCGTGACCTTGCGGCCCAACACCTTCTCGACCTCGGGGAGGTACTTGTCCTTCTGGGCGTTAATCGCCCCGTCGAAGTCGAAGAAGGCGACGAACGCGACGGCGCCCGCGAGCGCGAGCGCGGCGAGCGCGAGCAGTACCTTAAAAACCTTACGCATAGGGTGACCTCATGGAAGCGAGCGTGCGAGCGCGCGCATCCTAGTGTCGCGGGCGGTGGCCACGCAACGCCGGCGCATTGACCCCGGCCCGCTTCGGTCCCTATTCTATTCACGATGGTCTTCACGCCGCTCCGCGCCACGCGCTCGTGGTTGCTCGCTCTGGTCGCCGTCGTCGCCACACAAGCGGTCGCGCCGACACGGGCCGAGGCCGCGCCAAAGCGGACGCGTGAAGGGGCGCGCTCGAAGAGCACCACGCTCTTGGTCCGCTCGACCACGACCGGCGCGAGCGTTTTGGTCGACGATGTCCAGGTCGCGACTGTGCCCATGCTGAAGCCCATCGCTGTCCAGCCGGGCAAGCACATCGTCAAGGTCGTCAAGCGAGGCCACGTCCCTTACCTGGACACGTT
>CANLBD010000032.1 GCA_947488215.1 Myxococcales bacterium | reverse complement strand
TTCATCCTCGCGATCGAGCACCAGCGGCAGGACGAGCGCTTCATCGTCGTGCGGCAGCTGGGCTACACGGTCCGCATCTGGGAGCGCTGGCTGCGGGCCCATCCCGGTGCGACGCACCTGCCGCTCGTGATCCCTGTCGTGATCCACAACGGCGAGAGGCCGTGGCGCTCACCGACGAGCCTGCACGCGCTGCTCGACCTGCCGGACGTGCCGCTCGACCCGTTGCTCCGTGCGCTGCTGCCGTCGATGGAGGTCGTGCTCGCGGACCTCGCGTCGCCGGACCTCGCCCGTGCGGTTCTTCGTGCCCGCGCCGACGACGCCGATACCGTCAGCGAGACCCTGCTCGAGATCCTGCAGGGCGCGACCCGCTCAGACGCCGACACGCTCCTCGACGACTGGGCGTCTCGCCTGCGCCCGCTCCACGACGAGCCCGCTGGCTGGTCGGCGCTGGTCGCCGCGCTGTGCTACCTTGCGCAGGTGAGCGCGATCCCCAAGCCCCACCTCGCCGCGGCTGCAGAAGCGCTGCCCGAGCCGACCAAGGAGACGTTCATGACCGCCGCGCAAGAGTGGTTTCTCGAGGGCAAAGAAGAAGGCCTCGAGGCAGGCGAGCGCCGGGCGCTTGCCTCGATGCTCACAAGGCAAGTGCGCCTGCGCTTCCGCGACATCCCGCCTGAAGCCATCGCTCGCATCGAGGCTGCGCACAAGCCCGAACTCGAGCGCTGGATCGAGCGCATCCTGACCGCCGAGACGCTCGACGACCTCTTCGCCTGAGGTCGCTCAACTGGCCTGAGCGTCGCGCCCCGCGCTACTCGACGACGAACTTGCCGTCGACCCAGCCGGCCCAGCCCGGGCCGTGCGCGTCCTCGAAGCGCACCCAGACGCCGCGCTCGGTCGGCGGCGGCTCGCTCACCGCAGGCGCCCAGTGGGGCGCCGGGTCCGTCACGAACTCCCGAATCGCGACGCGATCCAAGCTGCGCGGCGTGCCGCCCCACGTCGCCGTGAAGGGGATCTCGTGGACGGCAGGCCACTGGGTCCATGGCGGCATCGGCTCCGCCTCGAGCGCGCCAAAGGCGGGAATGCGGAGCAGCATCGGGCCGCTGTCAGTCCCGATCCAGAGCTGCGCGTCGTCGTTACAGCGACGCGTGAGCGTGGCCCACTTCGCCGACGCAGGCAGGGGCGTCGACTCCGGTTCCCGTCCCTTCCACACACGCCACAGCTTGTCGTTGCAAACCACCACGAGGGGGGAGCTCGGCTCTCGACCCGCTGGACCCGAGGTCAGCAGCGCATCACACGGCACGCTCTCGCTTCGCATCGGCCGTGTCGTGTTCGGTCGAATGGGCCGCTGCCACGGGGTCGATGTCACCTGCGCGCGCTTGCCCTCGGCGAACGTCACCAGCGAGAGCTCTTGGCCGACGGGGTGCACGCCTAAGCCCAGACCGCCCGCAACCTCGAAGCCCTGGTAGGGCTCGACCGCGCCCCCCTCGAGGCGCTTGCTGACCGGGGCGTCGTAGCGCCAGAAGAAGCCGCGCCACACGCCCTCTTGTCGTGCGAAGACATACAGACCGTCGTGCGCGAGCACCGGCGATACCATCAGGTCCTCGGGCTCAGCGCCGCCGAAGGGCCACGCAACGCGACCCCGTCGAGCGCTGCGGCGCTCGCTCACTGTGCCGTCCCAGCGGTCGTCGCCTCGTCCCTTGTAGACATAGGCCCGCGGCGCGCACTGCGTCTCGCGCAGGAGCGCCTCGCGCATCACGTTGCAGTCGTTGTCGCCGAAGCCGAAGCGGCGCGGGTCGAAGAAGCCGCCGGCGGCCGTGAGTGCCGAGCCAAAGGCCTCCTTGAGCGTCCGGTCGGTCAGCATCATGCTGTAGGCCGCATCACTCGTTGTCACGTTGAGGCGCTTGCCGATCAGGTGCGGCAGCACAGTCAGCACGGGCACGCCGTCCTCGACGAAGATGTGCGGGAAGGGGTACTTCGTCTTACTCGCGCCGAGCGCGCCGATGTACCGACCCGGCACCTCGTTCACGAAGAAGACCAGCGTCTCGCCGTGGCCCGCGTCGCGCCGCATGGCCTCCGTCGAGGTGTTCATGTCGGCCCTCGACATCTGCTGCAGGGGGCCGCGGTCAAGGACGATGCCGCATCGGCCTGCCGTCCACCGCGCATAGCGCAGCGCGGTATCGACGCGTCGCTCAGTCCACGGGCGCTCGTCGTCGAACTCAGTGTAAGGCGTCAGCGGCATCCGGAGCAGCTCGACGGGCGCGTACATGCGCGGCCGCTCACGCGCGAACGCGTAAGTATCCAGCATCTCGGCCTCGCGCATGCCCGTCAGCGAGCTGATGTCCTCGCTGAAGTCGAGCTGCGCGCGCGCTGAGGAGGGCCGTAGTGCGGCGAGGCAGATCATCGCCGCGACCATGAGGTGCTTCATCGTCGCGCCCTCTCTCGCCATAGGCCCACCGCCACGCACACCCACAGCAAGGCAGCGCCGAGCAGACCTGCGGTCGGACGGGGATATGCCGCTTGCGTGCAGCCCCCGGGTGCGGGTGGGACAAGCGCGCCCGGGCCCGGCTCGCAGCGCCAGCACTGCCCAAAGGCCGCGACGACACCGAGCTGGTTGCAGTCGTCGCCGCTCACGGTCGCCCAGTGGCCGACGCCGTCACCGTTCGGGCGTCGGCACGCGCTGTCCTCCGTCGGCAGGCAGCGGTTGCACACGTCGAAGGAGCGCCGCGGGTCGGGCGCGCAGTCGGGTCCGCGTGTGCAGACGCCCTCGGTCGTATCCGGCAGCGTGCAAACGGCACCTTCGGCCTGACCGCGGCACGGATCGCCGCAGAGCAGGCACTCGTTCCACGGCGAGTCTTCGGCGGTGTCGTCCGTGCACAGGGTGTCGAGCACGCACGCGCCGCGACCAAACCCCGTCATGTCGCAGGCGTCCCCGTCGGCGGCTCCCTCGCATGGGAAATAAGCGGCCGGCACGTTCGCGGTCGCGACAGCGGGCGCAAGCGCGCCCCACAAGAGCGCCCAGCGCATGACGGAGGTGGGCATGGTCACGGTGAGGTCCACTGTAGATCTGGACGCATCGTTTGTGCCGCTTATTCGCTGTCGAGGGCGCCGCTATGCAGAGCCGTTCAGGAGCTCGCTGGGCAGCAGGGGGGATGGCGGACCCGAGCAGATGAGCCAGAGCTGGTGCGCGGCGCGAGTTGCGCCCACGTGCAGCAGGTGACGCGCCTCGAGCTGGTCTGGGTAATGCTCCGAGGTGACCTCCAGAAGCACGATGTAGTCATACTCCAGCCCTTTGATCTGAAAGACGTCGGTCACATCCACGCCGGGGGAGAAGTCGAAGTTCTCTCGGTCAACACGGCGCAGGTGGCTGACCTCGGCCGCCTCGAGGGCGTGGTGGTAGAGCTGCGCGACCTCGGGCGTGCGCGCGACGAGCGCGACGCTGGCCTTGCGCTCGCGCCGCCGCAGGTGCTTGAGCGACTCCGCCAAGAAGGCCACCGCCTCGCCCTGCTCGGTGAATCGAAACAGCTCGACGGGCGCGCCATCACGAGCGTCGCGTCCCGCCGGATTGATCTGGATGGGCCCGAGCACGTGCCGCGCGAGCGCCATGACCTGTCGCGTGCTGCGGTAGCTGACCGCGAGCGGCGGCAGGACGTGCGGCTTGATGTCGAGGTCGCTCGCGAGCTGGTCCCAGTCGCCGAAGCCGCGGTCGAAGTAAATGCGCTGCGCGGTGTCGCCCGCGAGCGTAATGGGCCCACCGGGTCGAACGGCGTCGATGAGGACCTTGAGCGCGAGGGGCGGGAAGTCCTGAGCCTCGTCGACGACGAGGTGCTCGACGGGCGGCAGACCCCCGCCCGGGCCGGTGAGGTGGCCATACTTGAGCTGCACCAAGCGCAAGAGCAGAGCGACGTCGTCGAGGTCGAGCTTGCCCGTCAGGTCGTCCGTGTCGAGCCCGCGCCCATCGACGCCCGCGCGGCGGTCCTCGTCCACCGCGCTGTAGTCGGGCGGCGCGTCCGACTGCTTGGACACCGTGTCGACGAGCTGGTCGAGGGCCCACTCGTAGGGCGACTCGCCATAGGCCCGAAAGCCCTCGGACAATCGCGCTCGGTCGGTCAGCAGAGAAGCCCAGGTCTCGAAGGGGTCACCGAGCGTGGCCTCGGCGTGCCGCAGCGCCAGCAAGAGCTCGATGCGATCGTGTGCGACGGCGCTCGCGGCTTGCACCCACTGGCTCAGTGCGCGCACGCGCGGCACGGGCGCCATCGTGCGGCGCTGAAGCCATGCATCTCGCACCGCTGCGCCGCCGGTGCGTTCGAAGACCTCGTCGAGCGCGTGCGTCTCCGCCTCTACGGCGCGCTTGAGCAAGCGCAGCATCGCAGGGTGGCGCTTGAGCCGCTTCGCCTCGGTCGGGGTGTCGCTCGTGAGCTTGCGCTTGCCGAGCTTGGGCCACAGGCGGCGGAGCGTCTCTAGGGCCCACTGGCCGAACTTGCGGATGGGCACACCCGCGACGTCGAGCGTCGGCAGCACGCCCGCCACATAGCGCGCGAGCGCGTCCCCGGGCGTGATCATCAGCATGTTGCGCGGGGCGTACCGCTTGGGGTCCTCGAAGTGCAGCCACGCCGCGCGGTGCAGCGCGATCGTCGTCTTGCCTGTGCCGGCGCCACCACGAATGACGACGACGCCGCTTCGCTCGGTCGTCATCGCATCGAACTGCGCCTTGTCGATAAGGGCTGTGATCTCGGGCAGGCGCTGGTCGATGCCGCGTCGACCGAGGCGCTCCTCGGGCACGCGCAGCGCGGTGCCGACACCGCCGGTGAGCGTGCTTGAGGCCGCGGCGACCTCGACCCACTCGCCGTCTTCCCGGCGCACCCGGCTCTGCTCCCCGATGCGCACCCGAACGAGCTGCCCCCCCTGAACCGTCAGCGTCCGTCGCAGCTCCACGAAGCCCGTGCGGGTCTGACCGCCGAACGTCTCTTCGTATTCATCACCCTCTTCGTAGCGGTAGTAGATCCGAGAGATCGGCGAGTTGCGCCAGTCGACGATATGCAGGCCCGCTTTGGCATCGACGACCGCGCGCCGCCCGATGAAGACGTCCTGCACGCGGCCCTGCTCGCGCAGCCGCAGGTGCGCGAAGTAGGGGTTGTCGGGGTCGGCGGGCAGGTCTCGGCCCCGGGCCGTTAGCTGGCGCAAGGACGCGAGGCGCGTCATGTGCTCGACCAACATCGCGTGGTCTTCGGCGCGTGACTCCGTGATCTGGTCGCGCAAGGCCATGATCTCGCGGTCGAAGTCGCCGAGGTTGAGCTCGGTCTTCACAAGCCCCGCGAGGCGAGTCTGCGCGTCACGCAGCGCCGCTTCTTCGGCGGCGATGATCTTGTCCCACTCCACGGCGTCTTGCTCGGTGTCGGTCTCAGAGCTTCTCGTAGCCCGTCGAACCGCCCGCGGGCTTAGTCGGGGGCGGCGGCGGGGGCGCCGCGGTCACGGGCATCGCTGCACGCGACGCGGGCGCGACCGGCCGAGGTGTCACGGGGCCGGGACGCGGCGTGATGAGCGCGCCGCCGCTGACCGGCGCGAGCGGCACAACGAGCGACTCTGCGACCGCGCTCCCGTGCAGGCGGAGGGTGCGCGACTCCGTCTTGAAGCCACGCTTCACGATCTTGAGCTCGACGTCCTCACTCGTGGCGATGGGCGTCCACTTGAGCGGCGTAACACCGAGGCGTTGCGTCCCCCAGAGGACCTCGGCGTCCGAGGGGTCGGACGTGATCTCGAACCACGCGGTCTTCGGCTGCGCCGCGCTCTGAGGGACGAGGTCGGCAAACAGGGTCTGCTGCGCGTCACCCGAACCGGGCACGGCGAGAGACGCGGGCGCGTAGCCCTCGAGCGTCACCATCAGCGTCGGTCGCTCGCCGATCGGCAGCGACATGGGGAGGGGCGTCTTGCCCAGCGACTTGCCATCACGCGCGACGTTCGCGCCCGATGGGTGGCTCTCGACCATGTATCGAATCGTCGACGCAGGCGCGGACACGGTCTCGGTCGGTGCGCCAGCGGGCTTGTTGGGCGCGCCCGTGGTGCCGACAAAGAGGAGCACGCCACCCAGGGTGAGGACGGCCCCTGCGAGAGCGAGCCTGAGCCACTTGGACGTTCCGGCGGGTGGGCTCTCGAGCTCATCGACCGCGTCTTCGAGTCGCGGACCCGACGCGCCCGTTGGCGGCAGGGTGTCGTTCGGCAGCGCGATGGCCTGCGCGGTCGGCCCCAGCGGGTTGACCGAGGGCGACGACGTTCGCACCCCCGCTTGGCTCGGGTCGAACGCGAGCCGGCTGCTCGTGCTCAGGCTGTGGTCGGCCAGCTCGAACCGCGCCGCCTTGATCTGCTCGACCATCTCGGCAGCCGAGCCCAAGCGCCGGTCGACGTCTTTGACGAGGGCGGCATTGATGATATCGGCCACGCAGTCTGGCACGTTGAGCTCGGGGTGCGCCTCGCGAATATCGGGCGGCGCCTTGGACGCCTGCGCCATCATGATGGACATCGGCGTCGCGCCGTCGAACGGCGGGCGGCCTGCGAGGAGCTCGTACAGGATGATGCCGAGCGAGTAGACGTCTGTCCGCGGGTCGACGCGCAGGCCGTGCACCTGCTCGGGGCTCATGTAGTGGGGCGTCCCGAAGACCGCGCCCGCCATCGTGATCGTCTTGCTGCGCTCTTCACCCTCGGCCTCGCCGTGCACCATCTTGGCGATGCCGAAGTCGAGTACCTTCGCGAAGTCTGGATCGTTCGCGACCCGGTCGATCTGGATGTTCTCCGGCTTGAGGTCGCGATGCACGATGCCGAAGGCGTGCGCCTCGGCGACGGCGCTCGCCACCTGCTCCATGATGTGCAGCACGCGGCGCACAGGGAGGTTGCGCTCCCCGCTCAGGATCGACGCGAGGCTCCGGCCGCCGAGCAGCTCCATCGAGATGAAGAGGTAGCCGTCCTCCGTCTTACCATAGTCGAACATCGTGATCGTGTTCGGGTGACGCAGCTTCGAGACCCCTTGGGCCTCTTGCTGGAACCGAGCGAGGAGCAGCGGGTCCGTGCTGAGCTGCGCCCGCAGCAGCTTGAGCGCCACCATGCGGTTCATCGAGACCTGGCGCGCTTGAAAGACGCGCCCCATCCCGCCTTCGCCGATGAGCTTCACGATCTCGTAGCGACCGCTGTCGACCTTGATGCCGATCAGCGAGTCGACCGTCTTGATGGGTTCGTCCGTCATGGCTCGCTCACTGCTCCGTCGGCGCGTCGTCGCGGGTGAGGAGCAGGACCATGCCGGTGACGAGCGACAGAGACCC
This sequence comes from Myxococcales bacterium, assembly GCA_947488215.1. Taxonomy (GTDB): domain Bacteria; phylum Myxococcota_A; class Bradymonadia; order UBA7976; family UBA1532; genus CANLBD01. Next base: position 11,668 of record CANLBD010000032.1, on the reverse strand, counting down.
CGACACGACCAGCGCGTCCGTTGCCAGAGCGTAGGCTTGGCCAGAGTCTCGGAGTTCGTCGTAGAGGGCCTCGTCTCCGAGGGACGGATCCGCGTCGAGCTGGTCGAGCTTATCGGCCTTGCGGTAAGCCTGCCAGCCCGTGACAGCGCTCGCTGCCAGGAGCGCGCCCCCCGTGCCGACCGCGACCCACGGCCAGACGCTGGACCCCGAGCGCTCCGCAGCGGGTTGCGGGGTCGGCGCCTGAACGAGCACGACGCGGCGCTCGAGCGGCTGTCCAGCGTCGATCGAGACCTCCTCAGAGGCCCGCACGAACCCCGCGCGCTCAAGGGCGATGAAGTGCTTGCCGGGCGCGACGTCGAGCTTCATCGGCGTGACGCCGACTTCACGACCGTCGACGAAGACGGTCGCGCCATCGGGCTGCGAGATGACCGAGAGCGCGACGGCCTGCGTCTGGTTCTTGGCCGCGAGCAGCTCAAGTGTACGAATCGAGTCCTCTACGGCCTGCCGGTCGGTGGATTCGGGCGCCATTGTGAGGTAGCGCCGATAGAACTCGATCGCAGAGGTGTACTGCCGCGTCTCTTCGAACGCGCGCGCCATGTTGAAGACCAGCACGGGGTTCGGATCGAGGCGATAGGCCTTGTTGAACTCGCGGATGGCGTCTTCGAAGCGGCTGGCTTTGAAGTGCTCCACGCCCGCGCGGTAGGCGGCCTGTGCCGGTGTTTCGGCCGCTCGGTCGGGCGGCGGCGCGGGCGGCGGCGCGGGCGCCTGCGCGGGCGCCTGAGCGGGCACCAGCGCGAGGAGCGCGGCCAAGTAGAGCCAACGCGCGGTCGGAATCGTTCGGAGGGCGTTCACGCGGGCGGAACCTACCACAGGCGGGAGGCGTGGGACAAAGAACGGCGCGCTGACGGGGCTCAGCCGTCGCTCGACTCGCCTCGGCCGTCGCCGAGGACCTCGGCTTGCTCCGTTTCGTCCAGCGGGCGGGAGATTCGGTACTCCTCGTTGAGCCAGCGACCGAGGTCAACTTGCTTGCAGCGGGGCGAGCAGAAGGGCCACCCTTTGTTCTCCGGTCGAGGTCCTACGGGGCGGCCGCACATCTCGCAACCGCTCGCGGCAGAGGCACGCGCGCTCATGAGCACTCCAGAGTTCGGTGGAGGGTGGGGCCGCCGCGGACGACCTTGAAGCGCTTGCGTCGTTGCTCCAGACGCCACAGCCGCCATCGGTCCGTGAGACTCAGACCTCGCCCGCCGCGACCAGCGCCGCGCCCGACACGTCGCCAAGCGAGCGCGAGGCCGAGGAGGCCCATCGCGCCGGCGAGGACCCCTTGAAAGAGCAGGGTGTAGACGTCCATCGCGACCAAGAGCCAGAAGAACGCTGCGCCGTCCAAGTTCAGCACGTCGAGCCGAACGCCGCGCAGACCCAAAGTGAGCAGCGCGAGCCACGCGCCGATGAGCGGGCTCAGACCTGTCGTCGGCAGGGCGGCGTCCCCAATCAACGCGCCGACGCTCCAAGGCGCGACGGCGTGGCCGACGCTGGCCAAGAGGCTCGTCGCGAGCGCCACGACGATCGAGAAGGTCAGGAACCGGCGTGGCCCGTCCACGGCCTCCACCCTCGGGCCGAAGAACGCGACGAGCAGCAGGCCTGCGACCAGGCCCCACGCGCCCGGCAGGACGGCGTTGAGCGCCACGCCGACCGCGATCGTCGCGACGAGGCCCAAGAGCAGGGGCTTGACGTTGCGGCTGAGGGCGGCCCGGAGCCAGTCGAGGTTGAGCATCGCGAACAGAAAGAGCGGCATGAAGAGGGCGTCTGGATGCGCCGACGGCGTGACAAAGGCGTTCGTGAAGAGCGCAGAGAGCGCGCCCGCAGTCAGGGTCGCGGGTCCCGCGACCAGCCACTGCGAGGGGCCGACCAGAATCGCCGCGAGCGTCGAGACGAGCACGGCCGCGAGGAGCGCTCGGGTGCCGAGCCCGATGTGGGCGAGCCAGCGGGGAGGCGCGGGGGGGCGACGCGGCAAGGGACGCACGTTCGACATCCACCCATGATGCCGGACCGGCGCGCCGCGCGCGATATTGGGCTGCAGCGTGGCGTGTGTTAGGCTCCCCGGCCCGTGGCTTATCAAGCTTGTTATGCCTGCCAGCTCCTGTTCGAGGTCGACGATGCGGCCTCGGGCGCGGCGATGCCGTGCCCCCAGTGTGGCGCTCCGCTTGAGGCTTACACGCCCGAGGTCGAGGCGGAGGTTGTCGACGCCTCTGTGGACGTCGCCGCTGTCGACCTTGCTTCGGCGCCCGCGTCAATCGTGGCGACGCACGCGTTCGACGGCTTGTCCGCGGCTGTGCGCGAAGAGCTCGCCGCGCGGCAGGCCAGCCCAGAGCGCGCTGCCAAGGCCCGAGGCACCAAGGTGCTGGACCTGAACCGCCCCGGGGGCGCGAGCGACCTCCTCGAGGGCGCCGACGCTGCGGTCGAGCCACCGCCGACTGCAGAGGTTCCGCGGCATCGGCCCGCAGCGGGCCTGAACTCCAGCGTATTCGCGGACGACTCAGTGCCCGTCGAAGTCCCGCCGAAGCGCGCCCCGCAGCGCGACGCGGATACAGCGAACGCCCCGGCTCGGCGTACGCAGTCCATGCCTGCCCTCGACGTCTCGGCGCGCAGCGCGGTCGAGCCGCGCATCGCGCCCGTGCCCGTCGCTTTCAACGACACGGGCGCGCCTCTGAGCGGGAGGGGCGGTCTGAGTCAGACCACGCGCCTCGCGCTCGTCGGCGCCGGTGCGCTCGCACTCGTGGCGGGCGGCCTGTGGGCGGTGCGGGGCCCGTCTCCGGAGGTGTCGACAGGCGGCGCTGCACCGACAGCGGCGTCGGCTGCCTTGAGCGCTCCCGCGCAGGCCGAGGCCGCGCGCATGGTCCAGACGCTGTCGGATGCGCTCGGTGAGCTGCCCGCTGCGCGGGGGGGCGAGCCGCTGCCCAAGGGCATGTTCGTGTGGGTCGCGGGCGGTCCCGAGGGGTTGTCGGGCAGCTTCGGAGGCGTGCCCGGCTTGCCGTCTGCGAACATCCCGGCCAACCAGATCGATGTCGACCCCCTGGGCGAGGGCATCAAGTCGCTCGCGACGCAGCTCGGGGGGCTGGCGGGCAAGGGCGAGCGGCTGGGGCTGGCGCTCCACCGCAAGGTGACGACGCGCACCCTGCTGCTCTTCGCCATGTCGGCTTACCGCGCGGGGTTTCGCGAGGTGGGGCTCGTGGTCGAGCGACCCGATGGGCCAGGGTGGCTGCCGCTCGGCGTGCACCCCAGCGTGAGCCCGCTGCCTGCGACCGGCGCGATCTCCGTGTCGCTCGGCTCGATGATGGTCAAGGCGGACTCACTCGGCGCGGACGGCAAGCCGACCAGCGACGGCGTCGGTGTGCCCCACAAGGAGGGCTCCAACCGACCGGACTTGGCCGCCCTCGACGCGCGCTTGGACACCTTGCAGCGTTCGGCGCCCGCGGTCCGGAACGCGATTGTCTACGGCAACCCCGACATGGCGCTCGATGAGCTCTGCACCGTGCTCGAGCGGGTCCTCGGTACAGTAGACAAGGGGCGGTTTGCGAGCGTCTCGCTCGGCGTGCGGGCACCGTAGTGGCCCTCGGCGGACAGGACGACTTCGGCGCCCATGACCCTTACGCTCTCGTGGGCGAAGTGGTCGCGGGCCGCTTCCGCGTGCTCGGCCTCAGGCACACCGGCCCACGCGGGCTCGTTTACGAGGTCGAGCCGCCGGGCGTAGGGCACATGCGCCGCGCGCTCAAGGTGCTGACGCTGCCAGAAGCCCGCGAGCCGGACGTGCCGGAGCGCCTTCGCACCATCGTGCGCGGGCTGCGGGAGGTGGACGGGACCTACGTCGAGCGGACCTACGATGTCGGCGTACTGCCGGACGATACGCCGTTCGTCGTGACCGAGTGGCTGCCCCTGCCGACGCTCGAGACGCGGATGGCGACCACGACGCGCCTCTCAGGGCCGACGGCCTTCGCGCTCCTGACGCGCATCGTTCAGGCCGTAGCGGCGCTGCACGCCCGCGGCGTCACCCACGGAGACCTGAGGCCCGCGCATGTTTTGGTCGAGATGCTCGGGGACAAGCCCGACAGCATCGCCACCCTCAAGGTCGTGGACGCAGGGATCCCAGCGGTGGTGAACGGCGCGCCGTCCGGCGGCCCGCGCGGCGCTGTCGCGTATCTGGCGCCGGAGTGCATCGCCGGACACGGTCGCTCGCCCGCGAGTGATGTCTATGCCTTGGGCGTGATCGCCTACCGGCTGTTGACGCACCTGTTGCCCTATCGGCCGGATGACCCGCGGGCCGCTGGGCAGGACCCCGACCCGTCCGCGCGCGTGCGATGGCTGCACCAGAACGCGTCTCCCGTGCGGCCGAGTCGCCTGATTGAGTGGGCGGACTTTTCGCCCGCGCTCGAGGCCGTGGTCGGGCGAGCGATGGCCAAGTCGGTCGCGGAGCGGCACCCGAACGCGCAAGCGTTGCTCGATGCGCTCGAAGAGGCCTTGGCAGCGCCTCGGGCCCCAGCGGTTCAAGTCGCGCCTGCCCTAAGCGGGGCCGCGGCCAGCGAGCTGTCTCGCGCAGAAGTGGCCGCGACGCAGAGCGCGCATCCTCCTGCGTCCCGACACGTCACGACGGCGTCCAACGTGCCTCCGCCCGCTCCGACGTCTGAGCCGAGACGCGCGGCAGAGCGCACGACGCCCATGTGGGTGTGGGCCCTCGGCGGGTTGCTCGTCGGCGCCGTGCTCGCGCTCGTTACACGCTGAGTGTGTCGCCGGGCGCGAGGACGACGGGCGTCGCCCCCGCCGCGCTGATCTCCTCGACGAAGCCCGCGAGGTCGGCCTTGGGGACCTCGAGCGGTGTCGGCGTGAAGGGACCAAAGAAGTGGTCCCAGTGGCACGGTACGACGTATCGGGGCTGCAAGAGCTCGATGGCGCGCCGCGTGTAGTTGGGGCGCGCGTGACGCCCAATCGCGCACAGACACAGGATGTCCGCCCGCTGGGGCGCGAGCGCCTCGTCGATGAAGTCGGCGGAGTCGATGTGGACCAGCGTGTGGGTCGGGGTGCGGACGAGCCAGTTCAGCACTTGTCCATGCGGCAAGTCGCGCAGGCGCGGGGGCCATGGCGGCGGCGCAGTCAGGTCGCCGGGCAGAGGGATACGGTTGAAATAGACGCGCCCGTGCACCGACGGTAGGCCGCGCAGCGTCAACGGCCCGCTCTCGATGTCCTCGTTCCCCTCGGTCACTCGAATTTGACTCGCGGGCAGGCCGGCGGCGAGCCCGCAGAACGCGACGGCTTGACTCCCGAGCAGGCGTGCGCCCGTCTGTCGACAGACTTCGGGTGCATCGAGCACATGGTCGAAGTGCGCGTGCCCGACCAATACGTCGTCTGCTCTCGGGACCGAGCGGGCGATGGCCTCGGCGTCCGGCACGAGCGGGCGCGTCAGCGCGCGCCACAGAGTCGGCCGCGAGACGTACGGGTCGATGACGACCGTTCGCCCTTGAGATTCGAGCGTGAATCCCGCCGTCCCCAGAGAGGTGAGGGCCAGGCTCGGCGTCTCTGGCTCGTGGCCTCGCCAGCGCAGGCCTGTGTCGAACGGCTTGAGGACGGCGCGCGCCAGAGCTTCGAGCATGGGGTGAGCATCGCGGCGTCGACGTGGCTTTGCAAGGCGGCGTACACTCGGTCCATGAGGGATCGTCGCATCGGTGACAACACGTTGCGCGCGCTCGGCGCTGCGTTTGTGTGCTGTGCGCTGGCAGGCTGCGCGAGCGGCGAGCTCACGGCCCAGTCCGTGGGACCCGCCGCGCTGGCGCCGCCGACCGGGGGCGCGAACGCCTCGGCGCAGCCTACGGCGGGCGCAGAGCCGCCGGATGCCGGCCCATCGCCGCCCTCGCTCGGCACGCCGCCGACCATGGCGCCGACCGCGCCGCCGGAGCCGCTGCGCCTGGAGGTCGAGACACCGTCGCGAGGGGCGCGCGTCGAGGGCGATCGCGTGCGCATCGCTGGGCGCGTCACGGGCGGCGTCGACCCGGCGCTCATCGTCGCGGGCGAGCCCGTCAGCCTGGGACCGACAGGTCGCTTCTCCGTTACCCTGCCCATAGCGCCGGGGCTGAATGTCTTGGTCACGACGGCGACCTCGGCGGGCGCTCAGTCCCCCGGGGCTGAGGACCGCCGCGCGCTGCTCGCCGACGCCGACGCCGACCCGCGCGCGGCCGTCGAGTTCGGCGCGGGTGCGCGTGTCGGCGCGAGCGCCTTTCCCGTCATCTCGCGCAAAGTGAGCGACTTCGCCGAGTCGCTCGACATCGAGGCGCTCGTCGCGGGCAACGCGCCCGAGGGCATCACGCTCGAGGAGGCGCGCTTCAGCCGAGTCGACGTGAACATGACGCCCGAGAACGGGTACATCGACGCCGCGCTCGCGGTCCGAGACCTCTATGTGCGCGTCGCCGCCGAGGTCACCTTTGGCTTCACGTTTACCTTCACAGGCTCGGCCACGGCCAACCCGGCGAGCGTGAACGCGCGCATCCGAGCGTCCGCCCGCCCCGACGGGGGCCTCGCGCTCGACGTGTCGGACGAGCAGGTCTCGCTCGACAATTTCGACTACGACGTCGTGGGGGTGCCCGACTTCGTTGAGGACTGGTTTCAAGACCGCGTCCGCACGCTGGCCGAGGACACTGTGCGCGACGCCCTCGCGGACTTCGTCGTCCCGGGGCTCTTCGACCCGTCATCGCTGGAGCGCACGGTCGAGGTCCTCGGCGCGCCGATCCGGGTCGGTCTGAAGCTGGACGATGTGCGGGTAACGCGCGCGGGCCTCGATGTGGCGGCGGACGCGACGGCCTTCGCCGATGGTCGGATTGTGCATGGCGAGCCCGCCGTTCGGCCCGTCGCGTCGGGGATGGTCTCTTTGCCCGGCGCGGACCTCGACGTGGCGGCCAGCGTGGACCTGGTGAATCGCCTGCTGCACGCTGCCTGGGCCGGCGGCCTGCTTGACCTGACGCTCGACGCGGCCAGCGGCGTGGCGGGGGACGTGCCGCTTCGGGTCGCACTCTTGGCAGCGGCGCTCGGAGACGCCGCGCGCGGCCTGCCGTTCGACGCCCCGCTGGTGCTCACGCTCCGCCCGCTCTTGCCGCCTGTGGCACGCCTCGAGAAGGGCCCGCGGCCGGTGGTGATCGAGACGGGCGACCTGCTGCTCGACATCGGCACAGCGGAGAGCGGCACGCTCGTGACGGTCGCGCTCCACTTCATCGCCCGAGGGACGCTGAACGTCGAGGCGCTTGAGTCGATCTCGCTCAGCCCCGACCTCGAGGTTGAGGTCAACGCGGACGTCGCGGAGACCCCGCGGGGTCCAGTCAACGAGGTCCTTCTCGAGCAGCTCGTGGAGACGTTCGCGGGCGCGATCCCCGGCATCGTGGCCGACCAGACCTTCGCTTTCGGCACGGACTTTCTGCCTGTCCCGCTGCGCCTGCGCTCACCGCGGATGGACGTCGACAACCGAGAGCAGTGGCTCCACCTGCTCACGGACGTGGAGTAGCGCGTGAGCGGCCCGCTCCACCTGCACCTCGGGATTCACAAGACCGCGAGCACCTTTCTGCAGCGGCGGTTTTTTCCTGCCCTCGGTGGCGTGCAGTACGTGAGCGCGCGTGGGCCACTCCGACCCTGGCTCCACGCGATCCTGCGCGATGATGACCTCGACTTCGACCCTCGCGCCTCGCGGCGTGCGCTCGACGCGGCCTTTGACACCGAACCTGGGCACGCGGCGCCCCGGCTGGTCTCGGATGAGCAGCTCTACGGCTCGCCCTACGACGGCGGCGCGACGCGCACGCGCACGCTCGACCGGCTCGCGCAGGTCGCCCCGGATGCGCACGTGCACGTCGTCTTTCGGCGCCAGCCCGACCAGCTCCGCAGCCTGTATCTGCAGTACGTCAAGACCGGTGGCGGTGCGAGCGTCGAGGAGTTCCTCACCCACCGCGGCTGGCCGCTGCACGTGACGCCGGGCTACTTTCGCTACGCGGAGTACGTCGAGGCGCTCCAGGCGCGCTTCACGTCGTCGCGCGTTCATGTCTACCTCTTCGAGGACCTGCGCGCCGACGCGGAGGGCTGGCTCCGTACCTGGTGCGGCGCGCTGGGCGTGCCCGAAGACGGCTGGCCGCGCGACATCTTGGCCGCGCGCGACAACCCGGGCATCGCGCCTCGCGTCGTTCCTTGGCTGCGAGCCGCGAACCGCGTCGCGCGCAGCGGCAAGCAGCCGTTTCAGGCCGTGCCGCTGGTGGCGCACCGCGCAGCCCGCTGGCTCGCCGAGGCCGCCTCCGCGCGTCTGCGCGACAAGGGCCAAGTCATCGACGACGCGCGCGCGCTCGCCTTCCTGACGCACGTCCGCCCGAGCAACCAGCGCCTCGCCGCGCTCACGGGCCGCGACGTCGCCGCCCTTGGCTACCCCGCGGAGAGTTGAGCGATAACCTGTTGCGCGTCTACCGCCGCGTCGGGTCAGCCTCGGCCTGAGCGCGCAGCGAGGGCGACGCGCGCCGCCTCGACCGCCTGGCTGAGCGCGAGGCGGCTCACGTCCACGGGCGCCTGCCAGGGGCGTCTCCGCGGGGCGCTCGCGTAGACCTCGAGATAGGGGGCGATGGCCGCGCGCACGTCGAACCGCGTCTCGAAGACATGCCTCGAGAACGCCCCGGAGGCCGCGCGGGCCGCGTCTGTCCGAAGCGCGGCGTCGGCTGCTTCGAGGAGCGCCGCATCAGACGTCTCCAGTCGATTGCGCGGCGAGAAGTTCGTGTCATGCAGCGCCTCGAAGTTGTTCGCGTCGAGCAGGGCGGGCAGCGCGTAGCCCGCGATGGGCGTAAAGAGCGGTCTGCCCGCGCTCGCCGCCTCCATCAGGCCCCGCCCGGTGCCCACCACGGCGTCGGCGGCGGGGGTGAGCTCTGCGGCCCGGTGCGTGAACTCCGGCGAGGTCACGACGGCGTCGTCCGACCCCGCGAGGCGCGTGACCTCGTCGACGATCTGGGGGTCATTGGGTGAGCCAACGAGCGCGGCGCGCACGGGCAGGCCCCGCTCGCGGAGGGCGCGCGCGAGCGCGAGTGTCTGGTGCATGACCGGCGCGTAGACGGCCGACATGCGGTTGATGCGGAGCAGCAGCAGAGCGTCGGCCGGCAGGTTCAGGTGCGCGCGCAGCGCGGCGCCGCGGGCAAGCGCCGCCTCGGCGTCGACCTCGACCGCGCGCACGCGGTTCGGTACCAAACGCATGCGCGCACCCCGCATCCGGGGGTTGGCCTGCAGGCCGCGCAGGTTCTCTTGGCTAAACAGAATGACGTCGTCCACGGCAGGCAGGTCACGCTGGGGCGTCGGCCCGCCGCACAGCGTCAGCACGACCCGCAGCGACAGAGCATCGGCGGCGGGGAGCGCGAGCTTCAGCGCCAGCGAGTCGAAGGCGTGGACCCACTCGGCGCCATGCGCCCGCAAGCGCCGATAGAGCTGCGCGACCACGCGCGGCGTCGCCTCCGGGCGATACTCGACGACCTCCACAGGGACGCGCGCGCCCTTCAGCGCGGGCGGCGGGGTCGTGCAGACGCAGATGATGCGCGCGTCGAGGTGAGGGGCGAGGGCGTCCGTGATGTCCCGCAGCGAGTGCATGTGGCCGCCCGTGCCTTGGGCGCGGGACGAGATGACGAACGTGACGCGCCGCATGTCAGTGGGCGTGGCCGGCGTGCTGCGGCCCCGGCAAGCGTCGAACCTCGCGGCGGAGTTCAACGCCGAACTGGTCGCGCACGCGCCGCTCGAGCGTGTCCATCACCGACTCGACGTCGGCCGCGGTCGCGCCGCCGGTGTTCTCAATCCAGTTGGCGTGCGCAGTCGAGACCTGCGCGCCGCCGACGCGGAGCCCCTTCGCGCCGACTTGGTCCAGATACCAGCCCGCCGCTTTGCCCAGAGACGGCGGCGCGAAGAAGGTGCTGCCCGCCGTGCGCGTGCCGAGCGGCTGCCGCTTGCGCCGCTCGGCCTGCAGCGCCGCGATCGCCGCGAGCAGCGCCTGAGGCTCGGCGCGCTCGGGCGTGCGGAGCGCGACCTCGACGATCAGGTCACCTCCGCCCTGAAATGGGCTCGTTCGGTAGTCAAAGGCGAGTGACGCCCCCTCGACTCGACGCAGCACGCCACCAGGCCCGAGCACAATGACCCACTCGAGGTGCGGCGCGAGCTCACGCCGCGCCGCGGACGAGAGGCCCGCGTTCATGACCACGCCGCCCCCAAGCGTGCCGGGAATGGCAGACAAGAACTCAAGCCCCGCGAGGCCGTGGTCGGCGAGCTGGCGCGCCAAGGCGGGCATCAGCACGCCGGCGCTCGCGATGACTCGCCCCGGCTCAAAGCGAATCGGCGCATCGCGGTCGACAGGGCATAGAACCAAGCCGGAGACCCCCGCGTCCGCGACGAGGGTGTTGGAGCCTCGGCCGAGAAACGACACTCGCAGGCCGGCCTCCTCGGCGGCGAGCCGTGCCGCGGCCAAACGCTCAATATTCGCCGTGCGGAGCAGGAACTCCGCAGGGCCGCCGATTTGCCACGTCGTCAGGGGGCCAAGCGGCACCTGAGCGCGCACGCCGTTGGCTTCGAAGGCGCGCGCCGCGTGGGCAGGGAGCGTCGCGCTCACGCCGCTGGGTCGGCGCGCAGTGTGACCTGCGCGCCCAGCGCGCGGAGCTTCTCGTCGAGCGCAGGGTAGCCGCGAAAGAGCTGGTAGGCGTTGCCGACCACAGATTCGCCCGCGAGACCGAGCGCCGTGAGGACACAGGCCGCCCCGCCGCGCAGGTCGGGCGAGCGCACTCGGGTCGGGGTGAGCGCCGCGCGCCCATCGACGACGGCGCTGTTGCCGTAGACGTCGATCTGCGCGCCAAACTTCCGCAGCTCGGCGGTGTACCCAAAGCGATCAAGAAAGCGCGTATCCGTGAGCGTCGTCTCGCCCGCGCAGAAGAGCGCAAGGGCAGCAAAGACCGGCTGCATATCGCTGTTCAGGCAGGGCGGGGGCCCGGTCAGCAAGTCGAAGGGCCTCAGCGGGGTCCGTCGTGCCACAAAGAGGTCGCCGCCCCAGTCAAAGACGCTCACGCCCGCCTCGGTCAGGTAGAGAACGTCCCAGCGCACGTGCTCAAGGGGGACGTTGCGGATGCGGACCTCACCGCCTGTGATCGCGGCGGCGACCATGTAGGTCACCGCTTCATCCCAGCCGGGCATGATGTCAATCTCAGCACCGCCCGCCAGACGCGGGACGCCCGTGACGCGCACGACGCGCTTGCCGACCTGAACACGCGCGCCCATGCGGTTCAGGAGCTCCGCCATCTGCGCGATCTCGGGCCGCGTATTCGCGTTGCGAAGCTCAGTATCGCCGCTGGCCAGGACCGCCGCGAGCAGCGCGTTCTCGGTGCCACCCGTCGTTGGCAGGCGAAACTCGATCGACGCGCCGGCGAGGCGACCCGCGGCCAAGCGCAAGCCCTCGGGCGCGTCGTCGAGTGAGGCGCCCAGCGCGCGCAGGGCGAGCAGGTGCAGATCGTAGCCGCGCTCGCCGATGTCGCAGCCGCCGGGGCGCGGCAGGTCAAGCGGGCGGCCGAGGGCGGCGGCTACGCCCAGCATCAACAGCGAGTACCGTATGCGGACAGCGAGCGCGGCGTCGGGCGGGGTCGAGCCGAAC
>CANLBD010000031.1 GCA_947488215.1 Myxococcales bacterium | reverse complement strand
CCGCTCGCGTAACGTCGAGTAAGGTCGCGCGCCATGAACGCGCAGGCCCCCGACGCCCCTCCTCCGCCGCAGAGCGGCACCGCCTTTCGCTCCGTGCCCCGAACGGGCGTCATCTACGTGATGACCGAGGCGGCCAAGTACGGCTACACCCCCGGCAGCACGGACTGGGCGAACCTGGGCCAGGGGCAGCCCGAGGCGGGCGCGCTCCCCGGCGCCCCGAGCCGAGTCGAGCAGGTCGCCGTCCGCACGGACGACATGGAGTACGCGCCGGTCTCGGGGCTCTGGGAGCTGCGTGAGGCGGTCGCCGGCCACTACAATCGGCTCTACCGCCGCGGCATGCCGTCGCAGTACAGCGCCGAGAACGTGTGCATCTCGTCGGGCGGCCGCGTCGCGCTCACCCGCGCCGCCGCCGCGCTCGGCGAGATCAACCTCGGCCACTTCTTGCCCGATTACACGGCGTATGAAGAGCTCCTGAGCGTCTTTCGGCTCTTCTCGTCGATCCCCATCCTGCTCGATCCCTATCGTGGCTATGACTTCTCGCTGCGCGAGCTTGAGCGCGAGATCGCGGGCCGCGGCCTGTCGGCGCTGCTGCTGTCGAACCCGTGCAACCCGACGGGCAAGGTCATCTTCGGCGACGAGCTCAAGGGCTGGGTCTCGGTCGCGCGGCGCCTCGACTGCACGCTCCTGATCGACGAGTTCTACTCGCATTATGTCTGGAACGACGCAGCCTTCGGGAGCCCCGAGAGCCCACCGATGGTGAGCGCCGCGCAGTGGGTCGAGGACGTGGACGTCGACCCGGTGATCTTGTTCGACGGGCTCACGAAGAACTGGCGCTACCCCGGCTGGCGCGTCGCCTGGACACTCGGCCCAAAGCACATCATCAACGCGATCGCGAGCGCGGGCAGCTTCTTGGACGGGGGCGGCTCGCGCCCGCTCCAGCGCGCGGCCGTAGCCCTCCTCGACGACGAGGCGGTGCTCGCTGAGACGCGCGCGCTCCGGCAGGTCTTCCGTCGCAAGCGCGACATGACCCTGCGACGGCTCGCGGCGCTCGGCCTCCACGTTGACCGCGAGCCCGAGGGCACCTTCTACGTCTGGGCCGACGTGCGTGACCTGCCGCCCCCGCTCAACACGGGTATGGGGCTCTTCCGACGCCTGCTCGAAGAGAAGGTCATCTGCGTGCCCGGCGAGTTCTTCGATGTGAACCCGGGCCGCCGACGCGCCCAACGCGGGAGCCGGTTCGCCAGCCACGTCCGGATTTCGTTCGGCCCCGACGAGGCGCAGGTCATGACCGGCCTAGACCGCATCGCCAAGGTCATCGCTGAGGCCGCTCGCCAAGGCTGAGCTCGGCCGTCAGCGGCCGAGCAGGAGCCGACGACACGCGACCCACCGTTTGATCGCGTGCACGCGGTCGAGGTGCTTGTGCAGAGCGCCTGCGAACGCGACCCGCGTGCTCTCGGGCAGCGGTGCGACCGCCCGCGCGGCGTCCTCGCACCGTGACGTGTGCCGCAGCGCGAAGAGCGTGCCGACCGCACTCGCCAAGTCCGGACACTGAGCGAGCAGGGCCGCCAGCTCGCGCACAGCGGCGTCGGCGTCCTCCTCGGCAACCGCGAGATAGGCCTCGCGTCGCGTCTCGTCGTGCTGCATCGCCGCGCGCAGGAGCGCGTGCGCCGGCGCCATCCCGGGGGAGCGTCCCACGGCGACGAGGCGCACGGCGCTCAGCGCGAGCGACACGGGCGCCTCGGGCCCCACTGTGTCGACGTGACCGTAGTACAGCGCCGGCTGCGCGAGCATGACCTCGGCCGTTCGCCGCGCCATCACACGCGACAGGAGCGCGCGACCGAGCGTGACAGCCAGCGCGCGCGCGGCGACGTCGGGCGAGTCCGAGTGGGTGCTCGCGTGAGCCAGCACCTGCCGCGCGAGCGCCGCGTCTTCTACGCAGGCTTGGACCCAACGAGGCCGCTGCGTCGGGTCGGCGAGCGCCTGCCAAACATCGTCCACACACACCTCAAGCCACGAGTCGCCCCGCTATTGTACCCTGCGCGGCGTCGACTATCTCGGAGAAGCGCTCGATGTCCCAGCCGCGTCAAGGGTTGTTCGCTTTTCACCACGGCGAGCTGCACGTCCACTTTCAAGACCAACCGGACATCGACCATGCCGAATGGTTCGCTCGGATTGGGTTACCGACCCACGGCGTCGCGTTCGACACCGTGCTGCGGGGCAAGGTCGCGTTCGACGCGGACACCGAGCGATGGCGCCTCGGCTTCTACGGCACAGCCTACCTGTCCGAGCCGCGCTTCAACCGATTGGTCGAGGCCTTCTCGCTCGACCCGTCGCGCGTCACGGAAAAACGACTGTCGGACGCCCTCTGATCCCTTATCGTAGCGCAATGAGGCTCTTCGGACGCGACGCCGCCCCCCGCATCAAGCCCCTCGTCAAGCCACGCCTTCGGGGCGTGTCGCACGAGGTCGCGTTCTACGTGAGCCTGTTGACGGGGGCGTGGCTGTTCACGGCGGCGCCGAGCGGGGACGCGACCATCGCCGTGCTGGTCTATGCGCTTTCGGTGTCCGCTCTCTTCGGGATCAGCGCGCTCTACCACCGCCCGCACTGGTCGCCGGCATCGCGCGCGCGGATGCGACGCCTCGACCACGCCGCCATCTTTGTGCTCATCGCGGGCACGTTCACGCCGATCTCGCTGCTCGGCATGCACGGCTCCCTGCTCATTCCTGTCTGGGCGGGGGCGGCGCTCGGCGTGGCGAAGTCCGTCCTCTGGACCGACCCGCCTCGGTGGCTGAACGCCGCGCTGTACGTCGCCCTCGGGTGGTTCGTGCTTTTCGACTGGTCGGGCCTCGCGGCGGGCGTCGGGGAGTTCGGCGTCGCGATGTTGCTCACGGGGGGCGCGCTCTACTCGACGGGCGCCGTGGTCTACGCTGCGCGGCGCCCCGATCCGCGGCCCGCGCTGTTCGGCTACCACGAGATCTTCCATTTGTTCGTTGTCGCGGCGGCCGCCTGCCACTTCTTGGCGGTCTCGAGCGTCGTCCTGTCCCCCGCCTGAGCAAGCGCCATGTCGTCGATGAACGCACTCCGCAACGAACAACTCACCCACCTGCGCGCCGGCGTCACGTTTGACGTCCTGGTGCTCGGCGCCGGCATCAACGGCGCCGTCTCGGCCGCCGCGCTCGCGGGCCACGGCGCGCGGGTCGCGCTGGTGGACGCCCGCGACTTCGCTGCGGTCACGAGCCAGGCGTCGTCGAATCTGGCGTGGGGCGGCATCAAGTACCTGGAAACGCTGGAGTTCGGGCTCGTCAGCAAGCTGTGCCGCTCGCGGAACGGCCTGATGCGCGCCTACCCGAGCACGGTGCGCGAGATTCGGTTCTTCGCGAACCTCGACCGAGGCTTTCGCTGGCCACCGGTCTTCTTGTACCTGGCCTCGCTCCTCTACTGGGCGATGGGCGGTTTCTTCACGCGAGCGCCGCGCTACTTGAGCCCAAGCCGCATCGCGCAAGACGAGCCGACCGTGAACAACGACCGCAGCGTCGGCGGGCTCGAGTACTCCGACGCCTACCTGCACGACAACGACGCGCGCTTCGTGTTCGGCTTCGTGCGTTCGGCCCTCGACCACGGCGCCACGGTCGCGAACTACGTGCGGGCTTCACACGCGCGCCGTGGAGACGACGGCCTCTGGCGCGTCGAGCTCGTCGACACCGCGCCCGGCGCCGACCCAACGCCGTTCGAGGTCAAGGCCCGCGCGGTCGTCAACGCCTGTGGCCCCTGGGTCGACGAGCGCAACGCCTCGACCGGCGTGGAGACCAGCCATCGGCACGTCTTCTCGAAGGGCATTCACCTCATCGTCGACCGCGTCTCTCCGCACGCCCGCGTGCTCACGTTCTTTGCCGACGACGGTCGCATGTTCTTCGCGATCCCGATGGGGCGACGCACGGTCATCGGCACGACAGACACGCGCGTCGACACGCCCGAGACGGTCGTCACTCACGAAGACCGCCAGTTCGTCCTGAGTAACATCAATAAGCGCTTACGTTTGGCGCAGCCGCTGACCGAGGCGGACATCATCGCCGAGCGCTGCGGTGTGCGGCCGCTCGCGGTCCGCGGAGCGCGCCGGGGTGAGGCCGCACACGCCGACTGGACGAAACTCTCCCGCAAGCACGCGATCGACGTGGACACTGAGCGCGCGTACCTGAGCATCTTTGGCGGCAAGCTCACCGACTGCCTGAACGTCGGCGAAGAGGTCTGCGCCCACGTCGCGCGCCTCGGCATCGGCCTGCCGGCCCGAACGCAGTGGTTCGGCGAGCCCGTCAAAACCATCCGCGAGGCGTACTTCGCCCGTGCTCGGGCGCTCCAGATCGACACGTTCACGCCCCCCCACGGCAGCGAGCCCCTGTCGGAGCGCCTGTGGCGTCGGTACGGCGCGCGCGCCCCCGGCATGATCGAGAAGATCGGCGCGGACCCCAGCGCGGCCCAATGCGTCATCGAGGACGCGGAGTACGTCCGCGTCGAGCTCGAGGAGGCCGCGCGCAGCGAGCTCGTTGTGCGGCTCGAAGACTTTCTGCGCCGCCGCTCGAAGGTCTCGCTCGTGCTTCGGCACAGCGCCCTCGCGGCGTCGCCCGGCGTGTTCGCCGCCTGCCAGATCCTCTTTGGCCCACGCGCGGCCGAGGCGTGGTCGGAGTATTTCGGCGGCCGCTGTCCTTGGGTCGACCTCGAGCCCGAAGCCGACCCCGCACCCGCGGCTGAGGCCGCCGCTCAATAGTAGGCGTCGAGCGCTCGCGCCAGCTCCGCCGCGCGCTCGTCGTCCGTCCGCGGGACGCGAACAAGCAAACGCACGTAGAGCTCGCCGCGCTCGCCGCCCTTGCGCGTCATCCCGCGTCCGCGAATGCGCATGCGCTGGCCGCTCTGGCTGCCCGCAGGCACCTTGAGCGACAGGGTCGTGCCCTCGGGCGTCGGCACCTGCACGCTGGCGCCCAGCATCGCCTCGGAGAGCTTCAGCGGCGCGTCGAGCACGAGGTCGTCGCCGTCGAGCTCGAAGCCCATGGGGGCGGCCACACGGACGACCACAAGGGCGTCACCCGGCCCCAACGCCCCCTGCTGACCCCGCCCTGCGACCCTGACCTTCTGACCCGAGACGATGCCGGCGGGCACTCGGACCGTGCCGCCCAGCTCAGGGAGCGCGACCTCGGCCCCTTCAACGGCCTGCCGCAGCGTGATTGTGACCTCGGTCTCGACGTCACTCCCGCGGGCTTGCGAGCGTGCTCGGCCCCGGCGGCCGCCGCCCATCTCACCAAACAGGTTGCCGAGAATGTCGTTGAGGTCCCCGAAGCCAGAGAAGCCGCCGAAGCCCCCGAACCCTGGGTCTCCGCCCATCGGCCCCGCGCCGCGCCCCCCGCCCTGACTCGCCCAGCGCGCGTAGTTCCGCGCAGCGTCCGGGTCGAAGCCCTCGCGCAGGCCGTCCGGCCCGAAGTCATCGTATCGACGACGTTTTTCGTCATCACTCAAGACAGCGTGCGCTGCAGAAATCTCCTTGAAGCGCTCCTCCGCGGCCTTGTCGCCGGGGTTGCGGTCCGGGTGGTAGCGCTTGGCCAGCTCACGATAGGCCTTCTTGATCTCGTCGGCCGAAGCGGTCTTCGGGACGCCCAACAAGGCATACAGGTCTCGTTGCGACTTGCTCATGCCGCATAGATAACCACCTCGGCCGCGCGTTCAAGGCTTGGCGTGCATCCGAGCACGCTGGTACATACGACAGCGTGAAGCGTTACCCAGCCTTTGAGTTCCCCGAGTACGTCGATTGGCGCCCCGACCCCGCGGTGCAGGCGGAGTTCCACGCCCGCACGACGGCCGACCCCCAGCGCGCGGCGCTGATCGGCTCACTGACGACGCCCCAGCTCCTCGCGCTCTACGAAGGTCTGGTGCGGGCGCGCCTGCACGACGTCTCGCTCAAGCGCTGGGTCAAGCAGGGCGTCATCACCAAAGCCTGGCTCGGCTCGGGCGAAGAGGCCGTGACCATCGGTGCGTGCGCCGCCCTTGAGCCCGCAGACGTCGTCGGCCCCATGATCCGCAACGCCTCGGCGTGCTTCCAACGGGGCATGCGCATGGCCGAGTGCTTCGCGGCATACCTCGGCACCACGGACAGCATCACAGGCGGGCGCGACCTGCACATCGGCGACCCCGCGTGCGGCGTGATTCCCCCCATCAGCCACATCGGCGACTTGGTGCCCGTGATGACGGGCTGCGCCCTCGCGTTCAAGCTGCGGGGCGAGGCGCGCGTCGCGCTCACGTGGACCGGCGACGGCTCCACGGCGACGGGCGCTGTGCACGAGGGGCTGCGGACAGCGCTCTCGACGCGGGCGCCGCTCGTCGCGGTGATCCAGGACAACCAGGTCGCGCTCGGCACCGACCGCACCTGCAGCTTCCCCGGCGACTTCGCGCAGCTCGGCGGCGCGTATGGGATGCCGGTGCACCGGGTCGATGGCAACAACGTGCTCGACATGTTCGCGGCCACGCGCCTCGCCGTCGACCACGCGCGCCGGGGTGACGGGCCCGTGATGATCGTGGCCCGCACGTTCCGCATGGGAGGTCACGCGACCCATGACGAGCGCGAGGCGCGCGACCTGTTCCCCGCCGAGGTCTTCGCTTACTGGGGCCAGCGGGACCCCGTCGGGAACTTCGAGGCGTGGCTCCAGGCTCACCGCGGCGTCGAAGCGTCCACGCTCGCCGCGCTCGAGGCCCGCATCGAAGCCGAGATCGACGAGGCCGCGCGAGACGCGCTCGCCAAGCGCGCCACCCACGAGCCGCTGCCCGAGACCGTGACGCACGGCGTGTACGCAGCGTCGCCCGAGCGCTGAGGCGCCCGTGTCCAACAGCACGGGCCGGCTCTTTCGCGTCACGACGTTCGGGGAGTCACACGGACCCGCGCTGGGGTGCGTCATCGACGGTTGCCCCGCGGGTCTCTCGCTCGATCTGGACGCCGTTCAAGCGGACCTGGACCGTCGACGCCCGGGGCAGAGCGCGCTGACAACGCCCCGCAGCGAGGCCGACCGCGTCGAGGTGCTCTCGGGCCTCTTCGAGGGCCGCACCACCGGCGCGCCCCTCTGCCTGATTGTTCGCAACGCAGACGCTGATGCCTCGGCCTATGCGCGGGTCAGCGAGGTCTACCGACCCGGCCACGCGGACTGGACCTGGACAGAGAAGTACGGGCACCGCGACTGGAGAGGCGGTGGGCGCTCGAGCGCGCGTGAGACCGTCGCGCGCGTCGCCGCAGCCGCGGTCGCGCGCCAGTTCTTGTCGCTCGAGGCGGGCATCGAGGTCGTGGCGTGGGTCGAGCAGGTCGCGGAGGTCACGGCCGCCATGGACGAGGGTACGGTCACGCGCGCCTTGGTCGACGCCCACCCTGTGCGCTGCCCCGACCCAGACGCCGCGGGGCGCATGGCGGCCCAGATCGAGGCGGCTAAGCACGCCGGCGATACACTCGGCGGCGTGGTGGCCTGCGTCGCGCGCGGCGTTCCGCTCGGCTATGGCGAGCCGGTCTTCGACAAATTGCAGGCCGACTTGGCGCACGCGTGCATGTCCCTGCCTGCGTGTAAGGGCTTTGAGATCGGCAGCGGCTTCGCCGGCACACGCCTGCGCGGGAGCGCCCACAACGACCCCCTCTACTTTGACGCCGAAGCGGGGCGGGTGCGGGCGACCAAGAACGACGCGGGCGGCGTGCTCGGGGGGATCTCAAACGGCGAGCGGCTGGTCATGCGCTGCGCGTTCAAGCCCGTGAGCACGCACTTTCAGCCGCAGCAGACCGTGACCCGAGCGGGAGAGTCGCACACGCTGACGAACAGCGGGCGCCACGACCCGTGCGTGCTGCCGAGGGCGGCGCCGCTCGTCGAGGCCGCGGTGCTGCTGACGCTGGCTGACCACGCCCTGCGCTTGCGCGCCGCGCGGCCCTTCGGGCGTGAGCGCCCTTGAGCAGGCGTCGTCGCAGCGGAGGTATCGGCGCGGCCGCCGCGCTGCTGTCGCTGTTACTCGCGGCGGGGGGCTACTGGGCAAACGAGCGCGGCCTGCTCGATCTGCCCGATGCAGTGCAGCAGGACGAGCCCGCGAGCCTGAGCGCCGCCGAAGCGCAAGCGGCGTTGACTGTGCTCGCGCAGCTGCCGGTCAAGCAGGACGCGGGTCGCAACGGCTACGAGCGAGAGCTCTTCGGGCAGCGCTGGGCGGACGTCGACCACAATGGCTGCGATACGCGCAACGATATCCTGGCGCGCGACCTGACGCAGGTGCAGCACAAGCCCGGCACGCGCCAGTGTGTAGTCACGGCGGGCGTACTGGCCGACCCCTACACGGGCCGCACGATCACGTTCAGCAAGACCGACGCCGCGGCCGTGCAGATTGACCACGTGGTCTCGTTGTCGAACGCGTGGCGGACCGGCGCGCAGTCACTGTCGCCCGAGGCGCGCGCTGCGCTGGCGAACGACCCGACCAACCTGCTCGCGGTCGATGGCCCGACGAACCAAGACAAGGGCGACAAGGACGCCGCGCAGTGGCAGCCGCCCAGGGTCGCCGCGCGCTGCGCGCTGGCCGCGCGACAGGTCGAGGTCAAGCGCAAGTACGGCCTATGGGTCGACCCGCCCGAGCGCGACGCCCTCGAGCGGGAGCTCAAGCGCTGCGCGACACCGAGGTGACGCGGCGTGCGTGCCTGAGCGACCCGAAGCGCTGCGCTTGCCGCCGGGCGGCGTGAAGAGTCCGTCGCCGTCAGCGTCGATTCGGCTGCGTCGTCGCGACTTCGGCGATGGCGTCGCACAGGAATGTCCGCGTGCGCGATTCGCCGGGCATCAGCGGGACCGCGCGCACAAGCTCGTCGAGGCGGCCGGCACTCAGTGGACGGGCACCTGCGCGTCGATGACCCCGCCGCCGGAGAACCACAGCGGGTGACGCATGAACAGTCTCCTTGAGGCGCCTCAGGGCGATGCAGGCAGCGGGGCGATGAGCGCATCGCAGAGCTCCACCTGCCCGCTGCAGAGCAATGTGTCGATGCACCGGTCCTGGCCCGACGCGCGTCGAATGAACCAGCTCGGGCCGCCCGTTTCGTATTGCCCGATCGTGTTGTCTCCGGGCGACGCGAAGCAGGTCCTGCGATTGTCGGCTTGCATGAAGTTGGGAGCGGACTGGTAGCCCGCGCATCGGCATATCTGACCCGCTGAAACGGCGTCCAGGTTGACGAAGCCCGCGTCTTGTGTAGCGTCGCTGACCGGTGTCTGCCCGAGCGCGAGGGCGCATCGACGCTGCTCCGCGCGCACCGCCTCCCTGTTCGGAAACATGGTCTGCGGCGGCAGGTTCGTGGCCTGCTTTAAGTCCACGACCTGTTCGACGGAGCCCCCATCGCTTGAGCGACACGTGAGCACAAAGACAACCGCCGGGAGGTCGAGCGCGATGAGCAGTCGGTCTCCGTTCGGCGGGAGCGCGGGCGCGTCGAAGACCTGCTCGGGGAGCGTACTCATCGTGCAGCCGAGCGCGCCTGTCGTCGCCCATGTGACGTTCACGTCTCGACGACCGCAGGGCAGCGCCGCACGGAACTCGTTGACGGTCAGCGTGGCAGAGAGCGGGACGGCGGGAGCGGCATCGAGCGCTAGGACGCGCGCGTCTTCGGTGGGCCTGACGCCGCTCGCATCCCGTGTGGGCTCCATCATGTCGGCCTGCGAGGGAGGCGACTCCGCATCACCTAAATCTGCGTCGAGCGCACCCGCTTCCGCACTCAGCGAAGAGCGGCTGGCGTCCTCAACGAACGTTGGGAACTGCGCCACGCAGCCCACCGCGAGCAGACCGAGCGACCACCAGCCGCGCTGAGCGAGACGCCACATCCCCCCAACTTTAGCAGGCACACCTCAGGGCGACGCAGGCAAACGACACATGAAGGGCAGCAAGCGACCGCAATCGACATCCGACCACGCGCCCGTCGGCGCCTCCAAAGCGACACAGTTCTCTTCGTCGCCGCCGTTGGGCTGCCCGGGCGACCACGGTGGCGGCACGAGCGCGCCGCCCCCCACCTCGGACGCGCGCTCCACGAACTCACCCTCTCGGCCCGCATCACTCAGACCGAGCCAGGCCGAGCCCACCCCGGCCGCCACCGCCCAGTCGCGCAGCCCGCGCTGCTCCGCGTCGGAGCGCGGTGTCGCGAGTGCGCCGCCCACCCCGACACACCGCGCGTTCGCCTGTGCGGCGCTCACAGCCTGTGGGCACGCGACGAACAGCGCGTCGCCCACAGCGACCTCGGTACAGTCCAGACAGGCCCGTTGCCCTTCGTCGGCGGCGCCGTCACAGTCATTGTCGCGCTGGTCGCAGACCTCGACGCCACCGGGGCGCGCGAGCGGGTCAGCGTCGTCACAGTCCAAGCACCACCGCGTCCCGTCCCCATCGGCGTCGCGGCTCTGTTCGCCGCGCTGACAAGCCAGCCACCGCGACGCAAACGCGTGCCGCGCAGCCACGAAATCTGCCAGAGCGCGCACGTGCGTCGCGTGGTCGGGTCGCTCGAAGTGCAGGTTCGGATCCACGTCGATGAGAGGCTGAATCTGGGCGTCCCAGCGCTCAATCAGGGGCTGCAACCGAGTGGGGGCCATCGCGTCCGCGGCGCGCGCGAAGGCGTCCACGAACGCAAGGCTGCCGCCGGGTGTGCTCAGCACGGCGCGCAAGACCGGCGGCGTCCACCGAGGCGAGGGAAAGAGCGGCGGCCAGTCGACGGGGACCTCGGAGAAGGTCGGGCTCCCGCCGAAGGTGTAGTCGAGGTCATAGGGGATCCACGCGAAGCCGACGCCCGGCTGGTCGTAGAGGTAGAAGTTATTCTGGCAGCACGCGAAGCCATCGGGGTGCGGCAGAGCGCCCTCGGCGGCCCACACGCGCACCGCCTGCGGCACGTCGACCAGGCGCGCGAGGGCGCTCGGGTCCGTCGTCTGCCCGAGCAGGTCACGTCGCGCGTTCGTGCCCGTCGCGTCGTTGGTCTTGCGCTCCCAGCCGCTCTTGAAGAGGTCTCCGTCTGGGTTGGCGGGGAAAGTCCGCTCCAAGAACTCCCGGTCGACGTGCTCCTTGTTCACGAACAGGCCGTAGTCCGCGCCGTTGATGCGGAGCCACGCGTGGTTCACGCACGGGCCCGGGAGCCCGAGCCCACGCAGGACGTGCGCGGCCAGTCGCTCGTGGAGCATGCTCGGATCGTAGAACGGCGCGTCGAAGGCGAGCTTGCGCAGGCCGTGAAAGCGTCCGCTCGGGTCCTGCTCGTTGAAGGACACGAGGAGCTGCATCTTTGGGCCGCGCCACGAGAAGAACGGGTTGCCCCGCAGGCGCACCCTGGCGTCGACCACCGTCTGGTCTTGGTATCGAAACGCGGCGACCGGGTGGTAGGGCTTGAGCGGCAACCCCGCAGCGTCGCGCTCTGCGGGCCGAGCGAACTCGTCGGACAGCGCGGCCCAGACCTCGGGCGCGAGGGTCAGCTCGAAGACTGGCACGACGTCGTCCGCGTAGAGGTCGCTGCACCCATCGGGTCCGCGTGTCCACGGGGCGGCGGCGTCCGGCGTCGGCGCGGCGTCCGGCGTCGGCGCGGCGTCCGGCGTCGGCGCAGCGTCTGCAGTCGGCGGTCCATCTCCGGTGAGAGACGCGTCACCCATGGGCGGCAACGCAGCGTCCATTGTCCTGCCCGCGCTCGGCGGCTGACAGGCGAGCGCTCCCAGACCGACGAGCGCCCACGCGGGCGTCGACGGCCGGCGCGTCACGGCATGACGCAGGCGAACGCCGCGTCGCACGTGGCTGCGTCGACCATGCACGCCCAAGCGGCCGCGCTCACTTCGGCGGGACCGACAGAGCAGAAGTAGACGCAGGCACCGGGAGCGCGCAGCGACCCGGCGTCTCCCTGCGCCGGCAAGCACGGCACAAGCACCTCGCATGCGGGCGCGCAGGTCTCTGCGATGTCGTTCGCTGGCCCGTTCGCGCAGTAGCCGACGAGCGCGCCGTCGCTGTCGTTTGCGGGATCGTCGATGAGCAGCGCGTCCACGATGCCCGAGACGGCGGGATCATCACAGGGCGTGTCGGCGTTGACCATCGCGAAGAACGCGGCGGCGTCTGCGTCGCGGGCGATCGTCTCGGCGCAGTAGCCGGCGAGGGAGCCCGCGAAGCCCTCGAGCACGTCCGCGACGGGCGCGCAGGCCTCGGCGGTGCATGCGGCGACGCGGTCAGCGTAAGCCTCGCACTCGACGCGCGGCGGCGGCGGGCCGGGGTTAAAGCAGCCGAGCGCGACCTCGCACGCAGCGCCCACCTCGAGCGCTTCGGCGCACGTCCAGATGCGAGCGTCCACCTCGGGGTTCACGGCGCACACATAACCACAAAGCGCGGGGTCAGCGAGGGCTGCAGCATCTGAGTCTGGCGGGATGCACGGGCTCAAGACCTCGCAAGCGGCCGTGCAGACCTCGGACGAAACGACCGGACCGTTTTGGCAGACGCCCGCGAGGTCGCTCCCCGGCTCAGTGCCCGACCGGACGATGTCGGCCAGGATTGGGAAGCTGCAGTCCGTCTGCGGCGTGATGAGCGCGGCGACGTCGTCGGGGTTGAAGTCACCGCGGTTGGCGGCGTCGTCGCAGAAGCGTGTGTACGCGGCGATGACGACGTCGCGGAGCTCATCGACCGGCGCGCAGACCTCGGCGATGCAGGTCGCTGCGCGCTCTCCGAAGATATCGCACACCGGGTAGTGACCCGCGGGGCCCGTGCCCTCTGGACAGATCGTCGGCAGCGGCTCGCCCACGGCCTGACGGCCGAACGCGATGACGTCCGCGCACGTGTCGATGCCACCGACGACAATGGGGAACGAGGGGTTCGCAGCGCACTCGAAGCGGCACGCCTGCTCGACGTCTGCGAGCCGCTCCGCTGCGCCCGCGGGGCAGACCTCTGCGACGCAACCGCCCAGACGAGCGCAGGCCTCGACGCAGCCATCCCCGAGGGGCGCCGACCCACCGGGGTCAGGCTCGCCGCCGAGGCCGGGCTGGCCCCCCGAAGCCGTCGAACCGCCAGCGACCTCACCGCCGGGCGCTGCGCCGCCGCTCGGAGCCTCGCCGCCGGGGGCGGGTGACCCACCGGACAGCGGTTGACCCCCAGAGGCCGCCCCCCCCGCGCCCGCGTCCGCCTCGGTGTCGAGCGCGGGGTTGTCCGCGGCACCGCATGCCGCCAGCGCGAGACCGGAGACCAGCAACGCGCACGAGAGATGCTTCATGACTCCTCCAGCGATAGCGCCGCGGAGCGCGGCTGTGGTGACTCTAGCGCAGGTCAGGTGGACTCTGCAGCAGGCGGGGCGGGCGGCTCGGGCGGCGCGGCCCACTGCGCCTCAAGCGCGTCGTGCTCGGACTGAGCGGCCGCGAGCACACCCGCGAGGGACGTCTCCGGGAGCGCGTCGATGGCCTCGCGCAGCAGCTCGAGCTCGGCGTCGAATGCGCCGAGGCGATGAGCGAGGTTGAGGCGCTCCGCCACGCAGCGCCCGCGCGCGAACTCCTGCGCCGCACGGAGCGCGTCCCCCTGCCCCTTGGCGGCGCGCCCCATGTCATCGTGCAGACGCACCAAGCCGAAGCGGTCTCGGGCAACACGCCGCACCTCGAGTGTCTCGCCTAAGGCGGAGAGAGCGTCCGTGAACTTGTCCTGGTCCATCAGAGCGCGCGCCAGTTCATGCCACGCGTCCGCGAACTGCACACCCGCCTGTGCCTTCTTGAAGGCCTCACCCACAGCGCGCAGGCGCTTCTCGGCGTCCGCCGCTGCGCCGTGACGCCGCTGCAAGCCCGCCGCAGCAGCCTCGACGATGTGAAGCGGCATGCGCACCGCGTTGAAGAGCTGCGCGGCCTCGTTGAGCCACTTCATCGCGGCGTCCAGCTGCTGCCGCTCGCCCGCGATGTAGGCGCGCGCCATCCGGGCGGCTGCGCGCGCGCGGGGGTCCTGCGAAGCGTCTGCCTCGGCCAGCGCCGTCTGCGCGAGGGCCTCGGCCTCGTCGTGCCGCCCGGTCTCCCAGGTCAGGCGCCCGCGCCGCACGAGCGCGAGGGCCGCGTGCGCCGGGTCCTTGTGGGTGGTGAGCGCCTCTCGCGTGGCGTCGAGCGCTGCGAGTGCGGCGTCGATCTCCCCATCGAGGACGTGAATCTCGGCGCGGAGCATGCCCAGCCGAGCGGCGCTGCGGTGATGCTGCGCCTTGTCGAGGAGCTGCTGTGCGGTCTCGAGCGCGACCTTGGCCGGCGCCGTCTGCGCCAGCGCGAGGCGCAGCTCGGCGACTCGCGCGATCGCCTCGCCCGCCGGCCCGGGTCGACCGAGGCGCTGCGCCGCCGCCGCCGCCGCTTGAAAGGCCTGGTCCGCGAACTGGGCCTGGCCCTGAGTCAGCCCGAGCTGGCCCGCCTCCATGGCCGCGCCGTAGAGCCGCGCGAGCGCGAGCACGAAGGGCTGCTGCGCCTGCAAGACCGGGAGCAAGCGTCGGAAGCCAAACTCAATGCGACCTGGGTCGGCGGCGCCGATCAGGAGCGTCTCGACGCGCCGGTTGCGCCCCGCCATGGCGTCGAGCTTCCACAGGCGGTCCGCGATCTGCCAGACGCGCTGCGGCCCGTACTTCTCGAGCAGGATGTCCCGCAGCGCGCCCGCTCGCGGCGCAAGGTGCTCCTGCGGAATGCCCGCGCGCAGGGCGAGTGCCAAACGCACGTCGCCGAAGCTGAACACCGGGTGCAGGCCGTCCTGCAGGTCGACCCACTGCCGCTCCTGCGCGGGGACCGCCGCCTCGCACGTGCCCACGAGCGCGCCCTCGATCTCATACTCGTCGTCGTGGAGCAGGTCCTCGGGGTCGTCCTCGGTGCGCTGAAAGACGGCGCCCACCGAGAGGGCGTGGAACGTCGGCCCCTCGATGGCGGCGACGGCCAGCACCTCGCGCGCCCGCTCGTTCTTCGGCAGCAGCGCCTCGGGCGAGAACGCCTCGAAGTCCGCGTCGTTCAGCACGGCGCGCGCGATCCGCAGGCGCTCCCCCCCAAAGAACGGCCCCTGCGTGAACTGGAGCACGCGCTCCGCCTGCGACGACGGCCGCTCATAGGCGGCGAGCAGGTGACGCACGAACTCGGGGTCGATCGCGGGGAGCTGGAGCTGCGTCAGCGCGTTTCGCCCCGCGGCGTCCTGAAGAATGTCCGCGAGCGGGCCGTCGTCCGCCGGGTTGTCGGGCCCGGCGAGCACGAGCAGGGCCTTGCGACCCGCCGCGGGCTCCAAGAAGAGCGGCAGCCCAAGCAGGACCGCGCGGCTCTGCAGGTGGGCGTCGTCGAGCAGCAGCGCGACGGGCGCCTTGTCGCCCAAGCGACCGAGCAGGCCGACGAGGTCCTCGCCGAAGCGAATCTGCGGCAGCACCTTGCGCAGCTCTTCATCGAGCGGGCCGCGCTCGATATAGGGCCGCAGCACGCCCGCCGTGTCGTCGAGGCTCGCGAGCATCACGGGGGGCACCAGCGCGTCGCCGCCGTGGCGGGCGAGCAGCGCGCGACGCACCGCCGCCAAGAACGCCGAGCGCCCCGGGCCGCGCGCGACCACGACCTGCAAGCCCTCGCCGAAGAGGGCCGCCGCACGCGCGACGACATTGCCGGGGTCGACGTGCGGCCAGTCGCGTGAGCGCCCAACCCAAGCCCACGTCTCCGCCTTGCCGGAACCACCGAAGGGCGGCTTGTCCCCGCTGCGGGCGAGGTGGTCGACGAAGAGCAGCCAGGCTTGCCGAAAGACACGCTCGGAGAGCGGCGTGTCAGGCTGAGAGGCGATGAGGGCGTCCTCGACGCGCTGCGGGTCTCCGCCGTCGAGGGCGGCCGCGCCTGCGGCAATCAGCGCCGCGCGGAAGTCAGCCACGGCACGCCCGGCGCCGCGCGCGTCGGTGTGCGCCTCGATCCAGGCCTCGGCGCCGGCGAGCGCAGGCAGAAGCCGCTCGGCGTCTCGGTTCTCGGCCGAGACGAGGTGAAGCGCGACGGTCTCTCGGGTCAGTTCGGACACGGTCATCCCTCGAATGCTCTAAAGGAAAAGGCCGCGAGGGGTTACCACGCAGCGCGCGATAGGGGCAAGGCGCGCCGCGCGCGGGCCACGTGTCGATTTCTCGGGACGAAGTCCGTCAGCCGGCCCAATATCAAGCCGTAGCGCGCGGGGGACTCCCGCGCCTCGACTGTGGAGGTGCTCAGAGATGCGTTCGCTTCGTCACGTCCTCATCGCGCTCGCCGCGCTCTCGCTTGTGACTGCCTGTGAAACGGAAGCGGGCGATCCGCCCGTCGACGTCGCCGCCGGCGGTGCGCAGGTCCGGCCCGACGCCTCCACGGGCAACGCGGGCGGCGCCGCTGCCGGTGGTGCCGAGTCGGGTGGCACGCCCAGCCTAGCCACGGACGCTGCCCTGTCGCCGCCCGCGCCCGAAGACGCCGCGCCGCCGCCCCCGGCGACTGAGCCTCCCCCACCGCCGCCGGCACTGTGCGAGGGCGAGCCCTTCGCGGCGGTCGAGGAGCAGGTCACCCCGAGCGCGACCGGCCTGACGTATCAGGGCGTGGACGGTAGCTCGAACCCCCTGAACGCGCTCATCATCGAGATCCGGAGCCCGAACGGCGAGGTCACGCCCGGGGTCTACGACCTCGCCGGCACCAACTTCCGCACGTGCGAGGTCTGTGTCCTTGGGCTGCGCGGGTGCAACCCGATGACCGGGTCGTGCTCGCAGCGGTTCTACCCCCGCGCGGGCGAGGTCGAGATCACCGAGCTCGGCGCCGACTCGGGGGAGCGCTTCACGGCGACGCTCCGCGGCATCGACATGGTCGAGGTCGATATCGACCCCAACTCCTTGCGGTCGTTCCCCGTGGACAACGGCGATACATGGTGTAACCCGGAGCAGGCGATCGACCTCGAGATCGCGTCGCAGCCCGCTCGGCTGCGCGAGGTCGTGCGCGACTTCTCGCTGCAGAACTGCGAGACGGAAGAGTTCGTGAGCATGCACGACCTGGGCGCGACGGCGAAGGGCCTCTGGTTCATCGCCACGGCCGGCTGGTGCCCCGCCTGCGCGGAGTTCGTGCCGAATGCCATCACAGTGTTCAACGACATCGAGCGTCAGCTCGGACCCGACGCCCTCAAGCCGGTGATTATCCTCGGCGAGAACGCGAACTACGGCCGCCCGACGCTCGCCTACTGCAAGTCGTACGCGGCGCGGTACGACCAGGACGCGGCGCGCTTCTACATCGACCACGACGGCACCGGGAGTTTTGCGACGACCTTCCAGTACATCTGGCCCTACCCGGGCGCGGACGGCTCCTTCGGCCTGCCGTGGAACGCGCTCGTGCGCGGCCGCACGTTCGAGTACTTCTACTCCGACCGCTCGGGCGAGAGCGACCTGAACACGGCGATCAACGCCATCCTGCGGTAACCTGCCGCTGAGCGGACACCACCGCCCATGACGCGCACCGTCGCGGTCGACACCGGGGGCACGTTCACGGATGCCGTGCTCGCCGAGGGCGGCATCGTCATCCGCCGCGCCAAGGTCCCGTCGCGTCCCGACGACCCCAGCGCCGCGATCGAAGACGCTGTCCGGACGCTCGGCGTCGACCCATCGAGCACGTTCGAGTTGCGGCATGGGACAACGGTCGGCACGAACGCGCTCCTTGAGGGCCGCAGTGGTCGTGTCGCGCTGTTGACCAACGCGGGCTTCGAGGACGCGCTGTGGCTGGGGCGGCAGGCGCGACCCGTTCTGCACGCGCTGCACCCTGTCGTGGTCGCGCCGCCCATCGACCGCGCCGACGTCGTCGGCTTGCCTCTGCGGGTGGGCGCCGAGGGCGAGCGCGTCGAGTCGATGAGTGAGGACGACCTCGACCGCGCACTCAGGGGAGCTGCGCCTGCCCTCGCGTCTGCGGACGCCGTGGCGGTCTCGCTCCTGCACGCGCACCGGTTCCCAGACGATGAGCTGCGCGTTGCGGCCGCGGTCACTCGACTTTGGCCCGGTTTAGTCATCGTGTGCAGCCACGCGGTCGCGCCCGTAGAGCGGGAGTTTGAGCGCGCGATGACCGCGGTGCTCGACGCCGCGCTGAACCGCCCAGTGAGCGGCTATCTCGCCCGCCTCACGACGCGTCTGCCGCGCGCGCGCCTGTTCCTGATGGGCTCGGCGGGCGCGTTGATGCCCGCAGCGCGCGCCGCAGCGCATCCCGTTCACACCGCGCTCTCCGGCCCAGCGGGCGGCGTGCGGGGCGCGCTCGCCGTCGCGCGTCGAAACGGCCTCGACGCCCTGCTCACGTTGGATGTCGGCGGCACCTCGACCGACGTCGCCGTGCTGGTCGGAGAGCCCAGCCCGCGCGACGATGGCGCGTTCGGCGCCTGGCCCCTGCGTATCCCGCTGCTGCCGGTCGAGACCGTGGGCGCGGGCGGCGGCTCGATCGCGGCCCTCGATCCGGGCGGAGGCCTGCAAGTCGGGCCCGCCTCAGCGGGCGCAGCGCCGGGGCCTGCCTGCTACGGCCGCGGTGGCGAAGCCCCCACCGTCACGGACGCGCACTGTGTGCTCAGGCGTGTGGACGCGCTCCTCGGCGGCGCGATGTCGCTCGATATCGAGCGCGCCCAACGCGCGCTCGCGCCGCTTGCCGACCGACTCGGGCTCAACGTATTCGAGGCTGCGCAGCTCGTCGTGGACACGGCAGACGCGACCATTGCCCGGGCCTGTCGACGCGTGAGCCTGGAGCGCGGCCACGACCCGCGCGCGCTCACCCTGGTCGCCTTCGGCGGCGCAGGCGGACTGCACGCGTGCGCAGTCGCAGACGAGCTCGGCTGCCCACGAGTGCTCTTTGCGGACGAGCCAGGGCTGCTGTCTGCCGACGGGATGCTCGACGCGCCGTGGGGGCTGACGCGGACACGCACGCTCGGCGTGGGTCTCGACAGCCTCACGCGAGATGCGCTCGCGCACGCCGTCGATACACTGCGCGGCGACGCACGCGCTGCGCTCCAAGTCGAAGCCTCAACAGAGGTCGCTCTCGAAGTCTGTGTCCGCGCCGACCTGCGCTATCTCGGCCAGACGCACACGCTCAGCGTGTCGATGGCCTCGCGGGCGAGCGGGGCAAGCGGGGCAATCGAGGCAATG
>CANLBD010000030.1 GCA_947488215.1 Myxococcales bacterium | reverse complement strand
TGGAGCGAGGGGCGCACGCTCCCCTACGACGCGGGCAACGCCCCACTGACCCGCCTGGTGAGGCCGGTCAAGGCGCCCGGCGCCTGGCTCGCGCCGCTCTCGCCCGCCGCCGCTGCCGCGCACTTGGTCGAGAGCGTGCTCCTGCACGACGCCACGCTCGGCGTGCGCGAGCGCCTGTTCGAGCGCGCCTGCGACGCGGCCCTCGCCGCGCAATGTTACGATGTGCACTTCCCCAAGGAGGGACCATGGCTGAGTGGGGTGATCGAGAGGCCGGCCGCATGGGCACCTTCTTCGGGCAGGCCATCGAGCGGGCTGTCCCCCTCTTCGTGCAGTGGGACCTGACGTGGCGATGTGACCACCAGTGCGTGCACTGCTACCTGACGGACCGGCGCCAGGACGAGCTCACGCTGGCCGAGGGGGAGCGCATCCTCGACGAGCTGGCCGCGGCCGGCACGCTCTTCTTGCTGCTGAGCGGCGGAGACCTCTTTCTCCGGCGTGACGCGCTCGACCTCATTCGCGCCGCGCGGCGCCGGCAGTTCGACGTCAAGATCAACACGCACGGCAACTTCATCGACGACGCCACGGCCGATGTCTTGGCCGAGGTCGGCGTGTCGAAGGTCGCGATGTCGCTCTACTCCGTACACGCCGAGGAGCACGAGGCCATCACGCGCATCCCCGGGAGCCACGCCAAGACGGTCGCGGCCGCAGAGCGGCTTGTCGCGCGTGGGGTACGCGCGGGGTTCAAGACACCGGTGATGGTTCACAACCGGCGGGGCTGGCACGCCGTCGGCGCGCTCGCGAAGCGCCTCGGCGTGGACTGGGAGAGCGACGCGCACATCACGCCGGACGACCAGGCGGACTTTGGGCTGTGCGGCATTGGCGCGCATGGCGCGGACCGCATCCTCGCCGTGATGAAGGGCTTCGAGGAGGTGCTGCCCGAGGTCAAGCCGATCTCGAAGCTCGAGGACACGCCGAGCGAGCGGGTCACCTGCTCGGCGGGCACGGCGAGCGCCTACATCACGCCGGACGGCCGACTTCAGCCGTGTATCAACTGGCGAGACGACATCGGGAGCCTGCGGACCCACACCTTCGCCGATTTGTGGTGGGGGGAGGCGGGGCGCGAAAAGACGACGTCGCAGCGCGCGATCCGGCGCGCCAGCTACCTGAAGGACTGCGGCGGCTGCACCTTTCACGGCAAGTGCGGCTACTGCCCGGGGATCTCACACGCCGAGACAGGCGACGCCGGCAGCCGCAGCCCGTATGTGTGCGAGCGGACACACCTGACGATGGCCGCGCTCGAGTACGTGAACGTGTGCCGTGAGGAGGGCCTGCCCGTGCCCATCGCGGGCACGCCCGAAGCCGACGCGCTCTTTGAGCATTACGGGCCGAGCTTCGCCGAGCGCCAGCTCGCGGCGCGCCGCGCGGGCTTCACGCGTCAGGCGGACGCCCTGCGGGAGCGGTCGACCGGGTTAGTGCAGATCGAGGACCCTCGGGCGTGACCCCGAGCGCGGACGAGGTCGCGGGCGCAGCGGCCGCGCTCGCGCTTGAGCTGCTCGCGCGCGGCGAGACGGTTCGTGTCCGCGCGCGGGGGGCGTCCATGCGACCGTGGGTGCGCGATGGGGACAGTGTGCTGCTGCGGGCGGGCGCGCCGCGAGTGGGGGATGTCGTGCTGCTGCGGCAGGGCGACTTCGGGGTCATTCACCGCGTCGTTGCGCGGGGCCTCGACGGCCGCCTGTGCGTCGCCGGAGACGCCCTGCCCCGCGTCGACGGCTGGTTTCACGCGGACGCCATCGCCGCTGTCGCGGTCGCCATAGAGCGCGAGGGTCGCTCGATGCCGCCCCGGAGCGTGCTGGCCGCGGCCGTCGGGCGTGCGCTCGGCCCGCTGCGCTACTTCGCGGCGGGGTTCAGGGGACGCCGCAGCGTCCAGACCTGATAGAGCACGTCGCCGCGCCCCCCCTTGCGGGCGTCCGCGCGCTTCTCGAAGCGGGTCTTGAGCGCCGCAGGCAGGGCGGCGTGACAGCGGGGATCGACGACCAGCGCGCGCGCCCGCTCCGCGACCGACGTAGCCTCGGCCGCGCTCGCGAGGGGGACGGCGGGCGTCGGCCAGGCCGGCGACTTGTCGAGGGTGCGGACCCGCAGCGCGCTGATAGGGTAGAGGCCCGACGCATAGGTCGGCCGGTCCCTGGGCTTGCGGGGCGGGCACGACAAGACGATCGCGTCGCCCGAGGCGGTGGCCCACTCACCCGTCGGACGCGCCTCGGGCATGAGCGCGAGCTGATAGACGCCAACGCGCTGGGGCGCCTCGAGCGCGAGGTGGGCCGTCTCGAAGAACCGAATGTCGCTGGCGAGGGTCTCAAAGGCGCGCGACGCGGGCTTCCAAGCGACGTGCGTGGCGCCCAGGCCGCGCAGGGCGTCCCAGACGCCCGCGGGGCTGTCGAGGTCGCCGTAGGAGAGGGCGTACTGCTCGCCGGGGTAGTCGGTGATCCACTGGGCGCGCAGCCCCAAGCGGCTGTGCTCCTCGTGCATCAGCACCCGCGCGCCGCCCGGGAGCGCCTTGCCCAGCGCGCGCTGGTCCTTCTGCACGGCCGTGAGGCGCGCGTTGTCCTTGGCCTTGTAGCCCTGGCTCAGCAGCGCCGCAGAAGTCCGCAGGGGCGTGTCCTTGATCATCGCGTGGGTGGGGATGAACGGCACGTCTCCCGCCCAAACGACCTGCACGCCGACGAGCGCGCACGCGCCGAGCCGCCCGGGGACACCGCCGTCACGCCACGCCTTGACGAGCACGGCGGCCGTGACCGCGGCCATGTAAGGCATGATGACCTGCAGGTAGCGGTCCTGGTGGTGCACCCAGAACCACGCGAAGAGACCGATTTGGGTGGCGATGACGAGCGCCCAGGTGCGCCGTCCGACGCGCAGGAAGAGCGCCGCGGGCAGGAGCAGCGTGTAGAGCGAGCCGACGATCGGCAGCTCGCCGTGCAGCCCCCCCCAGTTGTTCGGGTCAAACGAGAAATCGACGGTCGCCCGCAGCGTCCGCAGCACGCCGTCGAGCGTGCGGGGCGGCTGCCAGAGCCCCGCGTCACGGTACAGCGTCTCGAACGTATACGGCGCGCTGGGCATCCACGGCGTGACGTCGAAGATCCGCCAGAAGTTCGGGTAGAGCGGGTCGCCGTACCACGCCAGGTTGGTCGCCCAGTGCGGCGAGGCGGCCACGACGAACGCGGCGGCGGCCAGCGCGGCGCGCGACAGGGTGGCCCGCGGCGAAGCGCGCAGGTCGAGCAGGCAGCGCGCCCCGAGCGCCAGCGCGACGGGCGGCAGGAGCATCAGGCCGACGGTCTCCTTGACCTGGAACGCCGCGGCGGCGAGCACGCCGACCAAGGCGAAGGCGCCGAGCGTTGGGCGCCGCCACAGCCGCAGCACCACGAGCGCGAGCGCGGGCCCGAAGACCGCGCCGATGTGGTCCGCCCCGGCGCTCAGGTTCCCGTCGTAGAGGAGCACGCCGGGGAAGAGGAAGCGCGCGACCCACACGAGGCGAACGTCCGCGCCGCGGACGAGGCGTCGAACGAGCGCCGGGACGCCCCAGAGCGTGGTGCCGAGGAAGACGGCGAGCTCGAGGTGCATCGAGAGCACCATCTGGTCGTAGAGCTGGGCGCCGGGGGCCAGGAAGGCCCACAGGTAGAGGTAGGACGAGGCGTGCGGGCGCGCCGCAAAAATCCAGCCCTCGGGGAAGCGCCTGAGCCCGCCGGTCGCGACGAAGTCCTCGGCGATGGCGAGGTGCTTCCAGCGGCTGTCGAACTGCACATTCTCGGGCGTGAGCATCGAGAACCACAGCAGCCCCACGCAGACCCAGCCGAACGCGATGAGCGGCCCGCGCCACGCGGGGGGCGCGGTCGAGGCGGCGCGGGCCCGGGCGAGCGCGGACCCGCGACGGCGACACCAACGCCAGAGCGATGGCCCGCCCGCACCCAGGGCGACGCAGGGCAGCGCGAAGAAGGCCCAGGGCTGGTAGAGGTCGAAGAGTCCGAAGAGAAAGACGAGCACCTCGAACCCGAAGGTGCCCAGCGCGAGCGCGAGCGCCAAGTGCTCGTGCGTGCGACGCGGCCCCGGCCACAGGCGCGACAGACCTACATGACCGAGGGCGAGCGCAGAGAGCAGGAACACGCCTGACGCGACCGCGTACAAGGCCAGGCGACCCGCGAGCCACGTACTCGGGGAGCGCGCAGAGGCCAAGAAGACGAAGAAGCCGACCGCCGCGCCGAGCAGCGCAACGGTCGACGCGGGGCGTCGCCAGTTCATCGGCGCGCTTCTAGCATCGCGCGGCGGTCGACCGCCACAGCGCCTCGACGTTGACACGCCGAGGGCCGGACGCATACCGTTCGCCGCCCTATGAGCCCCGCGATCTCCTTCGTCATCCCTTTCCTCAACGAGGAGGCCACCCTCGCGGAGCTCTTCCGGCGCATCGCGGAGGCCGTGCGGCCTTGCCTGAGCCCGGGTGAGACATTCGAGGTTGTCTTCGTCGACGACGGCAGCACAGACGCGTCCGTCGCGGCGGTCGAGGCGCTCGCGGCGGCTCACCCCGAGGCGAGCCTGGTGCAGCTCCGCGGCAACTTCGGCAAGAGCGCGGCGCTGGCGGCGGGCTTCGACCATGCGCGCGGACGAGTGGTCTTTACGCTCGACGCCGACTTGCAGGACGATCCCAAGGAGATCCCGCGCTTTCTCGCGGCGCTCGAGGGGGGCTTGGACGTCGTCTCGGGCTACAAGCAGACGCGGCACGACCCGTGGCACAAGGTGCTGCCGTCGCGCGTGTTCAACTGGATGGTGCGCCGCCTGACGGATGTGCCCCTGCGGGACATCAACTGTGGCTTCAAGTGCTACCGCGCCGAGGTGATCCGGAGCGTCAAGCTCTACGGAGAGCTGCACCGGTTTGTCCCCGCGCTGGCGCTCTGGAACCGCTTCAAGGTCGGCGAGATCGTGGTGGAGCACCACCCGCGTCGGCACGGCGTCTCGAAGTTCGGCGCGGGTCGCTTCTATCGCGGCCTGATGGACCTGCTGACGGTCTTCTTCTTGCTCAAGTACGACCGCAAGCCCCTGCATTTCTTCGGCAAGGTCGGCGGGCTGTGCACCCTGTCGGGCATGGCGGTCTGCGGGTACCTCTCGGTCCTCTGGGCGCTCGGCGAGGCCATCGGGCAGCGGCCGCTGCTCGCGCTCGGCGTGCTGCTCATTGTGATCGGCGTGCAGACGCTGGCCACGGGCCTCATCGCTGAGCTGCTCGTTCACACCTCGGGCGGCGCCCAGCCCTACCAGCTCCGCAAGGTCGTCGGCGCGACGCGCCGCGCGCCCGAGGAGCGCCTGTGAGCGCGACGCACGACAGCACGAACCTGAACAAGTACGAATCGGGCAACGCGGTGCTCCGCGCGCTCATTCGCCGCTTTCAGGGCCGCGTGACGACGCTGCTCGGCGCGCAGCCTGCGCCGAAGACGGCGATCGACGTGGGCTGCGGCGAGGGCTTCTTGGCGCGGGTGCTGCTCGACCGGTTCCCTGGGCTCGCCTTGACGGGCGTGGACGCCTCAGCGCAGGCGATTGAGCACGCGAGGCTGCGCTGCCCCGAGGGCGCCTTTCGCGCGGCGACCATCGAGGCGCTCGGCGCGTCGACGGAGCGCTTTGACCTGGTTGTGTGCAGCGAGGTCCTCGAGCACCTGCCGCGCCCTGAGCCCGCCCTCGAGGTCTTGCGCGCCCGCTGCGACGGCCTCGCTCTCCTGACGGTCCCGTGGGAGCCCTACTTTCAGCTCGCGAACCTCGCGCGCGGCAAGTACCTCAAGGACTGGGGCAACCACCCTGAGCACGTTCAGCGCTGGACGCACGCCGACTTCGTTCGGTTCGCGTCCACCGAGTTCGAGCCGCTGCACACGGAGACGTGTTTCCCGTGGACGATCTTTCTCGGACGCCCCCGCAGTCGACCGAACCGCTGACGGACGGTCGCCTGCGCCGCCTCGTGCGCGCAGCGCCGGTCGCGCTCACGCACGCCGAGGCCCACCTGCGCGCCTGGGGTCTTCAGGCCCTCGTCACGGCCCTGAGCATCGGCTGGT
The DNA here is from genome assembly GCA_947488215.1 of Myxococcales bacterium. Lineage (GTDB taxonomy): Bacteria > Myxococcota_A > Bradymonadia > UBA7976 > UBA1532 > CANLBD01. The sequence goes on along the minus strand of CANLBD010000030.1, from coordinate 13,580 downwards.
GCGTGTGGCCGATGATGAACATCGACCGCCTGCCGATGTTCGTCGACAACAAGCTGCCGCTGGCTGAGCGATGGGCGTTTGTCGCGTGGACGCTCGGCTTGGCTGTGCCCGTTTTGGCAGTCTATGCCGTCGTCGGGGTGCGCGCGGTCCGACGGCTCGGGGCCGCCGCCGTCTCACCGGCGCTCACCCGCCTGAACGATGCGCTGGCGCCGCTTGTCTTACTGGCGCTCGTACCGCCGCTCTGCCTGCCGAAGATCGAGACCACAGCGCCGTGGCTGACGCACGTGCTCGCCCTGATAGGCGGCGCGTGGGCCGCGCGGGCCGCCTATCGCTTTCCGTGGCGTCCCCGCGAGATCGACCTGACCGCTCGCCTGCATCGGTGGGGGCCGCCGCTCGTGCTCGCATTGCTGGTGTTGACGTATGGCGCGGCGTTCACGCTGCTCTCCATCACGCAGCACCGCGCGCTCGGCAGCTCGATCTTCGATCTGGGCCTGTATGACAACATGCTGTGGAACACGAGCCGCGGCGAGTTCCTCGCGTCGACGTTCATTCGGGGCGGCTCGCACATCTCGGCCCACGTCGACCCGGTCCTTGGCCTCATCGCGCCGCTCTACTGGCTCGCGCCCGGGTCTGAGACGGCGCTCACGGTGCAGTCTTTCTGGCTCGCGACGGCGGCGATTCCCGCTTGGCTCCTGTGCAATCACTTGCTGGGGCGGCCGTGGCTCTCGCTCCTGTTCGCCGCGACGCTGCTCCTTTACCCCGCGATGCACGGGGCGAATCTCTACGACTTTCACTCCCTCACTCTGGCCGCGCCGAGCCTGTTTTGGCTCCTCTACGCTCTGGAGACGCGGCGCTGGAAGCTCTTCGGGTGCGCGCTGGTCCTGATCCTGATGACCCGCGAGGACCTGTCGCTCCTGTCGTGCTTCATCGGCGCCTACGCGGTCCTCTCGGGGCGCGCGCGACGCGTGGGCCTCGCGACGATCGGGCTCGCACTCGCTTACTTCGTCTTCGTGAAGGTGGCGGTCATGCCGGACGCCGGCATCTTCATGAAGGACAGCAAGGACGCCTACGGCTACGCGTATTACTACGTGGACCTGATCCCCGAGGGCAAAGGTGGGCTGCGGGCGCTGCTTGCGTCGCTCATCACGAACCCGTTCTTTGTGCTCAAGCACGTCACGGCCGAGCCGAAGCTCTTGTTCTTGTTGAAGATTTTCGGCCCGCTGCTCTTTCTCCCGTTCTTGGCGCGGCGCGGCAAGGTCATGATGCTCTACGGCTTCGCGTTCCTGCTGCTCGCGAGCCGAGCGCCGGTGTTCTCGACGCACTTTCAGTACCCGGTCGTGCTCTTTCCAGTCGCCTTCGCGCTCACGCCCATCGCGCTGTCAGAGCTTGACCGAGCGCGCATCGTCAGCTTCTTCGCGCTCGATCCGCGGCGCCTGGTGCCCGCGCTGGTGCTCGGCATGTTCGTCTCCGGCGCGCTGTTCTCGGCCAAGTACGGCGCGCTCGCGCCGAGCGACGCGTTCCGGGGCGGCTTCACGCGTCTGAATCGGACCCTCGATACACGCCAGTCTGAGCGCTATGACGCGCTGCTCGAGCTCATCGCGCAGATCCCGGCAGACGCGTCGGTGTCGGCGAGCCAGCGCGTCGGCGCGCACGTCTCGTCACGCGACCAGATCGAGATGTTCCCCGATGGCTGGGGAGCCGACTTTATCTTGCTCGAGCCGGGGGCGCTCGATGCCGCGACCCGCAAGGTCTACACGCAGCTCAAGTCGACGAGCGCTTACAGCCTCGTCGGCGAGAAGCACGGCGTCGCGCTCTACAAGCGAGATCCGAGCCGCCCGCTCCCGAACCGCGCCAAGTAGCGCCGGCAGCTCGTCAGCGCGCCTCCCATGGATAGGGCGTGACCGCGTCGCCCGGCGGCGCAAACGCATCTGCGGTGCGGAGCTCGAAGCGCCCGCCGTGGTCGACACCCGGCGCGTCGCGAGACGCGCGCACAGCGCAGGCGAACCTGCGAACGAGCCAGGGCAGGGGCGCGAAGTCGTCGGCGCCGCCTTGAAACCACTGCGCGTCGAGGCCGTCGGTCACGAGGCCCGCGTGCGTCCGACGCCGCCCGCACGCGCCCTCGGCGTCGTAGGCGTAGGCGAGCACCCGCGGGCGGAGCGCGCGCACGACGTCCCGAAACGCGTCACCCGTCGGCGGCCATGAGACGAGCACAGCCGCGGGCGGCGTACGCCCTGTGATGCGCGCGCGCAAGTCACCGACGACGCGCTCGACCCCGGGCGGTCCGGACCAGACGTCGCCTTGGTCAAAGACCGTGACGCGCAGCCCCTCGTCGCGCGCCAAGAGCCCCGCGACGAAGCCGCTGCCGCCGCCCAGATCCCACAGCGTGCCGCCGGCGGCGCGCGTCGCGGCCCCGAGCGCGGCGATGGCGCGGCGCGGTGGCGCCCAATAGGCGGCGGGTGTCAGGCCGTCGAAGCGGGCGCTTGAGGGGTCGGCGAGGGCGGGCGCGGCCTCGGAGAGCGCGGGGGCCGCGTCCGTGAGTCGGGCAAAGGGCACGTCCTCGTCGCCAAAGCCCTGGCATGCGCGGGCGCGGTAAAAGACGCAGGCGGCGCAGTCCTCTGGGGTCGCGAAGGCCGCCGCCTGCGGGTTCACGGGGGCGCCGGGCGCGCACAGCGGGGCCCAGGTCGAGATGCGCTCGCCTGCGCGCGCCGCCCAAGCCAAGTGGGCGCGGACCGCCGCCTCGGTCCGCAGCGCCGGTGTCCAGCGCACCGTGACCAGCGCCCGGCGCAGCTCAGGGTGGGCCAAGAGCGCGGCGTCGATGCGCGCGTGGGCCGCGATGAGCCCGCGCGTGTTCCGAGGTTCGACGCGGACCCACAAGGTCGAGATGCGGCGCGGTGGGGCGGCTGTCGGGCGCAGACCCGCGCCGGGCGCGCGATTCAGCGCAGCGGCCAGAACTGACGCTCGGTGCTGCGCGGTCGCACGAGGGCGTCGTCCGCGAGGCGGTCAGCGACCTGCTGCGGCGGGTTGCCCGTGCGCGCAGACGTCTCAAAGATGCGCGTGACGGTCTCCTCGACCCGCTCGCCGAGGGCGGCGATGTCGCGCAGGTCGGAGCGCCGCTCGAGAAACTCACGGGCGGTGAGCGTGATGGCGCCGCTGTTCACGGCGTAGTCGGGGGCGTAGAGCACGCCGCGGCGCATCAGCTCGGCGTCGACCTCGGGCGCGTCGAGCTGGTTGTTCGCGGCGCCGACGACGCCGCGGACACGCAGGCGCGCGGCGGTCTCCGAGGTGAGCACGCCGCTCGTGGCGCATGGGCAGAACAGGTCGGCGGCTTGGTCCCAGACATCCTCGGGGGCGACCAGGCGCGCGCCGGTCGACGACGCGACGCGCTCTGCGACCGCGGCGTCGGTGTCCGCAGCGATGACCGTGGCGCCTTCTTTGACCAGCAAAGCGGCCACGCGCGCGCCCATCGCGCCGAGGCCCTGCACCACGACGCGGCGGCCTTGCAGGGAGCGCCCGAGGCCCGCAGCCGCGAGCGTGGCGCGCATGCCCCCCAGCACCCCCCATGCCGTCGCGCCGGCGAGGTCGAGCTTTCGGTCGTCGGGCACGGCCACGTAGCGGCTCGTCTCGCGCATGCGGGCGATGTCCGCGCCGCTCAGGCCGAGGTCGCCCGAGGTGTAGAAGCGGCCGCCGAAGCTCTCCACGTAGCGGCCCATCGCGCGGAGCATTCCGGCGCGGTCCTTGATGCCCGCGTGGTCGATGAGCACGCCCTTGCCGCCCCCGGCGTTGAGGCCCGCGAGCGCGCACTTGCGGGTCATTGCCACAGCGAGGCGGATGGCGTCCTCGAGGGCCGCGTCGGCGGTCGGGTAGCTCCACAGTCGGCAGCCGCCGATCGCGGGCCCGCGGGTCGTGTCGTGAATGACGACGAAGCCCGACAGGCCGGTGGCGGGATCATTCAGCGCGACGATCTGTTCGAGTTCCTGGTCGCGCATCAGCGCGAGCACATCGATGCCGGACAAGTGTGCTGTCTCCGGGTGCGGCTTGGCAGAACGCGCATTGTACGTCACCATGCGCGCCATGCCCAATGCGCTCGTTGTCCATTGCACGCCTCATGAGGTGCGCGTCGCTCTGCTCGAGAGCGGGCAGGTCTCCGAGGTCTACGTCGAACGCCGCAAGGACAAGAGCCTCGTCGGCAACATCTACAAGGGCCGAGTGATTCGGGTCCTCCCCGGCATGCAGGCGGCCTTCGTCGACATCGGCTTGGAGCGAGCGGCGTTCCTGTATGTCGCAGACGTGGCCGACCCCGCGGGCGCGAGCCACGCTACGCTCGACGGCCCCGCCGCGACGGCCACGATGTCAGACGCCCGCGCCGAGCTCGGTCAGCGCCCCATCCAGAGCCTGCTGCACGAGGGGCAGGAGATCGTCGTTCAGGTCGCCAAGGAGCCGATTGGCACCAAGGGCGCGCGGGTCACGAGCCATGTGAGCATCGCGGGGCGGCACTTGGTCTTTATGCCGACCGTCGAGCACGTGGGGGTGAGCCGCCGCATCGTGGACGACGACGAGCGGCGTCGACTGCGCGGTATTCTCGAAGAGCTCGTGCCCGACGGCGGTGGCTTCGTGGCGCGCACCGCCGCCGAGGGGCGCACCCCCGAAGAGCTCAAGGCGGACTTGGAGTTTCTGCGCCAAGTCTGGAACGACCTGCAGGGCAAGATGGCCTCGGGGCCGGCGCCGGTCACGCTCTATGAAGACCTCGACCTGGTCCTCCGCAGCGCCCGTGACATGGTCACGCCCGAGCTCGAGCTCATTCACATCGACGACCCCGAGGAGCACGAGCGCCTCACGTCGTTCATGCGGCGCTTCATGCCGCGCTTCACCGACCGCGTGAAGGCCTACACGCGACCCGAGCCCATCTTCGAGTCGTTCGGCGTCGAGATGGAGATCAACCGCGCGCTCGGCCGCAAGGTCTGGCTCAAGAGCGGCGGCTACCTGATCGTCGACCAGACCGAGGCGCTCACGGCCATCGACGTCAACACGGGGCGCTACGTCGGCAAGCGCAACCTCGAGGACACGATCCTCAAGACGAACCTCGAGGCCGTGTCCGAGATTGTCTACCAGCTCCGGCTGCGGAATATCGGCGGCATCATCATCATCGACTTCATCGACATGGAGCGCGAGCAGAACCGCGACCGGGTCTACACCGCGCTCGCCGAGGCCCTGAAGGCCGACCGCGCCAAGACGAACATCCTCAAGATCAGCGAGCTCGGCCTTGTTGAGATGACCCGCAAGCGCGTGCGCGAGTCGTTGCTGCGCGCGCACTCCGAGCCGTGCTTCTACTGTGACGGCGCGGGGTTCCTGAAGAGCCGCACCACCGTGGCCTACGAGATCTACCGCGCCCTCGTCCGCGAGGCGCCGTTCATGGACGACGGCGATGTTCGCGTCTCGGTGCACCCGCGCGTGGCGGGGGTGCTCATCGACGACGAGCGGCACATGGTCGAGGAGCTCCAGACGCGCCTGAGCCGAACGATTCGCGTCGAGGCGCGGCCCGACTTCCACCTCGAGCACTTCGAGCTCGGCAGCGTTGGGGGCACCCCATGAGCGGAGACAGGCGCCACGCGCAGCGCGTCGACATCAACCAGGAGTTCGAGACCATCGACGACTTCGTCGCCGAGTACGCGACGAACATATCGACGACCGGGTGCTTCATTCGGTCGAAGCACCCGCTCCCGGTCGGCACCCGCGTCAACCTCAAGTTCACGGTCATCGCGAGCGACATCGACGTCATCGAGGGTGTGGGCGAGGTGGTCCGCGTCGTGCGCCCGCCCGCCGGTGACGTCGGCATGGGCGTGCGCTTTACCAAGCTCACGCCCGAGACACGCGCGCGCATCGAGGCGCTCGCTCCGCCCGCTTCGGACGGCTGAGCGCCGCGCCTCTCAGGCCGTCCGGCTCTCGCGGCCCGTGAGCAGCGCGGTGAGCTCGGCATAGGCGGCGTTGATGCGCTGGGCCCGCGCGTGCGCGGTCGCCTCGGCAGCGGGGTCGTGCGCGTGGCGGTCCGGGTGGTGGTCGCGCATCAGCTTGCGGTAAGCGCGCTTGACCTCGTCGAGCGTCGCGCCGTGCGGCAGCCCCAAGGCGGTGTAGTGGTCCTCGGCGGTGCGGTGGCGGTCGAGCTGACGCTGCGTGCGCCGCGCCTCCTCCTCCATCTGCCGCATCCACGCCCACGCGCGGGCCTCGGCTTCGCGCACGCGGGCCTCGGCCTCGCGCCGCATGGCCTCGACGCGCGTCTGCACGCGCTCGACGCGGTCGCGCACAGCCCGCTGGCTCATCGCCACCTCGACGGCGACGCGGCCCGCCTCGAGGCCGACATCCCGCAGCGCGCGGAGTCTGTCTCGCAGGCTCATGCGTCTGGCCGGTCGTCGGTGGAGCGCACCGTGTGACCGCTGCGCGCGTAGCCGCGGCCGCAGTGGGCGCAGGTCGCGCGCTCTTCGCCGCGCGTGTCGTGCCCGAACGGCAGCTTGACCCCGCACCAGCACGCGAAGCCCTGCACGCGCGCGGGGTTGCCGTAGACGAGCGCGTAGTCCGGCACGTCGCGCGTGACGACCGCGGCTGCGCCGACGAAGCAGCACCGGCCGAGCGTGTGGCCGCACACGACCGTGGCGTTCGCGCCGATGCTCGCGCCGCGCTTCACGAGGGTGCGCGTGTACTGCCCCTTGCGCGGGAACGCGCTGCGCGGGGTGCCGATGTTGGTGAACACCATCGACGGGCCGCAGAAGACGTCGTCCTCCAGCTCGACGCCCTCGTAGAGCGACACGTTGTTCTGGATCTTCACGTTGTCGCCGACCCGCACGTGCCGCTCGACCACGACGTTCTGCCCGAGGCTGCAGCGCGCGCCGACCTCGCACGGCCCGATGAGCTTGCTGAAGTGCCAGATGCGCGTGCCCTCGCCGATCTTGATCGCGGGCACGTCGCCGTCGAGGGCGACCGTCGGGTGGAGCACGGGGCCTCCTGGGCGGGGCGCGTCGGCCACAAGCCGCGCGCTCAGGTGGGCGAAGGCGGCGCGCGCGCCCTCGAGCCGGGCCGCCAGCGGAGCGGACAAGCGCTCGCCGCGAAGGAACGCCGCGAGGGCGCGCGTGTACCCCGTGCCCTCGGCGGTGGGCTCGGGCAGCGGCACGCCCTCGCCGGCGCACTCGAGCCGGGCCGACGCTGAGGCGCCCGCGTCCGCGTCGAGGTCGAGCGTGAGGGTGAGGGAGCCGGTGGCGCCGTGGGCGCGGGCGACGAGGGCGGGCGGCGCGGGGAGTCGCGAGAGGGTCAACCGCAGAGACTGGCCACCGGCACCGAGCCAGCGGGCGGCCACATGGTCGAGCGAGTGGGCGCTCCGCACAGCGAAGCCCTCGACCTGCTCCGGCGCGCCCGAGGCGCCCAGCAGCGCGAGGGCCGTAATCGCCTCGTTCGACGGCAGCGCGAAGCGCGCGTCGGGTTCCATCGGCGCGGGCGCCGGGGCGCGCACTTCGACCTCGACGAGTGTCGGGGCCGCGTCACGCCACGCGTCGAGGGTTCGGATGAACAGCTCCACAGCGGGTTCAAAGACCCGCGTGGGGGTGTCGCACAGCGCCACCCCTTGAGCCCGCGCGAGGGCGTGCAGCGCGTCGAGCCGAGCCGCTGGAATCGGCGGGGGGCACGGCACCCACACGGCCCGCCCCGCCCGGAGCGCGGACTCGATGAGGCCCTCGTGCGTCGCGCCGGGGCAGGCGAGCACGACGCGGCGTGTCTCCGCCGCCTGAATCGCAGCCAGAGCGTCCGTCGTCGCGGCGCGCTCCGCCGGTACCCCTGGGTGGGTGAGCGCTGCCGCGTCCACATCCGAGACCGCCGACAGGGCGCCCTGCGCCTCGAGCCAGCGCGCGGCTCGGCGGCCCTGCCCACCCAGCCCGAGGACCAGAACATCTCGGCGTACTTCGCTCATGGGGCTCCTCTCGCCGCATCATCGCGCCCTCGCTGAGCGCGCGCTAGATAGAGCGTCGCGGTGAGGGCGAAGGCGCCGGCGAACGCGAGCGTGATGACCTGACACCCGACAGCCGTGACCACGGCGGCGTCGAAGTCGACGCCGACCCAGGTAAAGCCAGCCACCCAGGCGGCTTCGAGGGGGCCTACGTTGCCGACGCTGGGGACGGGCACCGCGCTCGCGAGCTGCGCCGCCGTACCCCCGACGAGCACCGCGAGGAGCCCGGGGCGGACGCCGAAGATCGCGAGCAGCGCCCCGAAGAGGGCGTATTGCGTCACCGCGACCGACGCTGTGCCCAGACCCAATCGAAGCCGCTCGGCGGCGCCGAGGCGGTCGGTGTCGCGCACGGCGGCGGCGAGCCGGTCGATCACCTCAACGCCTCGGCTCAGGCGCGGTGCGCTGGCGCACAGGCGTCGGGCAAGCGCGAGCGCGCGCGTCATCCAAGCGCGGAAAGTGAGCACGAGGGCCGACGTCACGACGACGAGGGCCGTCGTGGTCCCCAAACGCGCGCCCCCTTGAGGCCCGACGTGCGCGAGCGTGGCACCAAAGCCGAGCAGCAGGAGCATCCAGAGCTCGAGCAGGCGCACGATCAGCACGCTCACGACCGTGCGTGCCATGGGCTCCCCGGCGTAACGCTGCAGCACGACGGGCAGACCAAGCTCGCCGGTCCGCATCGGGGTCACGCGGACCAGAAAGTTCTGCACCGCGACGCCACACAAGACGACATCGAACGGCGCGCGCTCCGCGAGCGCATGGAACCGTTGGGCGCGCAGCAGCAGCGTGCCGAGCGAGCAGAGCGCCGCGACCCCGAGCCACACGGGCTCAAAGCTCTGCGCGTGGTCCCAGGCGCGGGCCAGGTCCATGCGGCCCAAGACCAGCGCGAGCAGGCCTGTTGATACGCCGACGGCGAGCGCGATACGCACCGCAGGGCGGCGCAGGAGAACCTTGAGCGCGCTCATTCGGGCGGGCGGTCCTCATCGTCGGGCGCGCGCGGCGGCGGCGCGGTCGGCGGATCGCCTGCGTCCACCTGGGGCAGCCTGCGAAGCGCCTGCTCCGCAGCCCCCGCGTCAGGGCCCTCGCCCGGCGCGAACGTCGGCGCGACCGCGGGCGCCAGCGGCGCCATGTCGTCGAGCAGCGCGTCGTCGCCCCCCTCGCTCGGTGAGGCGGCGCGCAGATCGGCCGCCCCGAGCTCGCCGGGAGCGGTCGTGACTTGCACCGGCGCTGTGCCCTCCAAGAACGGCGCGATCTCACCCCCCTCGAGGATATCGTCTGGCATCAGCAGCCCACTCGCCGGGTCAATCCGCTGCGTGACTACGCCCGGCGGCGGTGGGGGCCAGTCGGGGCCCTTGAGCGCTGCAGCCCGCACCCACTGTTCAATCACAGGCACTGTCGCCTGCCCGCCCGTCTCCTTGCGCCCGAGCGGCCGGTTATCATCGAACCCAATCCAGGCGACCATCGCCGCCTCGGGCAGCAGGCCCGCGAACCAGGCGTCCCGCGCGTCGTTCGTCGTCCCTGTCTTGCCGACGAGCGGGCGGGGCACATCTTTGAGCGCCGAGCCGGTGCCGTCCGTGACCACGCCGCGCAGCAGGTCGCGCATGAGCCACGCCACCGCCGGCTCGATGCGCTGCTCGAAGACCGGCGGCGTCGTCAGCGGCGCGACCGCGCTCGCCTGCTCGGGCGTGACGCCTTCGACGCGCGTGATCCACTGCGGTCGCGCGAACCGGCCGTCGGCGGCGAAGGTCGCGTAGGCGTTCGCCAGCTCGAGCGGCGTGACCTCGCTTGAGCCCAGCGCCAGCGTCAGGTTGTCCACGTAGGGGTCCTCGATGCCCGCCTGCTGGGCGAACGCGCGCACGGCCGGCACGCCCAGATCGTTGATCAGCTTAATCGCCACAGTATTCAGGGACTTGGCGAGCGCCCGCCGCAGCGGCAGCGGCCCCTCGTACTTGCCGGTGTAGTTCTCCGGCCGCCACTGCTTGTCGCGGCCGAGGAGAAACGTCTCCGGCGAGTCGAGCACGATCGTTGAGCCGGCATAGCGCCGAGAGGCGATCGCCGCCCCGTAAACGAACGGCTTGAACGTGCTGCCGGGCTGTCGCTTTGCCTGCGTGACACGGTTGAATGGATAGGCGTCGAAGCGCTCGCTGCCGACGAGCACGCGCACGGCCCGCGTCTGGGGCTCGATGACGACGAAGGCGCCTTGCGGGGCGAAGGCGAGCGCCGCGTGCTGTCGCTCCGGCGGCTTCGGCCCGTCGGCCCGCACGGCGACCTCAAGGACGTCCCCCACGCGCCAGGGCAGGCTCGCGGGCGCCGGCGGCCCCGCGGGTGGGGGTGGCCCCGCGGGCGCCTTGGGCGTGACGCGATAGCGGTTCGCCTGCTCAAGCGGCACCTCCGCGGTGCCGACGCCCAGATCAAAGACAAGCCGGTCGTCGTCGATGGCGTCGATGCGCGCCGTCACGATCTGACCGGGCGGGGGCGGCTTGTCCCCGAGCTTGGCAGCGCGCTTCTTGCGCCATGCGGCAGCGTCGTCCACGTGGCGGGGCTTGCGGCCAAAGCCTTGGCGGCCATCAAGCGCCGTCAGGCCTGCTCGAAGCGCATCAATCGCGGCGCGTTGGGCTGGCAGGTTGAGCGTCGTGTGGACGACGAGGCCGCCCTTGAAGACGGCGTCCTCACCGAGCGCCTGAACGAGCGAGCGCTTGACCTCTTCGGCGAACCACGCGCCCTCGGCGAGCGAATCCGCCGGCGCGGGCGAGGGCTCGATGGACGAGGCCTTCGCTGTGGCGACGTCGGTGGCGCTGGCGAAGCCGTTCTCCCCCATCTCACCGAGCACCCAGTTGCGCCGCTCTCGCGCTCGCTCGGGGTGCTTGCGCGGCGACAGCCGCTCCGGCGACTGGATCACCCCAGCCAGCGTGGCCGCCTCCGGTAGCGTCAAGTCCTTGATGTCCTTGGCGAAATAGAAACGAGCCGCTTCTTGGACGCCGTAGCGGCCGTGCCCGAAGTAGACCGCGTTCAGGTAGAGCGTCAGGATCTCGTCCTTGGACAGGCTCTGCTCCAGCCGCCGCGCCAGGATGAGCTCGCGCGCCTTACGCTGAAAGCTGCGCTCCGGCGACAGCACCAAGTTCTTCACGGTCTGCTGGGTGATGGTGCTGCCGCTGCCGCGCACGTGCCCCGCCTTCGCGCTGTTCCAGAGCGCGCGCAGCATGCCCGTGTAGTCTAGGCCCTCGTGCGTGTAGAAGGCCTTGTCCTCGGCCGAGAGCACGGCGTTCACGACGACGTCGGGGATGTGCTCCCGCGGCACCAGCGTTCGGCGCTCCGTGTAGAACTCGGCGAAGGGGGTGCCCGTCACGTCGACGAGGCGCGTGACCTGCGGCGGGTCGTAGTCCTCTAGGCGCTCAAACGTCGGCAGGTCATGGGAGAACCACAGGTACCCCACGCCGAGCGCGCCCGCGCCGACCACAGCGCCCGCGAGCCCGAGCCAGAGGCCGAGCTTGAGGAGTCGCGTGCCGAGGGTCGGCTTGGGGCGTGATTTCCGTTTCGCCATCGTCGCTTTTCCTATCCGAAAAGCAGGTCGAGCGCCCGACTTTCTGGGGGGTCCCCCCGTTGTCAGCGGCGACGCGATGTGCGACCTCATTCGGCATGGAACATGCCGTACGACGCTTGAGATTCAAGGTCCGGGGTCGCGGAGTCGTCGTCGAGTGCGACGCGCGGATCGTCGACTCGCCGGGCGATGCCCACCTGCTTCAGGCGTGGCTGTCGACCCCAGAGCACCCACACCTCTTGCTCGAGGTCGGCCCTGTACCCACCGACCCTGAGCTCTTCTCCCTCTTCGCGAGGCTCTGCGCTCATCGAGACTTCGAGCCCGTCGAGGTGCGTTGGGTCGATGCTCGCAGCGCCACGGCTTGGATGCCCTTCGCTGACGCGCTGACAGGCGCGCGCAAGTAAGCGAGGCGCCCCTTCGGGCCACTTTTGCCGGGCTGCGAGGCCGGTGGTAGAGTGCAGCGATTTCGTGCGCGCGGCGCAGCCGCTTGGGGGAGTCCTGCCCGATGAAGATCATCTGCCCGAAGTGCGGCGCTGACTACAACATCAACGACAGCAAGATCCCCGCGGACGGCCTGCACATCAAGTGCCCGAAGTGCTTGCACAGCTTCGTGGCCACCAAAGACGGCGCTGCCTCGCTCGGTGCCACCTCAGGCGCGATGCGGGCTGTCAGCCTGAACCCACCGCCGGCGGTCCAGACCCAGCAAGGCTTCGCGGCCGTGGCTTTTCCGCCGCCTGCGCCGAGCTTTGGCGCGCCGCCGCCGCCTGCGCCGAGCTTTGGCGCGCCGCCGCCTGCGCCGAGCTTTGGCGCGCCGCCGCCGCCGCCGCCTGCGCCGAGCTTTGGCGCGCCGCCGCCGCGACCGACCCCGCCCGCGCCGCCGCCGCCCGCGCCGCCTCCACCGCCGCGTGTGACGGTCGATGTTGTCGACCACTTCGAGGAGCTCGACGAGCCGCCCGTTGCCTCACCTTCGCTGGGCGCCTTGCCGGCGAGCGCGCCGACCGCGCCCGTCGCCGTGGGTGACTTCGACTTCAGCTTCTCCGACGCCCCGCGCACGAACGCGGGCGCTCAAGCGGATGACTTCGACTTCAGTTTTTCCGACTTGCCCAAGTCGGAGGCGGCTCGAGGCCTCGTGCCCCCCCCCGCGCCGCCGCCGCCGCCCCCCGCGCCGCCGCCGCCGCCCCCCGCGCCGCCGCCGCGTCCAGCCCCCGCCGCGTCTCGCGCGACCGCGCCCGTCCCGGCACCACCGCCATCGCCTCGGGGACCGAATCCCGGGCTCGACGCCCTGTTCGATGACCTGCCCGATGACCTGCCCGCTCCGAAGCTGGCCAAATCTGTCCCGCCGGGTGCAGCGCCCATGGACCTGGGCGACCTGCCGGGCCTGCGCGCGGGCGGCTCGACAGACCTGCCGGGGCTGCGCGCTGCGGGCGTGACGGACCTGCCTGGCCTCACCGGCGCGGTCCCGCTCACCGGACAGGGGCTCCCGGGGCTCCGCGGCGAGACAGGCGTCCCGGGCCCCGTCGGGGTCTCAGGCCTGCCGGGCGTGACCGGCGTGCCGGGCCCCACGGGAGTCTCGGGGCTGCCGGCGCCCGCCGGGGTCTCTGGGCTCCCGGGCCTCGGCGCGCTGGAGGCGCCTGAGCTTCCAGACCATCTCGAGGGTGAGCTGCCCGAGGCAGCCGCAGAGGTCTCGACGCCGAACGCGACCTCGACGCCGACCGCATCGCGTCGATGGCCTGCGCTCGCAGCCGCCGGTGCGCTTGGGCTCGCGCTCTTGGGCGTCGGTGGCGCTTGGCTCGCGGGTGTGGGCCCATTCGAGGAGGCCCCTGTCGCACGTGCGCCTCGCGCGGCTGCGGAGCCCGCGTCGGGCGCGGCCTCGGCGGCCGGCAGCGCGCCTGCGGTCGCGTCTGGCGCAGCGTCGACGCCGAGCAGCGTGGCCGCCTCGACTCCGCCTGCCGCGGCAGCCACGCTCGCCGAGGTCGCTGGCTACCGCGCGCTGATTGCGGAGCGCGAGCGGGCGGGTGAGCCGACGGGCGCCGCGCTCCCCGAGGCCATCGAGCTCTACGG
>CANLBD010000029.1 GCA_947488215.1 Myxococcales bacterium | reverse complement strand
GCACACAGGTCGAGCACGCGCTCGCCCCGCTGCGCGCCGAGCGCTCGCGCCGCAAAGAGCGCGGCCTCCTCCTGCGCGTGAAGCCGCCCGAGCAGGAACGGCAGCGCGTGCCCCGGTTGGGCGTCCGGCGGCAAGCGCCAGGCGAAGTCGCACCACCCGAGCGGCGTGGCCGTCGGCCAGAGCGCCTCGACCTCGCGCGCGGTCTCGACCGGGTCGCCTCGCAGCGGGTTGGCCCAGACCACGCGGGGCAGCGGCCGTCGCGCGGCCTCCACAAAGGCGTCGATCTCGTCCGCTTCGAGCAATGCGGCGTAGCGGCGCAGATGGTCAAGCGATGGAGGGCTCACCCCTTGACGCCGCCCGCTGTCAGGCCGCCCACGAGGTGGCGCTGGAGCACAAAGAACAACGCCATCACCGGCAGGCTCACGACCACAGCGCCCGCGGCAAAGAGCCCCCACTCCGTGGTGTACGCGCCCACATAGCTCTGTACGCGCACAGGCAAGGTATAGGCGCGCTCATCCCCCATGAACGTCGCCGCGAGGACGTATTCGTTCCACGCGGTCATGAAGCTGAAGAGCGCCGTGACCGCGATCGCGGGGCGCGACAGCGGCAGGATGATGCGCCAGAAGAGCGTGAGCGGACCGGCGCCGTCCATGATCGCGCTCTCTTCGAGCTCTTTGGGCAGCGTGTCGAACCAGCCCTTGAGCTGCCACACACAGAACGGGATGGCGGTCGTGGAGTAGACCAGCACTAGACCCAGCGCGCGGTCGAGCAAGCCCATCGACTCAATCAGGCGATAGAGCGGGATCATCATGAGCGTGCCGGGGAACATCTGCGTCACGAGGAGCACCTGTAGCCCCGCACGGCGACCGGGGAAGCGGTAACGACTGAAGGCGTAAGCCGCCGTGCACGCCAGAAAGACACCGACCGCGGTCGTCGCGGACGCGACCACGACGGAGTTGAGGACCTGTCGCCAGAAGACAGGATCGGCGAAGAGGGCCTCGAACTGGACGAGAGAGACCTCGTCCGGCCATGGGCTGAGCGAGGTGGAGAAGGTCTGCGAGGACCGGAGGGCCATCTTGACGACCCACGCGACGGGAAAGAGCGCGACGACTGTGGCCACGAGCAGGACGAGGTGAGGCAGCAAGCGTCGCATCAGTGCGCGCCTCCGCCCGCGGCCCGGCTCGGCTCGTCGTCTTCACCCGCGCGGCGCGTCACGAAGCCCCACGCGAGCAGGACAACGAAGATCAGCACCGACCAAGCGGCGGCGTAGCCGTAGCGGTCCTGCTCGAAGGCGAGTCGGTAGGCCTCAGTCACCAAGATATCGGTCGCGTGACCCGGCTGGCCTCCGCTGACCAGATAGATCACGTTGAACATGTTGAACGTCCACACCGACCCGAGAAGCAGCGCGGGCACGAGCGCGGGTCGGAGGAGCGGCAGCGTGATGTGGCGAAACTGCTGCCAGCGCGTCGCCCCGTCCACCTCGGCGGCCTCGTAGAGGTCGGCGGGGATGCTCTGCAGCGCCCCGAGGCTGACGACGAGCATGAACGGGAAGCCCAGCCAGGTGTTCGTCGTCACGTTGGCAGCGAAGGCGGTCCAGAACGACGCGAACCAGGAGACCGGCGCGAGGCCGAGGACGCCGAGCAGGTGGTTCACGAGGCCGTACTGCTGGTTGAACATCCCCTTCCAGACGAGGGCTGTGATGTAGCTGGGTACAGCCCAGGGGACGATGAGCAGGACGCGGTATACGGCCTTGAAGCGGAGCGTCGGTCGCGCGAGGAGCAGCGCCAGCGCGAGCCCTATCGAGGCGTGGAGCGCGACGTTCACGAGCGTCCACAGCGCGGTGACCGCGAGCGTAAAGTAGAAGCTCATGGGCTCCCACAGCCGGCGCCCCGTGGCCGCGAGAATATCGACATAGTGGGACGCACCGACCCACCGCCAGTCACCGCCGACGCGCTCGTGAAGAGACATCACGACACCGAACGCGAACGGCACGATGACCAAGACGCCGAGGCCCACCATCGCCGGCGCGATGTAAGCATACGCCCAGCGATGGGGTGAGGGCCCGCTGCCTCTCCGCGCACTGACCACACCGACGAGCGTCAAGGGCGCGGCCACAGCTGCGGCCAGCATGAGCGCGGCGCCGCGCAGGTCGGCGCTGCCCAGCGTGGTGCCGACCTCGGCTGCGTCTACGGCGACGAGGCGCATTCCGAGCGGTGTCAGGATCGCGCCCGCCGAGAGCGCTGCGGCGACCAAGGGCGCCGCTCCCCGGCCCGGCGAGCGCCGGACGACGTCGAGCCACAGCGCAAACGCAGCAAGGCACGACGCCGCGAGGCCCCACCAGGGGACAGATATCGGAGAGAGCGGCTGTGTCTCGATCACGGCGACCGACCGCTCACCATCGCTTCCCGGCGCGCGCACAGCCGCGCGCCACGCGCCGTTCGGCAAGTGTGTGACGCCCGAGCGTGTCACGGCGAGCGCAACGGCTCGGTCGTCCTCAAGGATGGGCCACAGGACTTCACCGGCGCGCGCGTCGACCGTGTGCGCCGTGAAGCGCAGGTCGTGCAGATAGGGGTAAGCGCCCGCCTGAGTCCGCGTTGCGATCGCGGCGAAGCGCACGCGCGAGTCACGCGCGAGCGCTTCGCTCCCCGCCGGCCCTTGTTCGGCGTACCACTGCGCCAAATGCGTTACGAACGCCGTCGCGGTGGCGCGGTGGCGCTCCGCCGAGTAGCGCTGCAGCGCCAGAGCGCCCAGGGCCGCCGCGAAGAGGACCGCGATGAAGGGCGCAACCAGCCCGATCCGCGCAGCCTGGCGTGTCAAGGTCGGACCGCCTGCGCGGCACGCCCAAGCGCCGTCGAGGCGTCCTCACCGCGCACGATCGCGGCGCCGAGCGCATCCTTGACGGGCGTCCATACGCGTCGCATGTGCGGTCGATTGGAGAGGGGCACAGTGTGCTCAACCTGCTGTGCGAAGGCGCGTGCGAAGGCATCGGCCTGAAAATCGGAGGTCGCGTGGACGCTCAAGTTCGCCACGAGTTGCCCCGCTTCCGCGAAGCGCGTCGTGGCGGCGGCGTCGTCCGTGAGGAAGCGCGCCAGCTCGAACGCAGCGTCTTTCTCCCGCGCGCGGCGGCTCACCAGGACGGCCTCGACGCCCAAGAACGGCGCGGCCGCGCGGCCCGTCTCGCTCACGACCGGCAGCGGAGAGACCGCCCAGCCCGAGACCCCTTCGAGCTCCCCACGAAACCACGGACCACTGACCACGAAGGCGAGCTTGCCGTCGCGGAAGAGCGAGGTCGTAAGGGCGCTCGTCGGCTCGGGCGGAACCAACGCGCGCGCGGAGACGAGCGACCGCACGAAGTCGACGCTGCGAGCCCCAGCGGGTGAATCGAACGCGGGCGCGTCGGCGTCGCCGCCGTAGACCGCTCCCCCGAATCCGTGGAGCCACGGCGCGTGAAAGTAGAGGCTGTCGAGCTCCCAGGCCACGCCCCAGACGCTGGCGTCTCGGCTCCGCGCCACCCCAGCCGCAGCGATGAGCGCGTCCGTCGTCGCGGGCGCCTCGGGCGCGAGCCCTGTATGGCGATAGAGCGCGAGACACTTAAAGGCCAGCGGCAGCCCCCACAGCTCGCCGCCGTGCGACAGCGCATCGAGCGTGGCGCGCGCGAAACGGTCGGCGTCACGGGGCGCAACCCGCACTCCCAGCGGCTCAAGGAGCTCGGCGTCCGCCCAATCGCCAACGCGGTCGTGCGCGAAGACGAAGAGGTCCGGCCCGTTCCCGCGCGGCACCGCGGCGGTGAGCTTGTCGGGCAGGGCGTCATAGGGCACGGGCAGAAAGCGCACCCGAAGGTCGGTGTGCCGGCGCTCGAACTGAGCGGCGAGCGACTCGAGCGTATCTCGCTCCGCGCCACGGTAGCTGTGCCAGAGAACAACCTCCCGCCGCGGATCGTCTGGGCGGGCGTCGGGCGCGCAGGCCCCGAGCCCACCGAGCGCAGCGCCGAGGAGCGCGAGCGCGCGTGCGACCCTGCGGATCATCCGACGCGGTCCTCGGTCTGTGGATCGAAGCGATGCCAGCGGTTCAGGGTGACGCCGACGAGCTCACCCGCCTGAGCGCTCGTCTCGGGCGGTGCCGCGACGACGAAGGCCCCCCCTGCGCAGCGAACGTGAACGTGTGCTGTCGGTCCGAGTCGCTCGACAACCTCGACGCGCCCGCGAAGCTGGCCCGCCGCGGCGTCAACGAGCGAGGCGTCCTCCGCGCGGGCGCCCACGATCCACTCGCCCGTTGGGACGCCCGGTGCCGGCAGCGCGACCTCAGCGCCGCGCAGGTGCCCGCCCTCGAGCGACAACCGCAGCGTGTTCATCGTCGGCGTGCCCAAGAACGTCGCAACGAAGAGGTTCGCGGGGCGCTCGTAGAGGTCCAGCGGTGCGCCGATCTGCTGCACCTTGCCATTGCTCATCAGCACGATGCGGTCGGCGAGGGTCATCGCCTCGACCTGGTCGTGCGTGACATAGAGGCTCGTCGCGCCAAGCCGGCGGTGCAGACGCGCGATCTCGACGCGCATTTGCCCGCGCAGCTTCGCGTCCAAGTTGCTCAGGGGCTCGTCGAAGAGAAATACCCGCGGGCGACGGACGATCGCGCGCCCCATCGCGACGCGCTGCCGCTGACCGCCGGACATCGCCTTGGGTTTGCGGTCGAGCAGGTCTCCGAGGCCGAGCAGCTCCGCCGCCTCGCGGACCCGAGCATCGATCTCAGCGCGGGGGAGTTTCCGAAGCTCCAAGCCGAACGCCATGTTCTCGCGCACGGTCATGTGCGGGTAGAGAGCGTAGGACTGGAAGACCATGCCCACGTCGCGGTCCTTGGGGGGCACCTCGTTGACACGCCGCCCCCCAATCCGGACCTCGCCGCGCGTCACCGACTCGAGGCCTGCGACCATCCGCAGCGTCGTCGTCTTGCCGCAGCCCGAAGGGCCGACAAGGACCACAAGCTCCCCCTCGGTCACATTCAAGTCGACGGCCTGAACGGCCTCGGAGCCGTCGTCGTATCTCTTGCCGACGCCGATGAGCTCAACGCCGGCCATGAGCCCGCCTCCGCCTCGTGGCGGCGAGCGCGCACGTCAATCCCAGTATCGCAACGCCCGCATGCGTCGACGTCCCCGCGGGTGTCGCCGCGCAACCGCCCGCCGCGCCGCGTCCCGAGGTGCCTGAGTCACGGTCTCGCGTCGCGTCGACCTCGACCCGCCCCGCATCTTGTGCGGGTGGCAGACCATCCCGCGAGGCCATCGCATCGGTCGCGGGGACAAGCGCGTCGCGGTCCGAAGGCGCAGCGTCCGCGCTCGGGTCCACGGCCACGTCCGCGCTCGCGTCGAACGCCGCATCCATCGCCGCGTCCGCGCTCGCGTCCACTGCGGCGTCTGCCCGCGGGCTCGAGGACGGCGGCGCGCAGAACTCGGCGGGGGTCGCGTTCAGTCCCAGGAGCCACGCTCCAGCGCCGAAGCCGACCATCGGCAGCGCGCCCTCAAAGCGGCCAGAGCCCTGCTCGAGGAGCTCAGGCAACACGTAGGCAGCCGCGTTGCCGCGCGCGCGCAGATAGGCGGTCAAGTCGGCGCCGTCGAAGCCCGCAGCGCGCCGCCAGACCTCGGCGCGCAGGTCAATGAAGATCCACTCCTGCTCGTCGTACCACCCCGCGCCGCCTCGCCCGACGCCGTCATCGTTGCGCTTGAAGCCGCGCGTCGGGCTGACGCGCAGCCCCGATCCGCCCTCGGTCCCCGGCCGGCTTGCTGCGGCCCAAGTTGCGCGGGCCACCTCACCGTCGAACGGCAAGACGCCTTGCGTGAAGGCTTCGACCACGGCCAAGTCGAGGTAGGCCGTCCCCCGCTCCACCTGCTCTAGGCTCGCGCCGAGGACACCATCGGGCGCGACGAGGCGCGTCGCGATGCCCTCGCGGAGACGATGCGCGAGGCGGCGCCAGCGGTCGCCCGGCTGACCGAGCCGCTCTGCGAGCTCCGCGCCGCGGCAGGCGCCGACGGCCCCCATGATGCTCGAGAAGGCGAAGCGTTGTCGGAGCCCATCCTCGAGATTGCCGCCCTCCCAGTGCCGCTCCCAGATGCTGCTGTCCGGCGTCAGCAGGTTCAGGTCGTCTGTCAACGCCTCGAGCACCGCGAGCACGCCCCGCTCGATGCGCGGCCAGTCCGCGCGCAGGCGCTCGACGTCACCGCCGGCCCGGACCCACTCGTCGACAGACCACAGGAACAGGCCGAAGTCGTCCCACTCGATGTTCGGCCCGTTCTGGTTGCTGTCGCTCTCCTCACGACCGTTGCCGAAGTAGCGCGTCACGCTGACCAAGTAGGGCCGCCCAACGTAGGCCTCGTAGTAGCCGACATCGGCGCCGAGCTGGAACGCGATGGCCTCCCACGCCTCGTCGAGCGCGCCAATGCGGGCGAGCGCCGCCGTGGCAAACGCCATGTCGCGCACCCACGCAATGTTCCAGATGCCGGGCGGTAGGCTCGCCAGGATCTGCCCGTAGCCGCCGCCGGGCGTCCGCACCTGCGCCATGCGCAGAAAGGCGGCTTGTTGACGCGTGAGCGGCGTATCCTCGGGCAGAGTCAACCCCGCCTGCCAGGTCGCCCAGAGCGCGCGCTCCGACTCAAGGCTCACGCCGTGGTCCGCGAGCGTGGGGGCATCTCCGTGCAGCCACAGGAAGCCGCCCGCGAGGCGGTCGCCGACGCGCTCGAACCGGTAGCCCATGACGCGGTCATCGCCTCGGCTGCCCTGCGCCGCGTCGACGGCCGGATAGCCCAGCCCCTGCGAGGCCAGCACGAACGGGTTCTCGGGGCTGAGGGCAAGGCCGACGGGCCGGCCAAGCGGGAGGTGGTGCACGGTGCCGCGTGCGCCCGACTCGACGACTCGGCCCCCACCCAAGTGCTCAAGGCGCTCGTCGCCCACGTCGCCGCCCGCCGTTGGGCCGCCCAAATGCAGGTTCTCGACCGTCACCAGAGCGTCACCCGGGCCCCCGCCCTCGACCTCGGCGTAGACAGCGACGGCGGGACGTCCCGCCTGCCATGGGGCGAACATCCACTGCCGAACGACCCGCCCCTCCACGCGCTGCGTCGTGCGCACGATCGCGGTGCCCGGCTCGAAGGTGGCCTCCTCGAAGGCGACGTCTCGAAGCCAGGTCACGCGCCCGTCTACGACCACGCCCAAGTAGGCGTCGAAGAGCAGGTCCGGCACGACCACGCCGGGTGCCTCGACACGGTAAATCGCAGGCCAGAAGGCGTCGAGCTGCCGCGTCTGCAGGTCAAGGGTGAAGGCGCCGTGGCCGTTCGACGACTGCAAGCCACGCAAGTCCTGAGCGTTCGCCGAGTGCACGGTCGTCGACAGCAGCGCAATCACAGCGCAGAGCAGGGCGCGCATCGTCACTCCTCGGGCGAGGCCTCAAACAAGGCCGCCGGCGGGTGTCCCTCAGCGGTACGTGAACTTGAGCTCGTAGTCGCACAAGAAGAAGGTGTCGCCCTCTTCAATGCGCTTGTGCTCGATTCGTTTGCCGTTGAACTCGATACCGTTCGTCGAATCGAGGTCCTTGATGAAGAACTGGCCGCCTCGGAAGATCACCGCGCAGTGTTTTCGAGAGATGTTGCCGTCTCGAATCGTCAAGTCGGTCTGCTGGCTACCGCGTCCGATGACGAACTTCTCTTTGTCGACGCGATACCGCTGTCCGTTGAACAGCAGGTGGAGCGTTGGCTTCGCTCCGCTGGCCTCGGCGGGCGGATCGGCGGCCCCCGAAGCCTGCCCAGGCAGAGGGGGCGGGCGGCGGGCAGCGGGCTGGGGCGTCGGCGTCGGCTGCGCGATCGACGGCGGCGCTGCGCGGGGCGCGGGAGGCGCGGGCACCTGTGGTTGAGGTGTGGAGTACGGCGCGACGGCAGGTGCGGCCTGCGGCCCCTCCGCGCGCGGACCCGCGAGCGAGTAGTTGCGGCTCCGAGCGTAGTGGCGCATCGACTCGTTGATGAGGTAGTCCATCGAGCAGCCGAGGTCGCGCGTCATGACCTCGAACAGCTCCCAGAGATAGTCGCGACAGTAGTAGCTGCGCAGCGTCTTTCGGTTCTGGTCGGTCATCTTGGACTGCCCCCATGTCAAAAATGGCGCAAATCAGTAGCACACCGCGTGCTCACTTGGGAACAAGTCGCGCGCGCCGGAGGGTCGCCCCATGAGGCTCGTCGTTCAGAGAGTTCGGAGCGCGCGTGTCGAGGTCGACGGCGCGGTGGTCGGCGCGATCGAGCGCGGGCTCTTGATCCTCGTCGGCGCGGCACCGACGGACACCCGCAGCGAGGTCGAGGCCCTCGCCGCGAAAGCCACGCAGCTGCGCGTCTTTCCAGACGGCGACGGCAAGATGAACCTCGACCTCGCGCAGATTGGCGGGCAGGTGCTCGCCGTCTCGCAGTTCACACTCTTCGGCGATTGCCGCAAGGGACGACGCCCCTCTTTCCAAGCCGCCGCGCCACCCGGGCTCGGTGAGGCCATGTACGACGCTTACGTCGAGGCGACGCGGGCGCTTGGCTTCGTGTGCGCGACCGGGCGCTTCGGGGCAGACATGCAGGTCCACCTGCAAAACGACGGTCCCGTGACTTTGCTCCTCGACTCGACGCGCCTCTTCTGAGCCCCGCGCGCCGCGCAGCTCAGTCGAAGCTGGGGCGTACGAGCCGCCGCTGCGTTGCCGCCGCGACGCCTTGGGGTGCGTCCCGGACCACTCGAAACCCGCAGTCGAGCGAGGGCACGTCGCGCGGCACGCCCAAGCGGTGCGTGGCGCGACACCCCATCTCGCTCGTCGTCAGGTAGTTCCCCCCGCGCACAACGCGCAGGTTCGGGTCTGCGGCGAACGGGCTGTCACAATACTCGCTTACGAGGCCGGCCATGTCGTAGAGGCCATAGGGGGAGCGGTCGGTCGGGAACGAGCCCACGGTCTCGGGTGCGGGTCGGCCCTCGCGAGACGTCGCCATCCGGCAGAAGGTGGGGTCGAAGCGGTGCCCCCAAGGGTAGGCGCGCCCATCGGCGCCGCGCGCCGCTCGCTCCCACTCGTCCTCAGAGGGGAGCCGCACCGCTCGGCCATAGGCCGCGGACGCCCACGCGCAGTAGGCTGCGGCGTCGTCGAAGCTGATCCCCAGAACAGGCCAGTAGGGGTCCCAGCGAAACCCCTCGCGGTCGATGCTCGGGAGCGCGATACGACCGTCTGCGTCTTTGACCCACAAGAAGCCCTCGCGGGCCTTGAGCCGGGGCACCCGCGCGACCGCGGCGCCGGGCGACTGCGCCGTCAGCGCGTGCAAGAACGCGAGGTACTCGGCGCACGTCACGGGGTAGCGCCCGACGAACAGGTCGGGGGTCGAGGTGACGCGCCGCTGCCGCGCGCTCGCGCAGGCCTCATCGCCGCCGGCCACGAAGCGCCCCCCCGGGACGTAGACCATGTGGGCGCCGATGTCGTCCTCGGTGAAGAGTCGGCACGTCACGTCGGTGACCTCGCCGCGCTCGATCTGCACAGGCAGGATGACGTCCCGGTAACCCGGGAGCGAAACCGTGAGCAGCCAGCTCCCGAAGGCGAGCGGCACATTGCTCAGAGGCGTCTGCCCAAGAGACTCCTCCATCATCGGCATCAGCTGCAGATCGACTTCGACCAGCCTCGCCGCGGTGACCTGAGCGCCGGGCGGCTCCGACCGCAGCACTAAGCGCCCCTCGTCGCGGAGCTGTTCGTCGAAGAGGCCACGATTGTAGGCCTCGACGAGCCCGCGGTAGTGAATGACGCCCTCTTCGTCGTTTGTTCGCTCCGACTCTCGGAGCTTGAACCAGTAGAGCTTCGCCAGCTCGTTCGCGGCCTCTGCGTTGGTCGGATCAAAGCCGACCGACGCCATGAACGCCTGCGCCGCTGCGCTGAAAATCTGGTGCATCTCCGACCGGGCCGCGGTGAGCTCGGACTGCAGCGACCAGAGCGGCCGCTTCATCTCGATGGGTTCGTGGCCAGCGAGTCGCCACTCGAAGGCCGCGACGTCATCGGCGAGCTGCTCCGCGCGGACACGAGCGACCTTGAAGCGGTCGACGAGCTGCCGACCCTCTTCGACCTTGTCGATGGACATCCGCGCGCGCCGGTCAAGGTCTTCGACACCGGAGAGGTATCGTTCGAGGTCCTGAATCACCTCGCGGCAACTCGGGTAGCGGTCCTCGCGCTGCTTCGCGAGGCAGCGCAGCGCGATCTCTTCGAGCGCCTTCGGGACGTCGTTTTCAGGGGCGCGCGCGCTCGGCGGCGTGACCGGCATGGTCAGCACAGCGGTCAGCGTCTGCCGAAAGTTCTTGCCTCGAAACGGCGGCACATACGCCAGGATTTCGTAGAGGAGAGCCCCCAACGAGTAGATGTCCGATCGCGCATCCACCTCATCGACGCGTCCCGCGGCCTGCTCCGGGGCCATGTACGCGGGCGTCCCCGTGACGACGCCCATCATCGTGGCGTCTTCAGACTCGCTGCGCAGCGTCGAGACCTGTGCCTCGGCCACGACGTCTTCTCGGCGCCCCAAGACCTTGGCGACACCCCAGTCCAACACGAGCGTCTCGCCGAAGTCACCGACCATCACGTTCGACGGCTTGATGTCTCGGTGGACGACCCCGCGGCTGTGGGCGAAGCCAATCGCCATGCACACCTGCTGGAAGATCCCGAGGAGGCGCGTGCGGGTGAACTCTTCGATCGACCAGTCGGCGCTGGCGAACTCTTCGGGCTTGCGTAAGCGCTTAATGATGTCTTTGAGCGTGCGCCCTCGGACGATCTTCATCGTGAAGAAGACCTCGCCCCCCGAGAAGAAGCCGATCTCGTGCACAGGCACGATGTTCGGGTGCTCAAGCTGCCCCGTGATCTGCGCCTCCTCGACGAACTTCTTGAGGACGTAGTCCGAGACCGCGTTCCCCTCGATGAGCGTCTTCATGACGACCGTCCGCATCAGGTCGCGGTCGCGGACGACGTTGATGCGCCCGACCCCGCCCCGCGCGAGCTCAGGGCCGAACTGGTATCGCTCGGGTGCCTGAGACGGCCCGAGCGCGTGCGCCCTGAGGCGCATCGAGCGGGTCACGAGGTCGCCGTCCTGAGGGTAAGCCCCACTCTGGCCGCTGCCCTCGGCGTTCAGCCACTGTCCCGACCGCGAAGAGTCTCCGCCTGCTGTGCCCCCGTCGACGCTCCCCGCGCCCACCTGAGACTCTTGCGCGTCGCTGATCAGCCCCTGCACGAGCGCGCCGTGTCCCGCGGCCGTGAGACGCTCACAGAGCCGCGCGAGCGCCTCGGCGTCGATGCGTCCTGCCCGCACCGCGCGCTTGACCCGCTCTGGGAGATCGTCTGCCATGGAGCGCGGACTGTACGCCCCGCCCGTTGCTCCGCTCAAGCGAGCGTGGTATCAGGGCGCGCTTTTCGGCCGCGGCCGCGCACACGCTGAGCGCGGGGCGCGGACGCCCGTCAGGTCGAGTGCCATGTACACGCTCATCGCCGCCCTCGTCGTTATCGTGTTGACCATCGCCGTGCCCGGGCTCTTCGACGTCGAGGCGAAGTGGACCGTGCTCCCCGCCCTCGTGCTCGGCATCGGCGCCTACGTCCTGCTGAGCCGACGCGTCCGCCAGCGCCTCGAGAGCGTGAACGCTGAGGCCGGCGCCGAGATGCAGAGGCTGCAGGCCATGATGCAGCAGTTCGCGCAGCGCCCGGTCACGCCGGCCCAGCGCAACGCAGCGCTCAAGACGGCGGGGGAACACATCGACCGCGCTGTCGAGGCCTTCAAGAAGGGCCTCTTCCTCGAGCCATGGCAGTTCGGTGTCGGCATCCAGCTCAACGGGCAGATCGGTAGCCTGCTCTTTACGAAGACCCAGCTCGTGCCGGACGCCTCGGTCGCTGCGGCGATTCCTTACTTGGAGAAGGCGCGCGTCCGCGGTCGCCTCGCGAGCGTCTTCGCGGGCCTGTGGCCGGCGTGGGCCATGCTCGGCGTGGCCTACTACAAGGGTGGCAAAGAGAGCTTGCCCAAGGCCAAGGCGCTCTTCGAGCAGTGCCTGCCGAACGCGTCCCGCGAGGCGATGTTCTGGCAAATCTATGCGTGGATCTTGGTCAAAGAGGGCGAGACCGACGCCGCAATCTCCACCCTCGCCCGCGCCCGCGATGCGCTGCCGAACGACGAGACGGTCGCAGCGAACCTGACGGCCCTGCAAAACGGCAAGAAGATGTCGATGCAGGCCTACGGGGACCAGTGGTACCAGTTTGGCCTTGAGGCGCCCACGGCGCAGATGTCACCGGCGATGCAGCAGCAGATGATGCAGCAGCAGATGATGCAGCAGCGCATGGCGCACCCGCGGTCCCGCCCCACCTCTAAGCGGAGATGACCTCAACGCCCCGAGCCCTCGGCCGCTACGTCCTCAAGCGGCGGCTCGCGGCGGGCGGGATGGGCGAGGTGTACCTCGGCGAGGTGCAGGGCGCCGCCAACTTTACGAAGCGCGTCGCGATCAAGCGCATCCTGCCGCACTTGGCCCAGACACCCGGCTTCGAGGCCAAGTTCATCGACGAGGCGCACGTCATGGTGCAACTGCACCACGGCAACATCGTGCCTGTCCTTGAGCTCGGTGATGAAGCGGGCGAGCTCTTCATCGTCATGGAGTACCTGCCGGGCCGCGACCTGCGGGCGGTGCTGCAGCGCCTTCGCAGCGCCGGGCGGCCGTGCTCGGTTGAACTGGCGATTTGGCTCCTCTGCGAGGTCTGCGACGCGCTCGACTACGCGCACCGCAAGACAGGCGCTGACGGCCAGCCGCTCCAGATCGTGCATCGGGATGTCAGCCCGTCGAACGTGATGCTCGGCGCGAGCGGCGAGGTGAAGCTCCTGGACTTCGGCATCGCGCGGGCCCGCGGGAGCCTGCACCAGAGCATCTCCGGCACGCTGCAGGGCAAGTTCGCATACATGAGCCCCGAGCAGGCCGAGGGGCTCGCCGTCGATGCGCGGAGCGACATCTTCTCCGCAGGCCTCGTGTTGTACGAGCTACTGACCGGCGTGCGCCCACTCGAGGCCGAATCAGAGACGGAGACGCTCAGGCGTGTGCGCAGCGCAGAGATACCGCCGCCTTCGACGCACCGCCCCGAGATCTCGCCCGACCTCGACGCCGCGCTCATGAGAGCGCTGACGCTGCGCCCAAGTGACCGCTGGACGACGGCGGCCGATTTCGGGCGCGCGCTGAGCCAGGCCGCTGCGCCTTACGGAGCGGCCGACCCGCGCGCACTGACGCGCCTCCTCGAGGAGCTCTTCCCCGAAGGCGTCGTCCCCGAAGCCCCGCTCCCTGAGCTCTCGCTCGACGCGGCGCTGAACGCGCAGCTCGAGGCCGCTCAGGCCGCCAATGATGGGTTGGCTCACACGCGCACTGCGTCTCGGCCGCAGCCCGCGGCGACGCCCTCTGCGTCGCCGTCCGCCCGCCCGGCGGTCGAGCCGTCGACCCCGCCAGCGGAGGTCACGCCCCATCAGGCGCAGTTGCCGAGCGGCGCGTTCTCGGCCTCACCCACGCGCGTCCCCAAGTTCCGCTGGATCTTTCTCGGCGCCGCGGTCGCGTCGATCGCCGCTGCCGTCCTGCTCCTCACGCCGCCCGCGCAGGTGCCCCTCGACGTGCGGGTGACGCCTGCCGACGCCGCGGGCTTGCGCGTCACGGTCAACGGCGCGCCGCACCTCGACGGCGCCACCTATGCGGTGGGTACGCGCGTCGACGTCTGTGCCGCCGCGCGTGACTTTCAGGAGCGGTGCGAGGGTGAGTATCGTGTCCGGGCCGAGGCGAACTGGGTGCGGCTTGGCCTCGAACCCCGCATCGCGCTGGTGACCTTCACCGCGACGCCGGCGAACACCGAGGTCGTCGTCGAGGGCATCGAGGCGCCCTTTACGCAGGGGACGCCTCGCAATGTGCGCCTCGGTCACGCAGTCCGCGTAGTCTACCGGGCCGCCGGCCACGAGCCGCTCGAGAAGACGTACGACCTGCTCGCGCTGGGTGAGCCGCGCGCGGTCCGCGAGGCGCTGACGCCGCAGGTCGTGCCGCCTGATGCGCCCCCCGCGGTCGGCGCCGCCTCGGCCCCCCCGACAAACGAGGTCGTCGGACGCCGAACGGTCGCTGTAACGTCCCTCGTCGTCGACTCGTCACCGACCGGCGCCGAAGTCTACCGAGGCGCAACGCCCATCGGCCGCACGCCTCTGACCTTGCCCGCGCCGTCCTCCCCGACCACGCTGACCTTCAGGCTCTCGGGCTTCGCGGATCTGCGCCGCGAAGTCGGACCCGCCGATGGGCCGCGGCTCGCCGTCGCGCTTGTGCCGGCCGCGCCGGGCTTCGTGACTGTGCGCGTGATGCCGCCCGCCGGGAGCCTGCTCCTCAACGGGGCCGACTTGGGAACGAACGTGCTCGACAAGCGCGCGCTGCCCCCGGGCGAGCACGAGATCACGGCGCGCTTCAAGGGCGCACAAGAAACACGTAAAGTCGTTGTCAAGGCGGGTGAGAGCGTCGTCCTGAAGCCCTTTGTTCTTGTCGCCGCCGATGAAGCTGACCCCGCCGCGCCCTAAGGAGCCTCGCCCTGAGTGACCCTGAGCACACGCAGACACGCGCCGTGGACGCTGTCGAGCGCCTGAGGACGCGCGCCTACTCGCTCGAGGTCATCGAGGGTCCCGACCGAGGCAAGGTTTTCAAGGTCAAGGAGCGCTCGGCGCGCTTGGGCACGAGCCCAGAGAATGAGATCGAGCTGAATGACGGCACCACGAGCCGCTTTCACGCGCGCATCGACGCAGACCAGCGGGGCCATCGACTCATCGACACCGACAGCAAGAACGGCACCTACCTGGGCGACGCGCGCATCCTGGATGCGTTTCTCTACCCCTCGGCGCTGGTCCGAATCGGCGACAGCGTGCTGCGTTACCAACCCGCCGAAGAGCCCATCGACATCGAACTCTCCCGCGCGGAGCGTTTTGGTCGACTCATCGGCCGCTCGGTGGTCATGCGTGAGCTCTTCGCGCTGCTCGCGCGCGTCGCGCCGACGGACACGACGGTGCTCATCGAAGGCGAGAGCGGCACGGGCAAGGAGCTCGTGGCGGAGGCGCTCCACCAGCACAGCCGTCGAGCCTCAGGGCCCCTCGTCGTGTTCGATTGCTCTGCCGTCGCGCCCAACCTCGTCGAGAGCGAGCTGTTCGGGCATGTCAAAGGCGCGTTCACGGGCGCGGCGGCGACCCGCGCGGGCGCCTTCGAGCGCGCGCACAACGGGACGCTCTTCCTCGACGAGATCGGCGAGCTGCCGCTTGAGCTTCAGCCGAAGCTCCTGCGCGCGCTCGAGCAGCGCGAGGTCAGACCCATTGGCGGCGACCGGACGGTCAAGGTCAACGTCCGCATCGTCGCGGCCACGAACCGCACCCTGACGCGCGAGATCGAGGCCGGTCACTTTCGTGAGGACCTGTACTACAGGCTCGCGATCATCCGAGCGTATCTCCCCCCTCTCCGCCGCCGTGCCGAGGACATCCCCGCGCTCGTCGCAGCGTTCCTCGAGCAGCACAAGACGCCGTCGGGTGAGCCGGTACAGGTCAGCTACGACACGATCATCAAGTTGCAGCAGCATCGCTGGCCCGGCAACGTGCGCGAGCTTCGCAACTTCGTGGAGCGCGCGGCCATGCTCGCGACGAGCAATCGTCTCGAGACGCGCTTCTTGGTGCCGCCGAGCGCGCAGGCCGAGGTGACGCGACCGCCACCCGCCGCTGAGCTGACCACCGCCGCGGAGCCTGCGGCAGGGCCATCGGTGGCGACCTTCGACGAGACGCTCGCGTTCAAAGACGCGAAGGCGCGCCTCATCGACGAGTTTGAGCGCGCCTATTGGTCCCGGCTGCTCGACCGCACGCGCGGCAACATCAGCGCGGCCGCGCGCCTCGCCGGTATTCACCGCAAGAGCGCGGAGTACCTGCTCAAGAAGCTCGACCTTCGCGGCCAGGGCGACGCCGAGGACGCGGAGGCCGAGTGACGCGCCGCGCCCCCTCTTGGCTCCGCGCGGGGCTGTTCGGCGCGCTCTGCCTTGGCGCGACAGCCTGCGGCACAGACCGCGCGCTCACAGGCGTCTGGCAGCAGGTCTGTGAAGGGGACGCGTCCGCCTGCGCCGACGCGCCGTTCGTGTACAAGCTCCACCTCGGCCGATTCGGAGACGACCTGACCGGCTTGGTGGCGCGCTACGCGAAGTCAGGTCCCGCTGCGTCCTTCGACACCCTGCGCGAGTGCGGATGCTACCTCGTCACGTCGGGCAGCGCGCGAGCGCTCACGACCCGCTTCCAGATTGAGCCGGGCATGCCATCCGCGCTCGGCTGCCCCGCCGTCGGGCACGCGTTCTCGGCGCCGGGCTGCAAGGAGGCCATCGCGAATCCCCCTTGCCAGACCGTGCAGTTCGAGCTCGACGGCGAGTCGGACACGCTCGTCGGGAACTTGAAGTGCGACGACGCCCCGCCGGTGACCGTGCGATTCGAGCCGGTCAACGAGCGCCTACGACGCACCTGCGTCGGGGCTTGTCGAAACGCGCCGGACACTGGGTCCAGCGAGTGAACGCGCCGAGAACCCTGTGGGCGCTGACTGTGGTCGTCGTCACGCTCAGCGCGGCGCTCGTGTCCGCAGCCCCCGCGCCCGACGCCGCCCGCATCTTGGCGCCGCCCCCCGAGGGCTTCAAGCGCCCCACGGTCCTGGTCTATCCCCTCGTCGACATGGCCCCGCTCGCCGAGGTCTCCCCCGCGGTCGTCTCCACCCCAGCCGCCCAGTCCAATGTCCCCGCGTTCGACGCGTTCGTGAGCGCGCTCTCCCGGTACCCCAATCTGCGCGTCGTAGCGCCGGCGAGCGTCGTCTCACGGATCAAGGCGCGTCGCACGTGGCTTGAGGGCGTGCGCGTCGGGGCTGCGCGCGCCGACGAGGGTCGCGACGCCTCCGCTCAGGTGCGCCTCGAGGATGCCACGCGCGCGCTGGCCGACGCCGCGCGCGTCTTTCACGAGGTGGAGCATGCCTACGTCGACCCTCGCGCGGTCGCGCGCACCGAGCTGGCGCGCGCATCGACCCTCTTGGAGCAGGGCGACGCTCTCGAGGCGAACGAGGCCTTCGTCGCGGCCCTCTCGACGGACGCGCGCACACGGCTGAGGCCGGAGTACGACCGAGCCGAGACCATCGCCGCACTCGAGCGGGCGAGGTTGGGCTTGCTGACTGCGCCTAGAGCGCCCGAGCGTTTCACCCGCTGGCCTGCGAGCGAGTCGGCCGCAGCCGACGTCTTCATCGTTCGGGCGAGGCACCATGCTGCTCAAGGGGGTGAGCCCGCGCGGTTGGAGCTCGTCGTCGTGTCGGCGAACGGCACGCTTGTCCCGGAGACCCAACCGCTGCCCGCCGGAGTGCCCGCGGAGGAAGCCGGGGGGCGCCTCGCGTCACGCCTGTTCGCGTGCTTGCCTTTTGGTGGTGCGGCGCCCGTGCGGCGAGCGACGCGCGAGGTGCGCGCAGATGTCGGCGGGGCCGGCTTCGTCTTCCTTGAGAACCCGCTCGACCCCTTCGGCCACGTCGGCGCAGCGGTCCACCTGACAACGCAGATCGCCAAGCGCGTCTCGATTGAGACCATGGCGATGGTCTCGAACAGTATCGCGGACTCGAGCGCGCAGATCACGGAGAGCATGGTCACCCTGCGCGGAGCGATCGCGCCGGGGTTCGAGACGCGACTCGGCGCGGCTCGGTTCGAGGCGCACGTGGGCCTCGAGGTCGCGAGTCCGGGCGCCTTCGTCACAAGCAGCAACGTCTACTGTCGCCATTTCGGCGTGCCGACGGACGGCTTGGGATACCAGGCGTGCGTCGATGGAGGCGGCCTCGACCGCACACCGCGGCGCGTGCTCGTCGGAGCGTACGCGTCCCTCGGGGCGAGCCTCGACCTACCCGAGGACCTCTACTTGGTCGCGCGGTTGAACTACGCCGAGTATCTCTTCGCGAGCGGCTCAAGCGACCTCGGCAGGCCGCTCGGGGGCGCGCTCAGCCTCGGCTATCAACTCCGTTGAATCGCCCGCGCCGAACGCGCATCCTGCGGCCGCCGTGGCCGCGAGTGACTCGACCCGGCCCGCGCCGAGGCAACCCTCGGCGCCTCTTTGGAACCCGCTGACGACTCAAGCCGAGCGCCGCTCGGACCCACGCTCGCCCAGCGCCCGTGATCGCGAAGCCCTCCGGGGAGGCCAAGGTCTGTGCCTCCCACCCGAGGTCGACGCGCACGCGCGCACCTCGGCGGGCGCGGAGGGCGGCGCAGGCTGGAGTTGCGCGGTCACCGGAGAGCGCCCAGCGCGTCGGCGCGACGGGGTCAACGCTCGCGGCCACGACGCCTTGACTGCACGGTGCTCGTCAGGGCGTCAGGTCGATGACCGGGTTCGAGAGGGTCGCGAGGACCTCACCCGCGGCCGAGACGAGGCGAACCTCGACGACATCGCCCGCGACGAGGGGCCCGACCCCCGCCGGCGTCCCCGTCGCGACCAGATCTCCGGGCTCGAGCGTCATGTGGGCGCTCAAATACTCTACAAGCTCCGCGAAACCAAAGACCATCGCGGAGAGCGGCGCGTCTTGCCGAGTCACGCCGTTGACTGCGCACTGAACGCGCGCGTCCAGCGCAGGCAGCCCCGGGAGGACCACGTCGCCCACCGGACAGAACGTGTCGAAGCCCTTTGCGCGGGTGAAGTGGGCGTCTTTGCGTTGCAGGTCACGCGCCGTGACGTCGTTGAGCAATGTGTGACCCGCGACGTACTCGGCGGCGTCGCGCGCGGAAACCCGGCACGCGCGTCGCCCGATCACCAGCGCGACCTCGCCCTCGTGGTGGACCTCGGCGCTCTGCGGCGGCCGCACGATCGCCTGCCCCGGGCCAATGAGCGCGCTCGGCGGCTTGGAAAAAAAGATCGGCCGCTCGGGCACTGCGTTGCCTAACTCAGCGGCGTGCTCACGGTAATTTCGACCGATGCAGAGGATCTTCGTAGGACGAGGCGTCTTCATGGGGAGAACATCGCCTCGAAGCCCGCGCGAATGCAATGTGACCGCGGCTTGACCCTGTAACCCCTCGACCCTAGACTCATTCCGCGACGCGTGCGCCTCGGGGCAGCGCGCGCGCCCTGTGATGATTGGGAGTGTGCATGGCCGGTGAACGCAAAGAGAACTCGGTCCTCTTCAGCCTCAAGGAGCTGAAGGACTTCGCGTCCGAAGAGCCTCAAGAAGAGGTCGCTCGACCGGGAGCTTCGCTCAAGGCCTCGTCGACGCCGGCGCCCAGGCGCTCGGGCGCGCTCGATGACATGGGTTCGCTGCTTGCCGACCTCAAGAATGAGGTGAACGAGGACATCGCCGCCGAAGAGCGTCGGCTCAAAGAAGAGCGCGATCGGCAGCGTGAAGCCGAAGAGCGCAAGATCCGCGAGACGGCCACGATGCAGAGGGCCGAGATCGAGGCGAAGATCGCCGCCGAGCAAGCGCGCCGCCGCGCCGCCGAAGAGGAGCGACTCGAGCGCCTGCGCCGTCAGGACATCGAGGAGCGTCGCGCTCGGGGTGAGATCATCGACGAGCCCGAGCCGCAGGTCGCCGTCGAGGTCGTCCCCGCGCCGTCGTTCGACGCGCTCTCCGCCGACAAGGTCTCGCCCACGGCCCTCGCGCCGCAGCCCCCCGCAGGCCGGGGGACAGGCTTCTACCTCACGGTCGTCGGCCTGCCCGTGCTGTGCGTGACCGCGGTC
>CANLBD010000028.1 GCA_947488215.1 Myxococcales bacterium | reverse complement strand
CGCCGCGTCCACCGCGCGCTCTGCCGCGCGCTCGTACTTCTCGACGAGCACGGGCGACATGCTGAGTACGTCAGCTTGGTTGTCGAAGCCGTGGCCGATGTCATCCGCCGGGAACTCCCGGGCCGGCTGGGACAGGTCGCCGAGCAGGTCACGCAGCGTCAGGTCGTACTCGTCGCGGTTCAGGCGGCGCAAGGTGACGCGGCCGGCTGCGGGGGCACAGGCCTCGGGGGAGCCGCCTGGGGCGGGCTGGCCTCCCGCCGGCGGAGGTTCGTCGCCGCCGGTCAGGGCGGGTCGGTCGCCGCCGGTCGGGGCGGTTTGGTCGCCGCCAGAGGGCCCGGCTTGGTCGCCGCCAGAGGGCCCGGCCTGGTCGCCGCCGGTCGGGGCGGGCGCGCCTGCGTCCCGCTCATGGTCGGCGCGCTGCGCTTGGCAAGCGGACACCGCGACTGCGGCGAGGAGCACGACCGAGATGAGTTCACCGCGCGCGCTTTGCATTTGCCAAACGTAGCACACCGGGCGCCTTCGGTGCGACGATGCGCGCCATGTCGGACGAGACACTCATCTTCCGCGGCGCGCGGGTACACCGAGGGCATGGCACGCCGCCCGAGGACGGCCTCGAGGTCGTCGTTCAGGGTCGGCATATCGCGGCTGTTCGAGAGGCGGGCCGGAGCGCGCCGAGCGACGCGCGCGTCGTGGACGTCTCGGGCCGCCACCTCGCGCCCGGCTTTATCGACCCGCACGTGCACATGGGCGTCATGCCCGAGGGCTTCCCGAACGACAGCAAAGACCTGTGCGAGATGACGTCGCCCGTCACCCCGCAGATGCAGGCAATCGACGCGGTGTGGCCGGGTGACACCGCCTTCGTGAAGGCCCGCGCCGCCGGCGTGACGACCGTGTGTGTGCTGCCCGGCTCGGGCAACGTCGTCTCGGGCACCGGGGTCGTCCTCAAGACGCACGGCCGAAACGTCGAGAAGATGGCCGTGCTCCAGCCCGCGTGCCTCAAGGTCGCGTTCGGCTACAATGTGAAGCACAGCCACGGCATCAAGGCGAATCGGGCGCCGCTGACGCGGATGGGCATCGCGGCGCTCTTCCGGCAGGCCTTCGAGGACGCGCAGCTCTACGCGGCCAAGCGGGCTAAAGACCCGGAGACGCCGCGCGACGCGGGCAAAGAGACGCTCTGCGCCGCGATGCGCGGCGAGCTGGTCGTGCGGGCGCACTGTTCGCGCAGCGATGACATCCTGACCGCGCTGCGCCTCGCGCGGACGTTCGGGCTGCGCCTTGTGCTCGAGCACGGCTACGACGCCCACCTGGTGCTCGACGAGGTCAAGGCCGCGGGCGCGGCGGTGGTCTTTGGGCCCGCGTTTCGCACCTGCGACGGCTCTGAGAACCTGCACTTCGACTTCGCGCAGACCCGCGCGCTCGACGACGCGGGGGTGCTCGTGGCGCACATGACGGACCACCCGATCGTGCCCGTGGAGTACCTGTCTGTGCAGGCGGGCCTGTCGGTGCGGGCGGGTATGGCGCCGGCCCGCGCCCTCGCGCTGATCACCGGCAACGCGGCGCGTGTCCTCGGGCTCGAGGCGCGGGTGGGGGACATCGCCCCTGGGCTCGACGCCGACCTCGTGCTGCTCGACGGCCCGCCGCTGGCCATTGAGAGCCGCGTGCTCGAGACGCGCATCGAGGGCCGCGTGGTCTACACGCACGGCGACCCGATTCCCGTGCCCGGCACAGCGTTCTTTGGAGACGCGCCGTGAGCGAGCTCGGGCTCTTTGTGCCGAACTTCTCGTGGGTGCGGGCGGGCGAGCTGGCAGGCAGCGGGCAGCCCGCGCGCGGTCAGTGGCCGCTGGCCCCGCAGGCCTATGCTGCGATTCGCGCCGAGGGCGTGGACACGGTCGTCAGCCTCTTGGAGCGCGCGCCGCCGGTCGATGTGATCGAGGCGGCGGGCCTTCGCTCGGTGCACTTTCCCATCGGCGATCTGGGCACTCCGCGAGATGTCGACGCCTTCGGGGCGCTCGTTGACAGCGTGCACGCGCGGGCCTCGGCAGGGCACCCTGCGCTCGTGCACTGTTGGGCGGGCGTGGGCCGCTGCGGCATGTTCTTGGCGACCTACCTCACGCGCCACGGCGGGCTCACGCCGGACGCGGCGGTGCGCGAGGTGCGGCGCCTGCGCCCGGGGAGCCTGGAGACCTTTGACCAAGTCGCCGTGGTGCACGCGCTCGGGCGCAGCGGCGGCGCATGAGCGCGCGGCGAGTCGCCCTGGTCACGGGCGGGGGCGTGCGCTTGGGGGCGGCGATCAGCGAGGCCCTCGCGGACGCCGGGCTCAGTGTTGTGGTCCACGCGAACGGCCACGCTTCAGAAGCGCAGGCGCTCTCGGCACGGCTCGGTGGCCACTGCGTCGTCGCCGACCTTTCGGCGCCGGGCGCGCCCGAGGCGCTCGTGGACGAGGCGGTCGCGCGTGCGGGCCGGCTCGACGTGCTCGTGAACAACGCAGGGATCTTCGAGGCCTGCGCCGCCGAGGACGTGGACGACGCGCTCTGGGCGCGGCACTTCGCGCTCAATGTCGACGCGCCGTTCAAGCTCACCCGCGCCGCGCTCCCGCACCTGCGGGCGCACGGGAGCGGCAGCGTGGTGAACCTGCTCGACATCTCGGCATTGCGGCCCTACCGCGGCTTCACGCACTACAGCGCGACCAAGGCGGCCTTGCAGGCGCTCACCGTGGGGTGGGCCGCCGAGTGGGCGCCGCAGGTGCGGGTCAACGGCGTCTCACCCGGCGCGGCGCTCTTTCCCCCCGAGATGTCGGAGCGCGCGCGGGCGAACTACCTGCAGCGCGTGCCGATGGGGGCGGAGACCGGCGCCGCGGCCGTCGCGTCCGCGGTGTGTTACCTGGCGCTTGGGCCGCCGGGCATCACCGGTCAGGTGCTCGCGGTGGACGGCGGGCGCAGCGCGACGTGGTAGCGCCGCTCAAGCCTCGGGCGGCTGGTTCGCGGCCTCGGCCGTGCGCGCGGCGCGCTTGACGCGCCACCACTCGATGAAGCCCGGCAGGATGGAGACGAAGATGACCAAGAGCACCAGGGCCTCGGTGTGCTTCTTGACGATCTCGAAGCCGCCCAGGAAGTAGCCGAGCAGGCTCATCGAGCTGATCCACGCGACGCCGCCGACGATGTTGTAGACGGCGAAGTCGCGGTAGCGCATGCCCGCCATGCCCGCGACCACCGGCACGAACGTGCGCACGATGGGCGCGAAGCGGGCCATGATGATCGCCTTGCCGCCGTGCTTCTCGTAGAAGTCGCTCGCGGTCTTGAGGTGCGCGGGGTTGAAGAACCGCGACTTCGGGCGGTTGAAGAGCACCGGGCCCAGCCGCTTGCCGATCTGGTACGACACCGCGTCGCCGATGATCGCGCACGGGATGAGCACGACGTTCAGCATCACGATGTCGAGCTTGTCGGGCATGTTCGCGGCGGTAATCCCCGCGAGCACGAGCAGTGAGTCGCCCGGCAAGAAGAAGACCAGCGCGCCGGTCTCGAGAAAGATGATCAGCGCGAGCACATGAATGCCGTAGCTGATCGCGGCTTCGATAAGTGCGTTGGGCTTGATGACCGCCCACAGCTCCATGAGAGTCTCGACCATGTCCGCGCTGCCTCAGTTGATCGCTTGGTTCCAGGTAAAGCCGAGCATCACGAACGCTTGATACTGCCAAGCGGTCGAGAGGGACTTCAGCGACAGCTCGTTCGTCGCGGGGTTGTAGTCCCCGAGCGTCACGCGCCCCTCTGTCCCGCCGGGCACGTCGAAGTTCACGTTGCCGCGGATCATCAGCGGGATGCGCAGGTCGTGCTCACCCGGCAGCAGAAAGTCGAACCCTAGGCCGAAGCCCAGGTCGACGTAGGCGTCGGCCTCGCCCTTGACCGCCTTCGCGAAGAGGTCGCTCTCGACGGTCGGCTCGCTCGGGATGACGAACTCCGGCCCGACGAGCAGGAACGGACGCACCGAGCGCAGCGGGATCGCGGCCTTGAGCATGAGCGGGATGTGGAACGCCCCCTGACCGATCTCGACGGCGACGTCGTTGATCTCGCCCTTGCCCTGGTCGACCGAGTACAGAAAGTCGAGCTGCGCGCCGATAGCGCCCCGGTACATGAAGCTCGTCGTGATGCCGCCGCCGCCGCCGACGCCCGCGAAGCCCGGGTAGGGGATCTTGGCTTGCACGCTGTTGTTGCCCGACTGGATCGTGGCGACCTTGTCCGCCTCGTCTGGCTCCGTCAGGAACGACCCGTTCACGAACCCGAGCACGCCGACGCCCAGCTCGAGCTTCTTGGCCTTGCGTGCCTCGGCGGCGCTCGGGGTGAGGGCGAGCGCGCCGCAGACGGCGAGCAGCGTTGTGATGACCGACGATGGCCCGCGCATGGGCGTTCTCCTGTGGTGTTCGGGCGCTCTCTAGCACACAGGGCCTGAGTTTGGCAGGCTCGCGGCGGGAGACACCGTGAACGAAGCCCCCCTGCTCCGCGCCCTCGAGGCGCTCGGCCCTGCCGCCACCGCGCACGCCACGCACCGCGACGCCGACGGTCGCCCGCGCTACACCAACCGGCTCGTGCTCGAGGGCAGCCTGTACCTGCGGCAGCACGCCCACCAGCCCATCGACTGGCGGCCGTGGGGCGCTGAAACGCTCGCCGAGGCCGCCGCGCGCGATGTCCCGATCCTGCTGAGCTCGGGGTACAGCGCGTGCCACTGGTGCCACGTGATGGCCCGCGACGCCTTCGAGGACGAGCCGCTCGCGCGCTTCATCAACGCGCACTTCGTGCCGACCAAGCTCGACCGCGAGGAGCGGCCAGACGTGGACGCCTGCTGGATGGAGGTGCTCCAGGCGATGACGGGGCACGGCGGGTGGCCGATGACGCTCGTGCTCACGCCGTCGCTCACGCCGCTCTTCGCGGGCACCTTTCTACCGCTGCGAGACGACGAGCGCGGTCGGCGCATGGGCCTCGAGAGCGTGTTGACGCGCGTGGCGGCGCGGTGGCGTGAGCCGCGCTTCGCAGCCGAGGGGCGCGCGCTGATGGACGAGCTGGCAGCGCTCGCGGAGTCGACGCCAGCGCGCGCAGTGCAGGGCTCTGGCGCGCTGGCCGCGGCGACGGGCACCTGGCTCACGCAGCACGACGCGGCGCTCGGCGGCTTCGGGCGCGCGCCGAAGTTCCCGCGCCCCGCCGTGCTCGACGCGCTGCTGCGACGTGCGGCCGACGCGAACGACGCCGACGCGCTCCGGTGCGTGGAGCGCACCCTCGAGGCCATGGCGTGCGGCGGCCTGCGGGACCACGTGGCGGGCGGCTTCGCGCGCTACTCGACAGACGCGGCGTGGCGCGTCCCGCACTTCGAGAAGATGCTCTACGACAACGCGCAGCTCGCCGCGACCTACACCGAGGCGTGGCGAGCGACGCGCGCGCCGCTGTGGGCCGAGGTCGCCCGGGAGACGCTGGTGTTCATCGACCGCGTGTTCGGCGGCGCGGGTGACGGTGGCTTCGCGGCCGCGCTCGACGCAGACAGCGACGGCGCCGAGGGGCGGGCGTACACGTGGACCCCGGCCGAGGTCGACGCGGTGCTCCCCCGGGACGACGCTCGTTGGGTCCGAGAGACGTGGGGCGTGACGCCCGAGGGGCACCTGGACGGCCGCTCGGTCTTGCATCTGCGTGCCCCCCTCACGGCGCTCGAGGGGGAGCGCTGGGCGCGGCTTCGACCGGCGCTCGCGCGGGCCCGCTCAGGTCGGCCTCAGCCGGCACTGGATCCCAAGGTCGTGACGGCGTGGAACGGCCTCGCGATTACGGCGTTCGCGCGCGCCGCGGTGGCGTTTGATGACCCTGCGCTCGCCGC
The DNA here is from genome assembly GCA_947488215.1 of Myxococcales bacterium. Taxonomy (GTDB): domain Bacteria; phylum Myxococcota_A; class Bradymonadia; order UBA7976; family UBA1532; genus CANLBD01. The sequence continues at coordinate 14,231 of CANLBD010000028.1, read as the reverse complement.
GCGGGGGGCGCGCGCCGCCGCGTGGGTGCTCGAGCACTTGCGCGTCGACGGGCGCACGCTGCGGTCGTGGTCGGCGGGCCGCGCCGTCCACCCAGGCGTGCTCGAGGACGTCGCGGCGATGGTCGGCGCGTGCCTCGCGCTGCTCGAGGCCACGCACGACGTGCGCTGGCTCGACGCCGCGCTCGAGCTCCAAGCGGAGCAGGACGCGCGCTTCGCGGACACCGCCGGCGGGGGGTACTGGCGCACGGGGGCCGACGCGGACGCGCTCCCCCTGCGTGAGAAGCCGGAGTACGACGGCGCGGAGCCGAGCGGCAACGCGCTCGCGGCGGAGAACCTCGTGCGCCTGTTTCGCTTGACAGGCGACGAGCGATTCCGTGTGCAGGCCGAGGGGGTGTTCAGGGCGCTCGACGACCTGCTCCGACGCGCGCCTACGACCGCGCCGCGGCTCGTCGCCGCGCTCGAGGACCTGCACGCAGAGCCCGAGACCGTGGTGATTGTGGGGCCGCGCTCGGCGTGGGCACCCCTGCTGAACAAGGTCGTCACCGCAGGGGGAACAACACGGGCGCGGCGACTGGTCCTGTGCGCCGAGGGTCCCGAAAGCCCGCTCGCGCGGCGCCTACCGGTGCACTTCGCCGGGCGCACGCCACCCGTAGACCCGACCGCTGCGTCAGCGTATGTCTGCCGAGGCGCGACCTGCGCGCCTCCAGTGAACTGGACCGAAGGAGACCCATGAGCGCCAGCGCCGCGCACCGGCCGCCTCACCCCGCGGTCTACACGCTCCTCTACTTTCCGTTCGGCGCGCTCGGCGGCTTCGTGAGCGTCGCGCTCACGTTCCTGGGCACGCGCCACGGCCTCTCCATCACCGAGAGCGCGTTCTTGAACGGCGCGAGCCTGATGATGAACTGGCTCAAGTGGCTTTGGGCGCCGCTCGTCGATGCGACGCTCACGCCCAAGCAGTGGTACATCATCTCCACGGTGGGCTCAGCAATTGGCGTGGTCGCGATGGCGAGCATCCCGCTCTCACCGAGCACGTTGCCATTGCTCCTGGGCGTGATCGCCGTGGCGAGCCTGGTGAACACCATGGTGGGCATGGCGATCGAGGCGATGATGGCCGCAGTCACGCCGCAGTCCGAGGTCGGTCGCGTGAGCGCGTGGTTCCAAGCGGGTAACTTGGGCGGCGCGGGGGTGGGCGGCGGCCTCGGCCTGCTCTCGCTGCAGTCGCTGCCCGAGCCGTGGATGACGGGCGCGCTCTTCGGCGTGGCCTTCATGCTGTGTTGCCTGGGGCTGCTGGCCCTGCCGGACGTGCGTGCCGAAGGGCGCGGACGCTCCGTGGGCGAGGCGGTGGCCCAAGTCCTGCGAGATGTGCGCGGGCTCGTGTCGAACCGCTCGAGCCTGCTGAGCGCGACGCTGTGCTTTGTGCCTCTGGGCACAGGCGCCGCGCAGGGCGTGATGACGCAAGCGGCCGTGGCGGCGCGCTGGGGCGCGGGCGAGCACGAGGTCGCGCTGGTTCAGGGTGTGATGGCGGGGATCGTCAACGCGGTCGGCTGCTTCATGGGCGGCTGGCTGTGTCGGTGGTACGCGCCGCGTACCGTCTACGCCGCGATGGGGCTGCTCCTGGCGCTCGCCGCGCTCGCGATGGGCCTCGGCCCCGCGACGCCCGAGACCTACATCCTGGGCAATGTCCTCTACAGTCTCGGGGTCGGCCTGTCGTATGCCGCCTTTACCGCTGTAGTGCTCGAGGCCATCGGCCCCGGCTCGGCGGCGACCAAGTACACGCTCTATGCGACGCTCTCGAATTTCCCCATCTGGTGGGTCGGGCTGCTGCTCGGTTACTCTGCCGATAGGTACGGCGGGCCGGCGATGCTCTTCACGGAGGCAGGGCTCGGGGTGCTCGCGTTGCTGGTCTTTGCGGGCGTGAGCGTCGCGCTGCGCGGCCCGAGCGCACAGGAGGTCAAACAATGAACCACGCTGAGCTCAAGGCGCGACACCGCGCGATTCGAGACCAACAGAAGCCGGACCTCTCTGTCCGCATCCACCGCGCGCTGAGCTGGCTCGAGCGCGCGGAGCGCGAGACAGACGACGACGACGCGCGCTTCGTGTTCTCGTGGATCGCGTTCAACGCGGCCTACGCCACGTATATCCACGAGGACTACCGCGAGACCGAGCAGGCGCAGTTCGGCGGCTTCGTCTCGAAGCTCTTGGCGCTCGACGACCAGCGGCGCCTGGCCGACATGGTGTGGCAGTCTTTCGCGGGGCCGCTGCGCGTGCTGCTCGGCAGCAAGTTCATCTACTCCGAGTTCTGGCGCTACCAGAGCGGGCACATCGGACCGCACGAGTGGGAGGCGCGGTTCCAGCGTGACAATCAACGCGCGCTCGCGGCGCTCGCGCAGAACAACACGCACGGTGTGCTCAGCGTGGCGCTCAGCCGCATCTACACGCTGCGCAACCAGCTCGTGCACGGCGGCGCGACGTGGCAGTCGACCGTGAACCGCGAGCAGGTCACGACCTGCGCGCGAATTCTCGACCGGCTCGTGCCGATCGTGATCGAGCTGATTATGGACCACCCAGACGCCCTGTGGGGCGAGGCGGTCTACCCCGTCATCACGGACGAGTGAGGCGGGCCGACGCGCAGGGCGACGGCCCGCGGCGGCTCAAGGCGCCAGGTAGGTGGCGTTGAGCGTGTAGGCGCCGGACTCGTCGGCGTCGTAAGTGTCGACGAAGACGTAGACCGTCTGGCCGGCGCTCAGGAAGGCCGTTGCGAGCGAAGCGGGGCGCTCGCCGCCGTCATCATCGCAGGCCAGCTCGCCCACGGTGGAGCCGCAGTTCGCGCGGACGTAGACGACCGTGTCGAGCATCGTGTTCGTGGTCTCGAACGCATACTGGCCCTCAACCGGCGCGACGAACGCGTAGACGACGGCGAGGCCATCGGCCCGGCCCAAATCGCAGGCTGTGCCATCGAGTCCGCCGGTCGTGTCACCGACGACGCTCCACGCGTTGGGCTCCATCGTGGGGCTCGCGTTCAGGTCGACGGGCGCGCCGAACTCGGCGGGGCACTCAGCCACGATCTCGCTGCAGACATTGCCGATGCAGTCCGTGCCGGCGGGGCAGGCCGCGGGGCTGCCCGGCACGCAGGCGTCGCCCACGTTGAGCGTGGCGGCGGTGGTGCAGGTGCCCTCGAAGCACTCGTCGCCATCGGCGCAGACGGCGAGGCGGTTGAACCGTTCGCAGGCGTCGCCCGCGCTGAGGATGACCACGGTCGTGCAGACCGAGGGCTCGGGCACCTCGACGTTGAAGTCCGTGTAGCAGATGTCGCCCTCGGGGCAGACGGCGACCGGGTTGCCGAACTCGCAGCCATCGCCCGTGCTCAACGTGACCACCGGCGTGCACATGGCCGGCATCTCGCTGGCGAAGTCCTCGTAGCACTCCGAGGTCGGCGCGCAGGCGGTGAACGGGTCGAGCCCGCAGGCCTCGCCGTCCGCGAGCAGCGTCGCCAAGCCGGCCGTGAGCTCGTAGGCGCCCGAGTTGCTGCCGTAGCCGTCGACGGTCAAGTAGACCGTCTGGCCCGCCGCCAGCGCGATCGAGGTCAACGAGGTCGATCCGTCGCCGCCGTCGTCGTCGCAGGCGAGGGTCGAGTCGACGCTCGCGCAGTCCGAGAGGACAGACAGGATCGTGTCGAAGGTGATGAACTCCGGCGTGATCGGAGAGGTCGTGAAGACCCAGCTGCCGGCCTCGGGCGCCGTGAACGCGAAGGTGTTGTCCGGCGCGGCGTTGCTGCTCCCGCAGGCGGGGTCACCGCTGCTCAGGCCGTCCGTGGTGTCGCCCATGAGCGTCCAGCGGCCGGTCTCGCCGCTCAGGACCGCGACCGTGGCGAAGTCCGTTACGCCCTCGCAAGAGGGCACCACGCCGCCACCGACGGGCGCGCCACCGACAGGTTCGCCACCAACGGGCGCGCCGCCGACGGGCGCGCCGCCGACGGGTTCGCCACCAACGGGCGCGCCGCCAACGGGCTCACCGCCGACCGGAGCGCCGCCAACGGGCTCACCGCCGACCGGAGCGCCACCGACGGGCGCACCGCCGACCGGAGCGCCACCGACGGGCGCACCGCCGACCGGAGCGCCGCCCGCGGCCTCACCGCCCGCGAGGCCGCCGCCCGTGGTGCCGCCGACGACCTCGCCACCGGGCGTCGCGCCGCCTTCGATGCCGCCCGCGCCGGAGTCGGCCTGGTCGCCCGTGCCGGAGTCCTCGGTCTTGCAGCCGGTCATCACCGCGGCCGCGAGGCCAAGGGCGCAGAGCGTCCGTGTGCAGAAGGTGCTGTTCTCCATCTCTCGCTTCTCTCCGAAAGGTCATTGCGCTGACGCCGAGTGGCGCGCGTTGGGTGGGTCGAACGCCGCACACGTCGTGCGTCGTACGATTCCGCGCAACCTAATGGGCGCGCGGGCATCGAATCAAGGGCTAGAGCGCGGACACCGTCAGGGTGTAGGCGCCGTTGGCCCGCTCGTTGAATCCGTCGACGAAGACGTAGACGGTCTGGCCGGCGATGAGGCGCGCCCGCGCGAGCGAGGCGGTGCCGGTGGCGGCGCCGTCGTCGTCGCACGCTAGCTCCGTGGACGCGAAGCCGCAGCTGTCCCGCACGTAGACGACCGTATCGAGCATCATGTCGCGGGTCTCGAAGCTGTACTCGCCGTCGACCGGGACGCGGAAGCTGTGGACGACCGCCGCGCCACTCCCGGTGCCCCGGGCGCAGGCCGTGTCGAGCAGGCCGTTCGCGGTGTTCCCCGCGAAGACCCACGTGTTCGCGCCGGCGCCGGGGTTGGCGTTCAGGTCGACGACCGCGCCGTACCCCGCTGGGCACTCATCGGGGCGCACGGCGCAGACGCCGGCGATGCACTCATCGCTCGGCCCGCAGGCGACCGGGCTGCCAACGACGCAAGCATCGCCCGTGTTGAGCACGCGGGGCGTTGTGCACACGGCGTCGAAGCACACATCACCGTCGGGGCAGACCGCGGGGCTGCCGACTTCGCAGGCGTCGCCGGTGTTGAGGACGCGCGGCGAGGTGCAGATGTTGTTGAAGCACGCATCGCCCTCGGGGCACACCGTCGTCGGGTTGCCGCGCTCGCAGGCGTCTCCCGTGCTCAGGTTCCGCACCATCGCGCAGACGTCTCGGTAGCAGACGTCTCCCTCGGGGCACACGTCGAGCGGGCTAAAGGCGTCGCAGGCGTCGCCGGTGTTCAGCGCGTTCTGCGCCGTACAGACGGCAGGCAGGTCGTCGAAGAAGGCCTCGTCGTAGCAGAGCGCGCCCGCCGTGCAGACGGCGAAGCCTGCGTCCGGGCCGCAGGCCTCACCGAGCGCCGCGACCGGCGCGAGACCTGCTGTCAGCTCGAAGGGGCCACTGTTGGCCCGGTAGCCGTCGACGAGGATGAAGACGGTCTGACCAGCCTCGAGGGTCGCCGAGATCGAGCTCTGGAAATTGACGCTGTCGTCGTTGCAGTCGAGCGTGGTCGCGACGTCCCCGCAGTCGGACCGGAGCGACAGGATCGTGTCGTACGACGCGAACCCGGGCGTGACGGGGACCGTCGTGAAGAACCACGTGCCGGCCGCGGGCGCCGTGAAGGCGAACGTCGCGTCGCCGGCGCCGTCGCTGGTACCGCAGCGCGGGACGCTCGTATCGGCGGCGCCGTTGGTGTTGCCGACGAAGGTCCAGAAGCCCGTGGCGTCGTCGCGCGTCGCGCGCGCCGCGAAGTCGATCGGCGCCATGCAGTCAGAGGGCTCGCCGACGGGGACGACCGCCCCGCCGACCGGAACGCCGCCGACCGGAATGCCGCCGACTGGAATGCCGCCGACCGGAATGCCACCGACCGGGGCGCCGCCGACCGGAATGCCGCCGACCGGAGCGCCACCGACGGGCGCGCCGCCAACGGGCTCACCGCCGACCGGAATGCCGCCGACCGGAGCGCCACCGACGGGCGCACCACCGACGGGCGCACCACCGACGGGCGCACCACCGACAGGCGCACCACCGGCCGGAGCGCCGCCTGCAGGTTCACCCCCCGCGGGCGCCCCACCCGAAGGTTGGCCGCCCACAGGGGCACCGCCGGTCGCGCCGCCGGTTGCGCCGCCTGCGCCAGCGTCGACCTGACTGCTGTCGCCGCTGTCCTCCGTCTTGCAGCCCGTGAGGGCCACGGCCATCAGGCCGAACGCGCACAGCGTTTGCGTGCAGAACTTCTCGAGCTTCATCATCCTCTCACATCTCCTTGTCGGCTCAGTTCGCCTGAGCCACGGTCAACGTGTAGTCGCCGCGCCAGCCCTCGCCGGCCGGCGCCCGATAGCCATCCACGAAAATGTATACGGTCTGGCCCGCCTCCAGGGTCAGGACCAATGCAGACAACAGGCTCATCTCCGTCTCATCGTCGTTGCAGTCGACCTCAAGCGTCGGCTGGGCTGCCGCAGAATAGCCGCACGCCGAACGCGCGTAGAGCACGGTGTCTGCGTCCGCGTCGGGGGACGTCACGGTCGCGGTGTAGCGACCCGCGGCCGGCGCCGTGAAGACATGCGCCACGTCGCCCGCGCCGCCCCCGCAGGTGCCGACGCCATGGGACTCGGCGCCGAGCGTCGTGCCGGAGTGCGTCGCGCCGCCATCGATGACTGTGAGCGTGACCGCACCCCACGCCTCGGGGCACTCGAGCACGGGCGCCTGACAGGTCGGGCTCGCGGCCGGGGGCGCATCGCAAATCAAATCCGGCGCGCACGTGGCGCGGGCGCCGAAGGGGTCGCAGCCCTCGCCCTCGAGCACGCCGCGTGTCGTCGGCGCGGGCGTCGTGTCGAGCGGCGCGCTGACCAGGCCTTCGGCGTCTCGCACACGCGCCCGGACCGAGCCCAGCGCGGGCGCGAGGCCGGCCTCGTCCCGCAGGCTGTAGAGCCACAGCGCGCGATAGGCCCCCGCTTCGCCGTACTCCACCGGCTCGAACGTGCCGATCGCCTCGCCCACCATGCCGTCTGCGCGGATCGCGATGTCCACGCCGTTCGTGTCGAGCAGCGTGACCCCGGGTGCCGCAACATCACGCTCGGGATCGACGCCGACGAACTCCACGGCCAGGCGCCCCGCTTGGTCGTCGTACCACGCGTTGAGCGCGGTCAGCGTGGGCGCGGTGATGACCTCGCAGGTGAACAGCCCAGCGCCGCTCGCGTCGCGGCACGCGGTGCCCTCGGCGCAGCGGTCGTGCAGGCGCGCCGCGTCACAGGGCGCGCCGAGCGCGAGCGTCTGAGCGATGCCCACGGCCAAGGAGAGCGGCGCGCTCTCCTCGAGCTCGGTGTCGAAGAGCGTGACCTCGACGCGATCGGGCGCGGCGTCGCCGACGACCTCGGCCAAGTCCGCGGCGCTCAGGAGCGTGAAGGTCTCGAGCCCGTAGATGCTCACGCCCTCGAGCGGCTCGATGATGAGCCCCGCAGCCTCGGTGCCGTCGAGGAGCGTCATCACCGTGTCGCCCTGATAGAGCGTGACATACGCGCCTTCGGCGTTGCGGCTCGTGTCCGTCCCTTCGACCGTCAGGCCGAGCTGCGTATCGAGGAGCGTCGCGCGCCCGCTCGTTGCGGCCGGCGGCGTCGACTCGGCGCAGACCGGGGCCTCGTTCGCGTCGGGTGACGCGAAGCAGAAGTCACCGACCGCGCAGGTATCCTCGAGGCCCAGCGGGTCGCACGCGCCGCCCCGGGCGACCTCGGTCAGCCGCCGCGCCTCGACGCGCACCGCGCCGCCGCGCGGATCGTCTGCGCCCGCGTAGGCGTCGACGATCAAGAAGACCTCGGCGCCTGCCTCGGCGTCGAAGACCACCCGGCTGTCGGTGCGCGCGGGGTAGTCGAAGTCGTCGTTGCAGTCGAGCTCGGTCTCCGGATCGAGGCAGCCTTCACGCGCGTAGAGCACAGTGTCGAGCTCGGCGTCGGGGTCGGCGGGCGTGACCAGCACGCGCCATGTCCCCGCTTCGGGCGTCACGAAGCGGAGCGCGACCTCGGCGCCGTTCCCGCCGCCGCACGCGCCCTCGAGGGTGGACTCACCCGCGGGGTCGCTCTCGGTCTCGAGCGTCCACGTATCGCCCTCGATGAGCGCGGTCTCGGCGGTGAAGTCGACGACGCGGACAGCTCCACAAGCGCCGACCGGCACAGGCTCAGCGTCGGGCGCGGCATCCGTGGGCGCGGCGTCGCCCTCGGGCGGTGGCGCAGCGTCAGGGGCGTCGGCGGCGTCGGACGTCGTTTCCGCATCGGTGTTCGGGGCCGGCGGTTGCGCGCCGCCGCCACCGTCTCAGCCACAGGCAGAGAGCAGGGCGGCGAGGGTCAGCGCGGCGGTCGACTGTATCTTCAAGTTCATGGGCTCTCTCTCGTCGGGAAGGGGGGCGCGAACGCGCAGCTGCGCCCATCGTCGCCGAGCGCTTCGAGGCAGGGGTCGTCGAGCTGCTCGGCCGTGAGGCCCTCGCCGCGCGCCATGAAGAACAGGCTGATCTGCTGCGCCATGAAGGTGTTGATATCAAAGGCGAAACTCGGCGTCGACGCGTCAAAGCCGTGCGTGTCGCTGTTGGCGCCCTCGTGCTCGTGGGCGTTGCGCGACGTATAGGGCATACGCAGGCCGATGAGCCCACCGCCCGGCGTCGACTTCAGCAGGCGCAGCTTGAAGTTACCGGTCGTCGAAGGCGTCAGGCCGTCCGTCCCGTTGTCGAGGTCGTCCGGGTCGAAGTTGTAGACGCCGCGGTCGTCGGTCCAGCGGGGGTAAGTGCGCGTGCCCTCGTACACACCCGTCGCGAGCAAGAAGTCGTCCTCGGTCAGGCCACCGAGGTCGCCGCGCGGCGTCTCCGTGTCGATGACGCCCATGGCGCGCGCGAGCGCGATGCCTGCGTTGATGGGCACGTTCTGGTCACCCGTGGTCGGCACCACGAGGGCGCGCGTCTCGTCGCGGCCGGTGACGCCCTGGTACTTCAGGTCGAGGGGCTCCAGAGCGTATCGCCGCGCATACGCCGCGGGGTCACCGGCGTCGAGGATGGCCTGCGCGACGCCGAAGAACCGTCGCAGGTCCGGCGTCTGTCGGGGGTGGCCGAGCCCCACGGCCGGCGCGACGAGCGGCGCGCCCGCGGGGTAGACCGTGCCTTGGAACTCCACGTCGTCGGCCCAGGCGTCGAGCGAGACGCGCGGGGCGGCGTCGGGCAGCGCGGCGAGGCGGTCGGCGGCCTCGGCGGTCAGCGGCACGCCCTTGAAGTCGCCGGGGGCGTAGACCTCGATGACGAAGCGGTCGCCCGAGGCCTCGACCTCGGCGGTCGTCATTCGCCTCGCCCCGAAGTCGTCTGCGCTTGGGTCAAACCCGAGGCGCGCGCGCTTCTCGGTCGCCGACCACGCGTCCGCGGCGTACTGCGTTCGAAAGCCCACGCCGGCGCGCACGACCGCGACGCGTCGGTCGGCCGGGCCGAGCCAGGGCTTCGCCTCGCGCGCCACGTTGCGGAGCACCACGACCTCGCCGTCGCGCAGCTCAAGCTCGCCGATCGGCACCTCGCGCACGTCCGGGCTCGAGCCCGGGGGCGAGGTGTCGGGCACGATCCACGCGAGCCGGTAGTGGTCCGCGCGCTCGGTGGGGGTGCCGACCAGCAGCGGCCCCATCATGCGCAGCACGACGGCCTCGGGCACGCCGGGGTTGCCGCTTCGGATGCCGATGTCGACCAGCCCTGCGCCGCCCGCGACGGGCGCGGCCGCGGCGAATCGGCGCTCCACGGCGGGCGCGAGCACGCTCAGGATGCCGCCGAGCGACTGCCCCCACGAGAAGAAGTCGACGCTCGGGCCGCCCAGGTCGAGCTGACCGTCCCCATCGAGGTCGCCGCTGAGCGGGCCGCCTGCACCGTCGAAGCGCTGCAGGAGCCGCGCGAGCTGGAGCTGGTCCACCGCAGATTGGCGCACCATGTCGCGCGTGTGAAAGGTGTCGGCCGTCCAGAAGTCACCGCCCGAGTCGGGCACGCCGTCGTTGTTCAGGTCGCGCGCGCGACCCGCGGTGACAGCCCGCACCGCCAGGTCGCCGTCGAGGCCAGCGTTGCCCAGGGCCGCGCCGAGAAGACCGCTCACGAGCGAGGCGTACTCCGGTGGGATGACCAAGCCGTGGCCGTAGGCGTCGATGCCGCACGTCGCCAGGCCGAAGCGCGCGTGGTGACCCGCGAAGCCGAGCATCTCAAGTCGCGCGCCGCCATAGCCGTGACCGTAGAAGACCACGGGAAACGGCGGGGCGTGGGCGCGCTCGGCGCCGCTCAGGTCGGTATAGGTTTGCGCCTTGGGGATCGTGCACCAGAAGGTCACGCGACCCTCGCCCACGACGGCGCGACCCGCGTCTGCGCCGTCGAGGTCGATGTCGAAGCTCTCGTCGTCGTCCTGAGCGGTCAGCGGGCTCGCCAAGTTGTCCCGATCCACCAAGAAGTTCGGGGACTTGAACTCGCCCGCGACGACGTAGTCGACGTAGTTGTAGGAGTCGAGCAGCGCCGCGGTGTCGGGGCTGTCGCCGAGCACGATCGGCGCGATCAGGCGCAGCAGCGTCACGAGCTTCTGCGCGTCGAGCACGCCCGGCTCGGCGAAGCGCGGCTCACACGCAGGCGCAGGCTGGGTCCGCTTGCAGGCCGCGACGCTCTCAGGGGTCCACCACGGGAAGAGCGCCAGCGTCGGCGGGAATTGCGCCTCGAGCCACGCGAGCGGGCCGAGCCCATGCAGGCCGTCGCGGATCGCGTGCAGCTCGCGCGTCACGGACTGTGTCGTAAAGGCCCAGGCGAAGGCGACGTCCTCGGGCTGCGTCTCAGCGGCCTCGAGCGCGGGCAAGACAGGTCGGAGCGCCTCGGTCTGGCGGGTGTGATTGACCCACGCGAACGGGGAGCCGACCGGGCGCCCCGCGGTGTCTGTGATCCGCCGCGTGAGCACCACGCCATAGGTCGTCGCCTCGCGGAGCGGCGTCACCGGCCGAACGATCAGCGTGTTCGTCTCGAACTCGAAGAAGGGCACCAGCGCGTCGGCCTCTTCGCGGCTCCCGGGCGTCCGGGGCTGGCCGTCGGCGGTGTTCGGGCGGTCGAGCACGCCGTCGCCGTCCATGTCTTCGCTCGGATCGAGCACGCCGTCGCCGTTGGCGTCGCGCTCCGTGATGGTCTCGAAGAGCAGGGTCGACGTCCCCGCCCGCGGGTCGAACGCGAAGTAGTTGCTCTGCTCGTCGAGCACGGACGGAAACCGGCCGGTCCGCGGGGAGACATAGTCCGGCGAGGGCTTCAGCGCGTCGGGCAGATCGGCGTAGTACCCCAAGTCGACCGCGACCAGCGCGCCGAAGTCAGGGCTGTCCGGGTCGACGTCGATCAGGTAGACGCCGTCATTCGTTCGGTCACGGTCACGGTGCAGGGCGCGCAACGCCTCGACGTCGATCGGCGCGTCGAACGCAACGGTGACCGGCGCGAACGTGCCGAAGCCGTCGAGCGCGTCCGCCTTCGCGCGGACATCGCTCTCGAGGCGCGTCGGCCCGAAGGTGCTGAGGTTGAGGCGACGCCCGGTCGGGCTCTCGGGGTCGGGGCGGGTCGCCAGATCGTTCGGGAATGGGATCTCGGGCAGGGGTCGGGCGTCGAGGTCGAAGACCACACGGGGGCCAGCGGTCTCTTGGGCGACAGCCAGGCCTTCGGGCGCCTCACCCAGTCGCGGGGCGCATGAGAGCGCGGTGAGTGTCGTGAGCGCGGTGAGCGCGCGGGGGCGAATCGGGCGAATCACAGGCCACCTCCCAGATGACTGTCCAGCGTCACGGCGAGCTGGCCCGCATAGACCGTGCCGAGGCCGCCGTCGGGCCCCTCGAGCACTGCGCCGGGCAGCACCACGCCGCCGGTGAGCCGCAACGCCGGCCGCGTCTCCGGGGCGACCTCGGGCAGCCGCCACCGCACGGCCAGGTCGAGCTCCGTTGCCAACGTGCCTTCGGCGGGCCCGCCAAAGGGGTTCGCGGGCACGCCGCCCCGCTCGAACGTCCGCACCGGGTCCGTGAACGGCGCAGAGGTCGTCACCACGACGGCTTGAGCGGCGGCGTCGAGCGTCGCCCACGGCTGCGCGGTGAAGCGGAGCGCGCCGTACCGCGCGCCTGAGACGCCGCCGCGCCCCGCCAAGTGCTCGAAGCCCTTCGGAGGCGTGCGCGCCCGCAGCGGGTCGTCGATCCGCTCCGAAGCGCGCAACTGAAGGGCAGGCAGAACATGGTCGAAGAGGACAAAGCCGACATCGTAGTCGCCGTGCATCGTGAAGCGGTTGAGCTCGTCGTCGTCCGCGTTCGCGTCGCCCGAGGTGAGGCCGATGGTCGCCATGACCTCGCCGCGCGCGGTGCCCATCGGGAAGCCCCACGCCATCTCTGCGACAGCGCCCAAGGCATTGATCTTCAGACCATTTGGCCCGCCCTCGGACGTGACGCGGTCGGTCTCGCCGAAGAGCCGCGCGGCCTCGAACTCGTAGCGAAACGACGCGCCGCTTGGGAGCGATTGCTGAACGCGAGCGTGAGCATCGACCACCCACACTTCGAGGCGGTCGCCCTCGGCGTACGTCTGCCAGCGGCGCGCCGCGTAGACGCCGCCGCTCACGTCCTCGCGCAGGCGAGCCACTGGGCCTGTGTAGGTGCGCGGCCGAACGAACAGGGCGCCGACCGCCTGCCACGCGGTGTCTTCGGGGCGTCCACCGGCGTCGAGCAGCTCGGCGGTCTCGTCCGCCCACACCAGATCCCCGGCAGCGAGCAAAGTCAGGCGGCCGAGGGGGGACTGAGGGGGCGCGCCGATCGCCTGCAGCGGTGAGGTCGCGAGCATGAGCCGCTGGGACACATTGCCGCGCGTCGGCACCCCGAAGAGTCGGTCATCGCGCGCGCCGTCGTTCGCAACGATGCCCAGGCCCCAGTCGCTGGGCTGGGTACCCAAGCGCGCGACGCCGAGCGCGCCGGCCCACTCCAGGTAGAGCGCGCGCAGGTGGAGCGGGGCGGGATGAAACGGGTCGCGGGCTCGGATTGCGGGATCGGCCTGCACCGGCCCGAGCGCCGCGGGCGCCCCGTGCAGCGCGCGCGCGAAGAAGTCGAGCTCACCGACGAGCCTGAGCTTGCGTCCGACGAGCGGGCCCTCGACGTGGGTGCGCAGGCGGGCTCGGCCCGTCAGCGTGTCGTCCGTAGCGGTGTCCTCGGCGTCCAGCGCGAAGCCCGCGATGCCGGTCTCCCAAGCGTCTGCACCCGTGTGGAGCGTCCAGCGCGGCGGGTCCGCGAGCGTGGCACGGGGGGCCAGGAGCAGCAGCGCGAGCAGGCTGGCGCAGGCGGATCGATGTCGCATCGGCACCTCAAGCGCGCCCGGCGCGGGCGCAGAGGGGCGCATTTCGCCCGAGGCAGCCGCTGTCGTAAAGGCCGACAGCGGGGCGACCCGTGCTCAGGGCGCGGTCGACACCAGATAAAGGCCTTCGGTGCTCGCGTACACGACCCAAGCGCCCGTCGTTGCGCGCTCAGCGAGCGTCACGCCCCCGGCCCAGCCGTAGCTTGCGCCGCTCGCGGTGTCGAACGCGCGCAGGCCACCATCGGGCATGAGGCCGAGCGCGGTGGTGGCGCTGAGCGGCGTGATGCGCTGAGGCGAAGTGTCCAGGCGAACTCGCGCGCCAGCGGGCAGCGCGGCGACGCCCCAACCGTCGTTGCCCCGCGAGTAGACGCGCGCGCTCTGCAGGTCGAGGACGAGCTGGTCCGCGTCGCCGCCTTCGGAGAGCATCCGCGGCGCGCCGGCCTGGCCCGGACCCGGCAGCCACCAGTGCTGGCGCTGCGCCGCGCGGTAGGCGACGGCGCCGCCGCCGACGACCTTGAGCGCAGACAGGCCGTCGAGATTCAGCGACTCTGCCGCGAGCCCCGGCGTGTGCCTAAAGGCGCGCCCGTCCGATAGGAAGAGCGCGCCGCCACCACTCGCGACGACGTCGAAGGTGTTGCCGACCGCGGCCCCCCCGAGGACCACCGCGCCCGAGCCGTCGAACGGCGCGAAGACCAAGCCGGAGCCGGCGCGCACGGCGTACAGGCCCGTCGTGCCCCGCGCCGCGCCGGCGATCGTCAGGCCGCCGCCCAGATTGAGCGTCGCGTTCGGCGCCAAGTTCGCGGCAAACGTGATTCGCTGGGCGGCATAGGGGGGCGCGTCGGCGGCCCCCTCGGGCACATAGGCGAGCACGCTCCCGTCCTCGAGCACGAGCGGCGGGTGAACGCCCGAGACGCT
>CANLBD010000027.1 GCA_947488215.1 Myxococcales bacterium | reverse complement strand
GCGCGCTGATGCGGAAGAGCAGCGCCTTCTTCGTGCCGATGTCCTCGCTCAGCTCGACCTTGCGCGAGAGCACGCCTACCAGCTCGCTCCACTGCTCGAACTGCGCGTAGAGCGCCTCCAGCGCGTCGAGGGCCTCGGCGTCCGCGTCGTCCGTCGCGTAGGCCGCCTCGTAGTGGCGTCGCGCGCCCGCTGCGTCTCCGAGCTGGGTCCGCTGGACCCGCGCCACGCGCTTGTGAACGTCCGCCGCGACGGTCGCGTCGGCGATCTCGTCGACCTGCGCCTCGTAAACTGCGACCAGCTCGCTCCACAGGCCAAAGGTCTCCGCGAGCCGCGTCAGCTCGGCGAGCGTCTTCGCGTCGCTTGGCTCCACCGCGAAAGCGCGCGCGTAGCTGCGGAATGTCTCTTCAGGCGAGCCCGCACGCGTCTGCTGCAGCTCCGCGATGCGGTGCAAGAGCTCTACCTGTCGCTTCGCCGTCTCAGCGTGCTCACGCTGGATCTCGTAGACCCCAATGAGCTGCTGCCAAGCGTCCCGCGCGCGGTAGAGCGGCTCAAGGATGTCCGCGATGGTCGCCTGGAACTCAGGTGCCGCGATCAGGCGCTCGAGCGCGGCGATCGCTGCGGTGTTCTCTGCGTCGGTCTCAAGCACCACGCGGTACGCCTCGATGGCGACCTGCGTATTGCCGAGCGCGCCCTCCTGCAGGCTCGCGAGGCGCACGCGCAGGCTGTTCTTCGTCGACTCATCGGACGCGAGCTCAAGCTGCTTCTCGACGCACTCCGACAGCTCGATCCACATCGACTGCTGCGTGTAGAGGCGGTCGAGCGCCTCGAGCGCCCGGACATTCGCCGCATCCGCTGCCAGGATCTCGCCGTAGGTCGCGATGGCCTCGGCCGCGTCGCCGAGCATGTCCTCGAGCAGCGCGCCCGCCCTAAAGTGGAGCGCCTCTCGCGCCTCGGGGCTCTCGGTGAGCTCAAGCTGTCGACGATAGATCGACAGCAACTCCGGCCACATCGAGTTGCGCTGGTAAAGACGCTCAAGCGCCGCGAGCGCGCCGAGATGGTCGGCGTCGATGAGCAGCACGCGGTTGTGGACGTCGATGGCGCGCGTGCCATCGTCGAGCTTGTCCTCGTAGATGCCCGCGAGGCGGGTCAGCAGCGTGAGCGAGAGCGCCGGGACCTTCACGTCCGGAATGACGTCCTCGAGCAGCGCGGCGAGCTCGATGAACTTCTGCCCGATGTCGGCGAGCTCCACGAGGCGCTCGACGACCGCTGCGCTCGACGGCGTCTCGCGAAATGCCCGTGAGAAGGCATCGAACGCCGCGTCGACATCGCTCAGGCGCTCGGCGTGCAAGGTGCCGATGCGCTCAAGGAGACCAAAGCGCGCGTCGGTCTCGCTCGTCTCTTCGAGCTGCAGTTCGAGCACGCGCGCGAGCGGACTCCAAGCCTCCTGGCCGGAGTAGATGGGCTCAAGAACAAGGGCGACCGCGAGACGGTGTTCGGGATCGTCGAGCAGCGCCTCGAGGGCCGACCGCGCCGACACGTTCGTCGCGTCATCGGCCAGCACTCCGCGGTACCGCTCAATCGCGGCCGGGGTGCGGCCGAGCGAGGCGTGCTCGATCCCCGCGAGCGCGAGGACCAGCCCCGTGGCCTGACCGTCTCCCGCGGCCACAGACAGCGCGAGCTGTGCCGAGACAATCTCGTGCAGCTCATCCCATCGCTGTCCCGACTCGTAAAGTCGCCGCAGAGCCGCCAACGCGTCGCCATCGGCCGCGTCCTCGGCGAGGATCGCGCGGTGCTTGTCGATCGCCGACTCTGCGTCGTCGAGCTGCTCTTCGAACAGCACGCCCTGCTTGCGCAGCAGGGCCTTGCGGTCGTCCACGCTCTCAGCAAGCGCGAGCTTCCGGTCGATGACGCCGAGCAGCTCCAGCCAAGCGCCCGAGCGGGTGTAGAGCCGCTCCACGGCGTCCAGCGCGACCGTGTTCGCCGGTTCGAGCGCCAGCGCGTCGTGGTAGCGCACGAGCGCGTCGCTCTGCTGCCCGAGCTGCTCGTCCAACAGCCGCGCCAAGGTCAACGTCAGGGCAAGCTGAGCGTCGCTGTCGCCACCCACATCTGCGAGCGCCTGCACGAGCTCATCGTGCACGGTCGCCCACTGCTGCGTCGCAGCACCGAGTCGCTCCAACTCCGTCCGAGCCGCCACGTCCGTCGGCACCTCACGCAGCGCACGACGCACCCACTCGAAGGCCGCGTCCGGGTTGCGGAGCGCCTGCTCAGCGATGCCGGCGCTCCGCATCATCAAGCGATGCCGAGCGTCCGCTGCTTCTTCGTGCTCAAGGAGCACTTCCAACACGTTCGCGAGCTTGCGGAACTCCTTGGCCTCTTCGTAGACCGGCTCCAGAGCTCGCGCACCGACGATGTTCCTCGGCTCAATCTGCAGGATGCGCTCGAGCGCGCGAACCGCACGGTCCTTCTGCCCCAAGTGGGCGTCGTAGATGCCCGCCGTCCGGAACAAGAGGTCGATGCGGGTCTCGTCGTCCTTCTGAACGCCGACTTGGCCGTCCAGCAAGCGCGCGAGCTCGTCCCACTTGCCACGTGCGCCAAAGAGCGACGTCAGCCCATCCCAGTCGCCCAGCTCCGTGTAAGCCTTCTTCAGAGCGTCCTGAGCGCGGCGATTCTCACCATCGAGGTCGAGCAGCGCGTTCCAGAAGCGCACGCTGCCTGCGCGGTCGCCCACGCGGTCCTGCAGCACAGTCCCTGCGCGCTGCAGCAGGTCCGCCTTCTCGGCGGCGTCCGTCGACTGCTCAACGAGCGCCTCGACCGTCTCGACGAGGTGGTCCCACTGCTTCTCGGACTCGTAGAGCGCGACGAGCGCCCGCAGGGCGTCCACGTCGCCCGGCTGAATCGAGAGGACCTCCTCCCAGAGTTCGAGCGAGATCGACGGCTTGCGGATCTTCTTCGTCGCGTTGTCCGCGATCTCCTTGTACTTGGCCGCGCGCGTCGGCGCGTCGGGCTCGGCGTCCGCGAGCTGACGCTGCACCGCGACGAGCTTCTCCCACTCGCGGCGCTTCTCGTACATGTCCTGGAGCGCCTCGATGGCGGCGCGATTCGAAGGGTCGTCTGCGAGGACCGCCTCGTAGGCTTTGATTGCCTCGGCCTGATTACGGAACTTGTCGAGGTATAGGAACGCGATCCGCAGGTTGAGGTCGACGCGTCGCTCCGTATCGACCGCAGCCTCCGCCTGCTTCTGGAGAAGCGCGACCAAGTCCGGCCAGCGCCGCATCGCCTCGTACTTCTCGATGAGCGCGCTGGTGGCTTCGGCGTCGTCCGGCTCAAGCGCCAAGACTTGCCCGTAGAGCGTGACGACCATCGCGTCTAGGTTCAGGTGCTGCGTGTAGACGCGCACCAAGGCCTTCAGCGCGTCGACCTTACGCGCGCGGTCGCTGTCGGGGATCTCCTCGACGTCGAGCTTGAGCACGTCGACGTACGCGCTCCACTTGCCCGCGGCTGCGTACAGCCCCTGCAGCGCCTGTCGCGCCTCTGCATCGGCCTTGTTCGCGAGGTGCACCTGACGCCAGAAATCGGTCGCCTTGTCTGCGTCACCGGCGCGCTCAGCGGCGAGCACGGCCATGCGCCGCAGCGCCGCGGTCCGCGTCTCGGGCGTCTCTCCACCCGCCGCGTCCGTCAGCACCTGCTGAATGTTGCGCCACTTGCCCGTCTCGATCAGGCGCTGAATCTGCCACTCACGCGCCACGGGGTCGGCGGCAGAGGTCTTCGCCAGCTCACGAAGCTTGAAGTCCGCCGTCTTGCCCTCGTCGAGGTGCAGCGTCCCGAAGAGCACGCGCTCCGCAGCGAGCGCCGCCCCCTGCCCCGCCGCGTTCGCCCGCGCCATTGCGTCGAGTCCGGACGCGATCGCCGCGAGCGTCTCACGCGGGACGCCCGCGAGCTTCCGCCCGACGCGCAGGTACGTGTCGAGCTCACCCGGCGCGCCCTCCACCGCCGCGAGGTAGAGGTCAGCGAGGCCGGCCGTGGTGGGCGCTTGCTGCGCGAGGGTCTCCAACGCAGCGAGCTGCGCCTCGCGGTCGCCCGACGACGCCTGCGCTCGGAGCGCGGCAACGTCGACGTCCGCGGCCACCGCTACGACGGGCTCTTCGACCACTGCGACGGGCTCCTCGACCGCCTCGGCCACAGGCTCTTCGACCGCCTCGGCCACAGGCTCTTCGACCGCCTCGGCCACAGGCTCCTCGACCGCCTCGACCGCCTCGACCACAGGCTCTTCGACCGCCTCGGCCACAGGCTCTTCGACCGCCTCGACCGCAGGCTCCTCGACCGCCTCGGCCACAGGCTCTTCGACCGCCTCGACCGCCTCGGCCACATGCTCTTCGACCGCCTCGACCGCCTCGGCCACAGGCGCCTCGACTGCAACACCCGGCGCGCCGCCCAGCTCAGCGAGCGCTGCCTGCATGTCGGCATCATCGGGACGAAGCTGCAGATAGGCGGCGAAGCACGTCCGCGCCATCTCAGCGTTGTCGAGGTCGTAGAGCAGCACATTGCCGAGCTCTTGGTAGATCTCGGCCTGCCGGTCGGCGTCCGCCACGCTCTGCAGCTCAAGGTCGAGCAGCTGCGCGACGAGGTCCCACTGACCGTTCTGTCGGTAGATGCGCCGCGCAGCGTACAGAGCGCGCAAGCAGCCCTGATCGGTCTGGAACGCTGCCTGGTAGCAGACCATCGCGCGCTCTTGGTCGCCGAGCTTCTCCTCAAGCACTTCGCCCAAGGCGTAGATCAAGGCGGCCCGCTCATCGACCGCCTCGATGCGCTCCACCTCGGCCTCACCGACCTGCACCCAAGTCGCCCAATCCTCGAGACTGGCGAGCAGTGTCCGCATGTGCTCAAGCGTGCCGCGCGCCTCCGGATCGGCCTCAACCGACGCGCCGTAGATCTCGACCGCGCGCCGCGCGTCGTTCAGCATCGACTCCGCGATTTGACCCGCCATCTTGAGGCGCCTGACTGCGTCCGCGGGATCCGTCGAATTCTGCGCGAGGTGAATCTGCAGGTCGACGAGTGAGGCCCATTCGCCTTCACTGCGAAGCAAAGCGTCGAGCTCGTCGACGACCGCCAAGTTGGACGGGTCCTGCACCACCGCATCGAACAGCTCGCGGATACGCTCGTTCATCAACGTCGCCTCTATGAAAGCCAGGGGAGACACGCACAGCCAGCGCGGTGGCTGCACCCGGACGCCGCCCGGGGTGCCGGGTTTATAGCACCCGCTCGCGGGGGCCACAATCTCGGACGCCCACGCCGTGCCGATGTTGGTCTCCCCGCCATCGATGGCGAGTCGAGCCGATGACCGCGGCGCACACCGCGGGGAGCGCCGGCTTTACGGGGTCGACGCGGGGGCCAGCGCGGCCGCTTCGAGCCGCGCGATGGTGTCCTCGGCGGTGCGGACGCGCAGCGGGTCCTCATCTGCCTGACGGCGACCGAGGTAGAGCTTTAGGTTCGCGATCGCCTGCTCGCGGTTCTCGCTCTGCTGGTAGGCGATCCCCAGGTTAAACAGCGCGCTCAGATACGTCGGCTTGAGCTTGACCGCGGCGTTGAACTGCTCGATTGCGTCGTCGAAGCGTTGCTGGTTCTGGTACACAACCCCAAGGTCGTGCCGAAGCTCAGCCTTCTCTGAGTTGTTCTCCACACCATTCTTGAAGACTTGAACGGCCTCGGGGAACTTCTCGAAGCGCGCGTAGAGGTTACCGAGCGCGACGTAAGGGTCGGCGAACCGTGGCTGCGCCTTGATGGCGGCGACGTACTCATCTTGAGCACGGTCGAACTTCGCCTGCTGTTCGAGCGCGCGACCGAGCTGGTAGTGGCTTTGCGCGTGGTCCGCCTTGAGCTGGATTGCCTTCTCCAGGGCGTTGATCGCCGCCGCCCACTCGCCTTGCCGACTCAAGACCTTGCCCAAGTGGTAGTGAAACAAGTGGTTCGCGCCGTTGATCTCGATCGCCTTGCGAAAATCCTTGGCGGCCTCGGCGAAGTCCGTTGTGCGCTGATACTTGAGGAGTCCGCGATAGTAGTAGGCCGCGTCGTTCGTAGGGTCGAGCGTCGTCGCTTGATTAAACGCGACGACAGCGCCCGTCGTGTCGTTTTGATTGAACTGGGCGATGCCCTTGTTCATCAGCTGAATCGACTGGTTGCGCTCGCGGTTGCACCCCGCGGTCGTGGCCATGGCGATGAGAGAGACCGCGAGGAGAGCACTGCGCATCGGTGTCACGCCTTACGAAGCCTTGAACACGAACGGGTACGTGACGATGACAACGCCGCCACCCTTCGGCTCCGGGAAGACCCATCGGCGAATCCGGTCCGCCAAACATGTCTCGACCTCGCGGTCGCCCATCGTGGACTCCACGACCACCGCCGCGATGACGCTCCCGTTACCCGAGATCGTGAACTTGACTGAGACCTTTCCGGCGAGGTCGCGCTTGATGTTGAGCTGTTTCTCGTAGCAGTACTTCGTCTCGTTCTGGTGCTGACGAACGATGCGGCGGATGATCTCCATGTCGAGCGAGCCCTGCACGATGGGCTTGCCGGGCACGACCTGCGGCACCTTGCCCGTGCGTTCGCCGAGCCGAGACACGCCGCGGCCGTAACCGGAGCCGCCCTCGCCACCCCCTCGGCCCATGGTCCCGACGTTCCCGACGCCGATGGAGGTCTCACTCCACCCGCCGCCGCCGCGACCCGCGCCGGCGGTCCCGAAGCCGCCGAATCCGCCCGCCTCGCCGACTTGGCTGCCGAACATATTGCCAAGCGCGGAGACGGCGTCCGCACCGATTGCGCGGTCCTGAGTGCCCCAGACCGCGGCCATCTGCCCTTCGAGCTGGTTGAAGGCCGACGTCGCGGTGTTGAGCGCCTCCATCTTGGCGCGCTCCTTCGCGAACTGGATCTCCTTCTGGTCGGCTGGCCCCTTGATCGCGAACCGCTTGTCCTTTTCGGTGGAGTCCTTCTTGCCCATCTTGCCTTCGTCGCCGCGCGCCTTCGCCGCGGCCTCACCCTCGTCCTTGAGGTCCTTGAAGAGGTCCTCGATCTTCTCCTCTTTCTCGGTCTCGGGCTTGAGCTGGAATTCGACCCACTTCTCCTGCAGGTCGAAGCCGTCCAAGCTCAGACGGCTCGCGTCCTCGGGCACGCTGAGCACGATCCCGATAATCAGCATGTGCAGCGCGAGCGCGCCCAAGAAGTAGCGGCTGAACTGCGAGTCGAAGATCCCCCCGAGGCCCGCAGGGGGCAGAGGGCGCGCAGCGGCGACAGAACTCACGAGGAACGAGGCGTCCCCGAAACTCAGCCGCGCACGCGCCTTCGGCGGCAAGCGGAGCGCGCTGCTGTTCGGCTCAGTGCTCCGGCTGAGCTTGCCCTCACGGCGCAGCTCATCGAGGCCGAAGACGCGGCCGTCGAAGAGCACGTCCCCGTTCACGTTGTCGGGCACGTTGACGACCATGTCCGCGCCGTCCGTCGTGGCGAGCACGAACGGGTCGGCGGGCGCCGCCCCCGGAGCGACGAAGTGCGTGACCGTGTCGGCCTGGCCAATCGTGAACTGGCCGCTCCGCAAGTGCGCGACCTCGATGACCGTGTCGCCAAGCATGGCGACGACTTCAAGCGACCGCGTGCCGTCCGAGTCGCTCTCGTCCTCGTCAAGCACGACCGCCCGGCGCGGCGCTGCCTGCTCTTCCTGCCGATACTGCACCGTCGCCATCGCGTCCGTGCTCGGTCGCGGACCGCCCGCTGTCTGACCGGAAACCGTCACGACGACGCGGTGCCGCCCAAGCTGGAGCTCATCGCCGGAGCGGAGCCGCTGCTTGGTGACGCGCTGGCCGTTCACAAACGTGCCCGAGGTGCTGCCGAGGTCGAGCACGACCACATCGTCCGGGCTCGAGGCCTCGATGACGGCGTGCATGCGCGAGACGTCGTCGTCGTCGATGCGGACGTGCGACGAAGAAAGCTTGCCGATCTTGATGGTCGACTCAGCGAGCACTTCCGTGCGCAGCAGACGGTCGCCATCGTAGATCTCGAACTGAATTGTAGGCTTCTCGCTCATGTGCGTCTCTCGCTCGGGCTGGCGGGCCTCAGAGGTCCTCGGCCGACTTCAACATCTCGGGCACGAAGGACTCGCGGATCTTGATCAAGCTGCTGTGTCGGGCTGCCCGGCGAGAGTCGAGGTACTCGCCCTCAGGCCGCACGAAGGAGCCCTCGACGATGTCTTCCTCGAAGTCGTAGACAGTCTCCTTCTTGTAGACCACGCCCGGGTTCTCGGCGTCCGTCACAACGTCGTCCTGCGCGAACGCGGGCCCGGTGACCAACAGCGAACCGACCAAAAGCCCCCGTGCGACCCACTTCGGATTCATCTCGACCTCATACCGCATGATGGTTTTGGACAGCCGCATCGCCTTCAGGTTCCGAACTTATAGACCCGGACGGCGACAATCAAGGCGTGGGCGCCTCGGCGGGTGGCGCCGGCTCGGCCGGCGCGCTCTCCGGCGCGGGCGGCGGCGCCTCGGCGGCCCGCTTTCGGTCTTCTTCGGCCTGCTGCTTCATCATCGCCTCGGCCTCGCGCTGCGTCTGCAGCTGGATCTGGACCTGCTTGATGCGCTCCGTCGCGTCCTTACGGAGCGCGGCGTCGTTTTGCTCGACCCGCAGCACGCTCTCGAAGGCCTTGATGGCCTCATCGGGCTTCTGCGTGAACTCTTGGTAGAGCACGCCCAAGTTGAAGTGCGCGGCCGCATAGCGCTCATCGAGGCCGATCACGGCCTTGTAGCCGCGCTCCGCCTCTTCGTAGTTGCCCATGCCGCGGGCGGCGACCGCGCGTGACAGGCCTGCCTCGGCGTTCTTGGGCTCGAGCTTCACGACCTGGTCGAACGCCCGGTAGCTCGCCTCGTAGTCCTTGTAGCTGAACGTGATCGCGCCCATGTTGAACAACGCAGGTACATAGTCGGCGTCCAGCTCGACGGCTCGCTGGAACGACGCGAGCGCGCGCGTCACGTCCTGCAACTTCAGGTGCACGAGGCCCTGAATGTTGTGAACCGCCGGCTCCGTCTCCTTCACCGAGAGCGCCTGCGAGCACACGAGCTTCGCGAGCTCGAATTTGCCCATGTCGTAGTAGGTCCACGCCAAGATGACGTACGCGTGGATGTTCTGGCTGTCCTCTTTCAGCGCCGTACGGACCCGCTTGACCGCGTCAACGAAGTCCTTGCGGCTCTTCGCGACCATCGCGAGGTTCAGGTGGGCGTAACCGTTCAGAGGCTCCGCCTGAATCGCTTGCTGGTACAGCGAGTCGGCCTCCCCCTTGGACCCCGACTCCGCCTGCATCGCGGCCATGTTGACGAGGCCATCACCAAACGCGGGGTTCTTCTCCCGCGCCTTGGAGTACCAGTCACGCGCCTCGTCGAGCTTGCCCCGCGACTCGGCCGCGACGCCCAAGTTGAAGTATGCCTCGGCGAACTTGCTGTCCTCGTCGATGGCGTCCTGCAGCGCAGCCTCAATCCGACCCCAGTCGCGCTGCGGACCGCGCGCGTACTCCTTCGCGGCCTCGGCGAAGGCGTCTGCCGCCGCACGCTTCACCTTCGGCGCGGGCGCCTTGTTCTCGCCCGCCTCGCTTCCGCTGGTCGCCTCGTCCGCAGTCTCCTCGGCGCGGGGCGCTGCGCCACCGCAGGCTGCGAGCATCGCCACGAGCGGGAAGGCAGCGCGGCGCATCATCGACAGGCTCATCATCACTGCTCCTCGCTCGTCGGCAGGGTCGCAATAAACGGCTGGCGGAACGTCGTCGACCCGAAGTGGTCCGGCTTCGACCGAACCTCGCCGTCGTACCGGTACTCCTTGGGCCGAAGCACGGCGAGCTGACGCGCCGAGATGTCGGACCACTCGTTGAACCAGCGCAGCTCCTGCGCCTTCTTTACACACACGACGTAAGAGTCGATGGCCTTCGACTCCGGGCCCTGAGCCATCGTCGCCAGGTACCCCTTGAAGACCTCGACCTGCTCCTCGTCCCAGCCTTGCGGCGTCGGGAAGTCGTACACGTCATTCGCGAGCTTCTGGTACATCTGGCCAATGCGAGCGAGGGCGGCGAGCGCCCAGTTCGGCGACTTGAGCAGCAGCACCTCGTTGTAGACTGCCGTCGCCTTCGCGATCAGCTCCGACTTGGCCGTCACGATCGCTTTGAAGTCCTCTTGGAACTTCTTCACGTTCCGCGTCGACACCTTCATCTTGAGGCTGTCGAACTCCGCGCGGATCGCCTCGCCCATCTTAAAGCGCGCCTCGGCGACGGCGTTGAGCCCCGTCGTCAGCGCGCCCTTCTCTGCGTCCGAGAGCTTGCCGAACGCGGCGAAGGCGCTCGCGTAGGCCTTCTGGGCGCTCGCGAGGTCCTTCTTCTTCTCGAACGCGTTGCCGATGCGCACGGGCGCCTCGAGGCGCAGGTCGGCGCGCCCCGCCGCGGCGTACTTCCGCAGGAAGTCGCTGAAGTGACGAATCACCTCGTCCCACTTCTCCTGCTTCTCGTAGATGAGGCCCATCGTGAAGTGGACCTCGGCTGTCTCCTCCGGCTTCGACCCGATGAGCTTCATGTAGTTCGCCGCGTCCGTGAGCGCCTGGTCGTACTCACCGAGGCCCTGCCGAAAGACCGTGGCGTTGCGGAGCGCGTCCCGGGCGTTCGCGTCCTTCGGGAACTTCTCCGCGAACACTTCGTACAGCTTTGCCGCCTGAGAGTAGATCGCGAGCGCGTGCACGTTACCGGCGGTCTGGTACAGAGCCTTCGACACCAGCTCGCTCTGGGGGACCTCGTTGACGATCTTGAGCTTCATCTCGATCGACTGGTCGAGCAGCTTCTCGCGCTCGTAGTTCAACGCGGCGTTGAAGAAGGCCTTGTCCAAGTACTCCGACTGCGGATAGGCCGCCGCGTACTGCTTGAAGCAGGTCGCCGCGCGCACCCACTCCTTGCCCCGCTCGATGCCTTGGCACTTCTTGAACGCGCTCTGCTGCTTGAGCTTCATCAGCAGCGCGTAAAACTCGGGGTCGCGCTGCGGGGTGTAGATCTTGAGGTAGCTGTCGACCTGCTTGTCGAGGTCGTCCATCTGTCCCTTGAGGTTGAAGGTGTCGAGCAGCAGGTTCGCGGCGAAGATCGCAAGGCGGTGCTCGGGGTGCTTCTCCGAGATGTTCTTGAAGCGGGGCACCGCCTCATCGAACTGGTTGAAGTCGTAGTAGATGCGCGCTGCGTCGTACTCGATGTCGACGAGGTACTCGCTGCTCTTCACGAACTTTACGTACAGATCGCACGCCTTGATGAACCGCACGTGCGTCTCGGGCAAGGGCTTCGCGGCGGGCACGCCCTCCGTCGACGCGTTCGACTCGACGTCGTCGATGCCGCCCTTGCCGCGGTCCTGCTTGATGTCAATGAGCTTTTTGTAAGCGAGCACCGCGCCCTGAGCGGAGTCCTCGGTGTGCTCTCCCTTGCCGTTGAGCTGAAGCGTCCGCTCGTACGCGCGCGCAGCCTCCTCCCACTTCTGACCCGCATAGAGCAGCTCAGCTTGGTAGAACTGGAGCGTGTAGGCGTTGGCGCCCTCCGGGAACGTCTCGACGTAGTCCTTGTACATTTCGTACGCGACGGCGTAGTCGTCGGGGTTCTTCGTCTTGGTCCACTGCAGATGCATCGTGACCGAGAGCGTCCGCAGCAGCTCCTCGAAGCCCTCGCGGTCCGCGGCGACGCGCTTGGGGTCCGCGTCCTTCGCGTCCTTGACCTTCTTCCACAGGTCGACGAGGCGCTTGACCTCTCGAACGATCTCGACCGAATCCCGGCTCACGGCGCGGGTGTTGAACGCGATCATCCGCTGGAAGCTGACGGCCTTGTAGCTGCTCGCCTGCTGCGCAATCAGGTCGCGGTAGAGGCGGTTGCTCTTCTCAAACTGGCCGGTCAGCGAGTAGAGCTCTGCGAGGTTCTCGGACAACTGCATGTAGTCGTCCGGCGCGTGCTTGCGGAAGAAGCCGATGGCCTGGTTCGGGTTCGCGTCTTCGATGTTCACATAGGCGCGAACCATGTCGCGCATCGCCTCCTTCTTGAGGCCAATGCGGTTGCGCGCGCCTCGCCCTGTCGCCTCGTTCGCGTGCTTCACGACCGCGAGGAACTGCGCCAAGGCCTGCTTGAAGTCGCCCTGGTTGAAGTAGCACCAGCCGAGCTTGTACATCGCGTACCCGTAGGTCTCCGCCTCCTTGTAGTTGGAGACGACCTTCAGATAGGCCTTCTGGGCTTGGTCGACGTCGCCGGCGTCGAAGTAGATCTCGCCGATGTTCGTCAGCGTGTCCGCGATGTGGACCGAGCGGGGGTAGCGCTTGACGAGCTCGACGTAGATCTTCTTGGCGCCCTCGAGCTCGCCCTTCTGCTGGAAGTTGTACGCCAGCGCGAAGAGCACGCTGTCGAGCCGAGGATAGTTCGGGAAGTTGCGGACGATCTCCTTGTAGACCCCGATCGCCTGCTCGCGGTAGCGCTCCGACTCCGCCTGGATCCGCTTGCGCTCGTTCTCGCAGGGGGCGGTCTGCGCCGCGCTTGGCGAGGGTCCGAGCTTCTTGCGGCACTCTTCTTCACGGTCAAAGGCCCGGATGCCCAGGTCAAACGACCGCTGCCAGAACAGCTCCGACTTACGGTCGTACAGGTCCGCCTTCGTCGGGTCTTGGTCGGACGTCGACGCGATGAGCTTGTCGAGCAGCCTGAGCTGCTCCTTGAACTTGGCCTCGGATACGGCGTCCCCCGACTTGCCGCCTCGCAGGTCCTGCTCGCGGTTGTACTTCGGCCCCTTCTCCTTCGCGGAGAGGCCTGACTTCGTCTCGGGCGCGCCGATGTCGGCTTGGCCCTGCGCCTTGATCTCGACCTGCTTCTTCTGCGGCTGCGCATGAGCGGCCGTCACAGCGCCGCCGAGCAGCACACCGAGCAACGTCCCCCGGAGGCCGAGGTTCAACAACTTCATCGACCGCACTCCGACTTGATCGTGTACAGATAGTAGCCAAGCTCGTCACGCCAGTACTCGCCGGTGAACGGCCAGTAGATGTGCTCGTCGTCCGTCGCGTAGACAGGCCCCTTGGCCGCGGACTTGTTCTCGAACCCGCTCCCCTGGAGCCGGTTCTCGACGATGCCCTTCTCGGCCGTGTTGACCTCGAACTCGACCTTGAGCGACTGGCTGATGAGGTCGTTGAGCTCATTGTTCACGCGGCTCAGTCGCGCCTTGGCCAAGCCGCCCGCCTCGTGCTGAGCGAGCGACTTGATGACCTCGATCTCCTGGACGATCAGCTTCGCCAACTCGCTCTGCGCCCAGCTGGACTTGGAGCGACGAATCAGGTCCACCTCACGGTCGAGCTCTTTGACATAAGCGGCGATTCGCTTGAGCTGTTGGTCTTGGAAGGCCGCGTTCAGGATCTGGCTTACGCGTGGGGACAGCGCCTTACCGGACGTCTGCAGGCGGCTCAGGAACTCGTAGAGCTCGGTCGGGTCCGAGTACGATTCGAGGTAGCCCTTGATCTCGTCGCGCAGGGGCTCGAAGGTCGCGCGGAAGTCGTTGATCGTCTCGCGCGTCTTCTCGTAGTTGCAGTTCGAGTAGAAGATCACCGACGCGAGAATCGGCGCCTCGGGAAAGTACTCGTCCGCGAAGAACGGCGAGTTCAGCGTGTGCAGGTTCCCGAGCGCCTTTTCGTGGTTGTTCAGGCGGAAGAAAGACCAGCTTGCCTCGAAGAGGCCGTCGAGCCAGAGCACGCTGTCGAGCGGGATTTGGTCGTAGTACTTGACGGCCTGCCGGAACTGCCCCGTGCTGTAGAAGACGCGGGCCATGCTGAGCACGGCCAGCTGGTTGAAGTACTTGAGGTCTTCGCTCGGGTTGTTCGACTCGGCGGTCGAGCGGAGCAGGTCCTTGAAGGCCTCGACGGCGGGCTTTGGCTCCTCTTGCCGAACGTAGGCGATGCCCTGCAGGTACTTCGCCTTCGGGTAATAGCGAGACTCGGGGGTCACCTTCGCGAGGGCTTCGAGCGCCTGCGGCATAGACCCCTTCTTGTAATGGTACTGGCCGAGCAAGTAGGCCATCTCAGGACGGAACTCGACGGGGCAGTCATCCGTCTTGAACTTCGCGATCTTCTCAAGCAGGCCGGGGTCACCCGAGAGCTTGCGCGACAAGTAATAGAGCCACTTGCACGTCGCCTTGAAGTAGCGGTGCTCCGGGCCCGCTTGCACGACGCGGTCGAAGAAGTTGAGCGAGGCCTGAAAGAGGCCGAGCCGGTAGAGCGTCTTGCCGAGTGAGTACTCCGCCTTTTGCTCGATGGGCGTGACCGCGACCTCGTTGCGCGACACGACGCGGTGCAGAATCACGCTCGCGCGGAACCAATCCCGGCGCTTGTAGGCGGCGAGGGCCTCTTCGAGCTCGCCCGCGGCCTCTTTGTCGCCCTCGACGCTGACGGGCGCGAAGTCCATGCCGTCGTCGGCCGCGCGCGCCGTGATCGGCGGGGCCATCAAGCCGGTTACGAGCAGCAACAGCAGCATCGCGCGCATCAGAAACCTCCCATCGCTCTGCAGGGGCACCGTGCCGCCGTTATAAGAGGCGCCCCCCCAAAAACAAAAGGATTTTCCGCGCCGCAGGCCGCTGACTTCGGGATTGACTTCGACCCGTCGCGGGCTAGTATTCTGCGCCGCAGAAAGCGAGAGTGCATGAAGCCCGAAACATCCACCTTCGTGCGCGTGGGCCTGTTGGTCAGCGCGCTCGTGGGCCTGGCCGCGTGTGATACGGGCTTCGGACAGCCCTGCAAGCTCCCGAAGAGCCCCACGTTTCAGAACGCGTGCAACACGACGGTGAGCGAAGACCAGCCGGATGCGGGCGCGACCGATCCTCGGCTCGCGTCGAAGGCGTCCTGCGCGGTCAACAACTACGCGGGCTGTGAGACGCGCACTTGCCTCGTCTACCGCGGGTCCAGCCCGTTCTGCAGCGAGCCTTGCACCTCGAACTCGGAGTGCGAAGGGGAGTCGCTCTGCTGTCCGATTCTCGGCGGTTGCGCGGACAACGCGAACGATACCGCTTGCCAAGCCGACCCCGAGACGGGCTTTCAGCCAGAGTGTTACTGCGTCCGCAAGGTGGACACGGACAACTGAGCGCGGGACCGCGGGCCCGCTCGGATCACCACGCGAACGCTGGAACGAAGGCGTTCTCGACGTAGTCGATGTGGTGCGATTCGCCCTCGAGTCGCACGCCTGCGACGTCGAACCGGATACGCTCGGGGTGGGCACCCTGAGCGCGTAGCCAGACGTCTGCGGCTCGACCAACGCGCCCCTGCTTGCTCGGGTTCACGCTGAGCACCGGACTCTCGAGGAAGTCGCTCGTGACTGTGCGGACCTCGACGAAGACAATGAGGTCGCCGAGCGACGCGATGATGTCGAGCTCGCCCACTGGGCAACGCCAGTTGCGCGCCACGATGCTGTAGCCGTCGCGCTCAAGGCGCGTCGCGACGAGCTGTTCGCCGCGAGCGCCGGTTTCGGCGCGTCCACTCAGGCGGCCGGGCGACGTCAAGCGACGCGCCGTGCCCTCGGGCAGCCTCTCACCCGTGCCTCAGCGAGGCTTGATGCGGGCGGCCTTGCCGGACAGGTTGCGCAGGTAGTAGACGCGCGCCTGACGCACGCGGCCCGCCTGCACGATCTCGACCTTGTCGATCGTCGGGCTGTTCGTCGCGAAGATGCGCTCCACGCCGATGCCGAAGCTCACCTTGCGCACGGTGAAGGTCGCGCGCACGCCGTCGCCGTGGCGACGGATGCAGACGCCCTCGAACGCCTGGACGCGCTCCTTCTCGCCTTCCTTGATCTTCACGTGCACCCGCACGGTGTCACCGGTCCGGAAGGCCGGCAGGTCACTCCGCAGCAGACTATTCTCGACCGCCATCAGGGCGTTCATCGTTCGTGCTCCTCACGCTTAGGAGGGCGTCGACGAATCGACGCTCCTCGCCAGACAAGTTGACTTGGTTCAAAAGTTCGGGCCGCCGCTCCGCCGTGAGCCTCAAAGACTCGCGGCGTCGCCAGCGTTCAATCTCAGCATGGTGACCGCTCAACAGCACATCGGGGACGGAGACGCCACGCCACTCCGCAGGGCGGGTGTAGTGTGCGTGCTCGAGCAGGCCGCTCGTGAACGTCTCGTGAACGGCGGACTGCTCGTTGCCCAGCGCTCCCGGCAACAGCCGAACGACCGCGTCGATGATGACGAGCGCCCCCAGCTCCCCCCCCGACAAGACGAAGTCGCCGATCGACAGCTCTTCGTCGATGTGCGAGTCGATGACGCGCCGGTCGATCCCTTCGTATCGACCGCACACGCACATCACGGAGCCGAGTCGGGCGAACCGCTCTGCGTCCGCTTGTCGAAACGGACGTCCGGTCGGCGAGAGTAGAACCCGTGTTGCCACGGGCTCTACGGAGTCGATCGCGCGGGCGAGCGGCTCAGGCTTCATCACCATGCCCGCGCCACCCCCAAAAGGGACGTCGTCGACCGTGCGGTGCCTGTCCTCTGTGAAGGCTCGGGGGTCGACGAGCGTCGTCGTGAATAGACCACGCGCTGCCGCCCGCCCAACGATGCCCTGCGACAGGTACCCTTCGACCAGCCCCGGAAAGAGCGTGACAACGACCAACCGCACAGCGCTCAGGCCTCTACGGGCGAGCGCAGCGCGTCGAGGTTGCGAAGGCGAACGCCCTGACCGCCGGGACCAGGGCCCGCGACGTACTCGTCCACGAAGGGCACGAGCAGCTCGGTGTCAGCGAGCGCGACAGAGATGATGTCCGACGCGGGCGTCGAAAAGACGTCCGTAATGCGGCCCAGCGCCTGCCCGTCGGCATCGAAGGCCTCAGCCCCGACCAAGTCGACGTGGTAGAACTCTCCGGCGTTCGGCCGCGCGAAGCTGGCCCGCTCATCCGTCCATACCATGCTGTTCAAAGATCCGGCGGCGTCTCGGTCGTCAATCCCCTTGAGCTTCACGACGAAGCCCTGCGGGTCGCGACGGACACGCTCAATCTCAAAGTTCGCAGGCTCCGCGCCTTCGAGGCCCAGCGGCATGACCCGCCCGGCTCTCAGGAGCTGTGTCTCTGCGTTGTGCACCCAGACTCGGACCTCTCCGCGGACCCCATGAGGTCTGCCGACGCGGCCCAATTCGACGCGAAGACTCAACCGGACGCCACGTCGAGCGCGGGCGTCTGAGCGCCCCACGCCAGACGGACGATGTGCTCGATCGATTTGATCGTTCGCCCTTGACGCCCCACCACGACACCACGGTCGCCCTCGGCGACGCGGATCGCGAGCGTGGGGCCATGGCGCCCTTCGGTCGGGTAGACGTCCACGGCGTCGACGTCTTCGACGATCGAGCTCACGATGAAGCGGACGAGCTCGTCCGCAGGGACGCGTTCAGCGCGCACGGCCAAGCTCAGGCGCCGGTGCGAGCGTGGCGACGCAGCAGGCTGGCGACGGTGTCGCTCGTCTGCGCGCCGACGCCCTGCCAGTAGGCAATGCGGTCAGCCTTGAGCTGCACCGCAGCCGGCTTCTTGAGCGGGTCGTAGGTGCCGAGGAGCTCCAAGAACTCGCCGTCGCGCTTGTTGCGCGAGTCGGTGGCGACGAGGCGGTAGAAGGGAGACTTACGCGCGCCGAAGCGCTGAAGACGAATCGTGACGGCCATGAGCGCTACTCTCAGGTTGAGCGAGGACGCCGCACCCTAGAGATCCCCCCCCCGCTTGTCAAGCATCAGTCGCGGCGGTCACCGCGGTTTGACGTCCGAGTTCTGCTGGGGCGACCGCCCAGCGTCCACGAGGCCGTCCCGGAGCAGGCGCAGCGTAATGGGGTGGGTCGACGAAACATCCGCCGGGGGGCGTGACTGCGAGGCGATATTCCAGAGCACGACCCCACGCACGGACGTGTCTAGCCACCAATCGCCCCAGCGGCCCGTGAGCTGAGTGCCGAGACGGGCGGCAGCAGGTCGCAGCGGGACGGGCGAGCCGTCGAACAGGGCGTGCGCGAGCGGGACCGTACGCCACGCGGATGGACGCTCGGCGCCGAGGAGCTCCGCGGAGAGCCCAGCCAAATCCGCCAGGCTCCCGCCCGAGGAGAGCGCTCGGGGCGTTGTCGCGATGTGGTCGGGATGCCAGACAATCGCGGGGACTCGCAGAACGTCGGGACTGAGGCGAGCGCTGTCCGACTTGTGCGCCGGAGCCTCGAGGTCCTGGCCAACGGTGCCGACGACGATGATTGCCGTCTGCCTGAGAACACCGCGTCGCTCGAGGACTGCGACGAGCTGGCTGAGCCAGTAATCGGCGGCGGTGACCTGCGCGTCGTAGTCAGCCGCGCGCTGGGCCCGCTCAGCGGCCGCTTCTGCCGCGTCGTCGTCCTCGGGTGGCAGATCGAACTGACGCCGACGGAAGTAAGCCTTTTGGTAGCCGGGCGCGGGGGTCGCGTGGGGACGTCGTGGCTCGGCCGAGGACAGATAGACGAAGAACGGGTTCTTCTTTCGAACGTCGAGCCAGTCGTCGAACTCCCTCAGGACGACGCGCGTCTCGTCGGGCTCACCCGTGCGACGCAGGTCCTGCGACGTTGTAAACGTCGCGGTGAGCGTGGGGTCAATCCCCTCAGACGTTCCGAAGTAGGCCGCGAATCGGCCCCGCGTGATCGCGAGCGCCGGCAAGGTCGTCGCGCCAGGCATCGGCTCGATGAGGCTCCTGTGCCCGTCAATCGGCGCCGCCCCGCCCGACCAGACGTCCGTGAGGGCGGCGCCCTCGCGCCCGAGGAGGTCCATCGCCGGCGTCGCCGGGAACTCGCCGAAGCGTCCGAGCGCGACTCGGTCTGCCCGGAGCCCGTCGACCGCCCAAACGACGAGATTTCGGACGGGCGCAAGCGTCGTCGTGCCGCGCTCGACCCCCTCGATTCGGGCCCCGACCCAACCCGCCGCGCTCAGGGGCGCCGGCGCACCGGTCGTCTGCAGGGTGAGCCGGATGGGCTGTCCGGAGTATGCGCCGAGCGGGACGACCACGGGGGCCGCGTTCCCGGGTGCAACTTGCAGGGCCGTGAGACGCTCGGGTGCAGCCCCATCGCGCTGCGCCCAGACTGCGAACTCGACC
This sequence comes from Myxococcales bacterium, assembly GCA_947488215.1. Classification (GTDB taxonomy): domain Bacteria; phylum Myxococcota_A; class Bradymonadia; order UBA7976; family UBA1532; genus CANLBD01. Next base: position 1,686 of record CANLBD010000027.1, on the reverse strand, counting down.
GCGGTAGAGCCGGTGTTCGCCGCGTCGGCGACGAAGCGCGCCTCGGGCGGCGCCCAGAGCGAGAAGGTCCATGCGGCGGGTGCGCCCGCGAACATGACGGGGCGGGCGCTTGCCCCCTCGCCTCTCGAGCCGATCCACTCGCGCGGCGGCTCCTCGGGCGTTGCGCTTGGGCTGAACGTCACGGCGCCGATGCCGCCGGGGGTACGGCGCTTCCCCACGAAGCGCGTGAACGCAAACCACAAGCGCAGGCGGTGCTCACCGGGTGCGAGGCCGCCTTCGGGCAGGCTGAAGGTCACACGCCGCCCCGTCATCGGCACGCCGACCGTCGCCACAGGGCGCTCGTCGAGGAAGAGCGAGACGCGCTGCCCCGCCGCGATGCCCTTGATAAAGACGGAGCCGGAGCGGAGCGCTGCGCCCTCTTCGCCCACGGGAAAGTAGAGCGTCGTCGAGATGCCCTCGGGCCATGCGAGGCCCGAGGTATCGCCCGGCTTCCGAGGCAACCACTGAGCGCGGTCACCGACCTGCGCCACGCGCGCCCACCCCGGGCCACGCGGGTCGAGCACCGGCCCCTCGCGACGGACGTGGGCGCGCAAGGCCTCAGCGCCGAGGTCCGTCTCGGTCGTCCACGTCACGTCGCTCGGCGTCGCGGCGGCGTCGCCCGTCAGGGTCGACGCACTGACGGCGGCATCGCTCGTGGTCAGGGTCGAGACGGGCGCGACCGGAGGAGCCGCCTCGGGCGAGTCACAGCCGCCGAGCGCTGCGGCCCAGACGAGCGCTCGCACCCAGCGCAGATACGGCTTGGTCACAGTGCGCTTCAAGGCGGCGCATCGTGCGCCGCGGACCACGTGCGGTCAAGCGCCCACGCGTTGACAGGTACGGGCGCATCTCCCACGATGCCGCGCCGATGAAACCGACTGAACTCTCCCGCACGGCGAGCGTGCTCTGGACCTTCGCGAGTGGCGTCACCGTCTTCGGCGCGCTGGGTGTGGTCGAGGCGCTCTCGCTCGCGGACCCGCCGCCCGACGCCGCCGCCACCGCCCGCTTTGGCGCGTTCGCCCTGGTTCTCCTCGTAGGCTTGCTGGTCACAGCGGTCCACGGAGCCGCGCTGCTCGGTTGGCGCTACGGCCCCTGTGTGGCGCCTGAGCGTCGCGACGTGGATGTCGAGCTGGACGCGGCCGCGACTGTGGCGGCGCGCTTGCTCTCACTCCCCCTGATTGCAGCGGCGGCGTTTGCAGGGGGTCACGTCGCGCATGGCTTCGTGCAGCGCAACTTCGCTGGGCCTTTCACCGCGCTCGCGGCGCTCGCGGGGTGGGCGCTGGCCGAGTACTTCGTCCCGACGTTGCGCGCCGCCTGCCGCGCCGCGTTGTCGAGGCTGTGCCCGACAGCGCACGTCATGAGCGTGCGCCTTCCGCTCGTCGTCGCGCTGACGGCGGCGGCGGGCGCTGCGGTCGTTGGCGCGGTCGCGATCAGCCGCCTTGACCTGGGCGCGTGGCGGCTCGGTGGCTTGGTTATCCTCGCCCTCGGTGGCCTCGCGACGCCCATCGTCGCGCTCGTGGCGGAGCGATGGGCCAAGCCCGCTTATCGCGTGGCCGCGGGCGTCGTCGTCTGTGCAATCATCGCGGCGTTCACGGGCACCGCATCGCTCGCCCGGTCAGGTGAGGCAAGCGCTGCGCTGGTTGAGCATGG
>CANLBD010000026.1 GCA_947488215.1 Myxococcales bacterium | reverse complement strand
TCGGGACGACGAGCAAGGACCGGAGCTCCGTCAAGCGGTCGGTGGCTGCGAACACAGGTTGAAGATTCGCCGTGTCCGCGTTCCGTGAATGAGCCCGGTTGAAGGTCGCGTTCTCTCGCACTGCGCGCCCCGCGAGCCCTTCGTCGACCGTGAACTGCAAGCCCCGGTATCGATCCGCGCGGTGGCCGTCCGCGTCCGCGACGCGGAGCAAGTCAGTCCCCTCGACGAGACACACGGCGACGAGGTCGACGTTGAACTCGCTCTTGATCGCGTGCGTCGTCGCCTTGGCGACGGGGTCGACGCCGAGCACACCGTCGAACTCACGCAGCACGGCAACGAGCTGACTCATTTGCCCGCTGTACACCTCGACCTGCTTCAACATGCGACCGCAGTCGACGTCGAGCGAGATCTTTCTCGCGCAGCTTCGCACGGCCTCGCGCTCGACCTCGGTGAAGCGCGCTTCGCTCGCACGATCGACACACAGCACGCCGTCGACGCCCTCGTCGGTCTCGGTCGCGCCGCTGCCTACCCGGTGGGGGATCGCGACCGCGAGCAGCGAGCCGATGCGTACGTCTTCCGCATAGTACGGCAGCCCCGAATAGCCCACCCGAACCGGCGCGACATGCAGCTCTCGCATCTCCCCGCGCACGACGGGCGCAGGGGCGCCGAGGCCGCGCGCGAACGGCCCCGGGAGCACGAGCTCTGGCGCCGAGGCCGACAGCCCGCGCAAGGTGAGCTCCGAGAGGTCCTTCTTGTGCCACAGCACTGCGGCCGTCTGCAGGTTCAGGGCGCACCGCAGCGTGTCGAGGTTGAGCGCGATCGACCGGTCCACGAAGTCGAGCATCGTGCGCCCGACCGCAGGCCCAGCGACGGAAGCGCCGACCGACGGGAGACGCAGAGGGAGCGCCTCCGCTTGACGGGTGTTCATCCCGAAGTCGACGATCTTCTCGCGCGCATCGGCCTCTTTCGCCGCGCGCGCTTGCGCTTGGGCGCGCTCGACCATCCACCTCTGAAAGCTCCCCAGCCGCGCGAAGGCGGTGCAGGCCGCGGCATAGAGCGAGAGGTGCATCAACACGCTCGAGGCCGAGATGCGCCCCGCGAAGGCGTGCCCGAGCGTCACGATGGCGGCCACAACAAGGACCGCCGCACGGACCCGCCCCGGCGTCGTCGCGAAGAGCCAGCCGGCCGTGCCAAAGGTCAACGCCACAGCCTCAGGCGCGCCGATCGAGAAGATCCGCGCGAGGGCGAGCGCCGACACGATCCAGAGTACAGGGCCCTCAAGCTCAAAGTGCTGCCGCGCTTTGCCCGCTGCGGTCGTTCGATTGCGGGCGTCGAGCGCGAGCCCCACGGCCATCAGCAAGCAGAGGACCCATGCCAGCCAGCGGGGAGCGCTCGGCTCGAAGGCGCCGCCCACAACGCCCATCCCAAGGCCCGCAGCGAGCACGAGCACCGCGACTGCGTCGAAGCGCTCGACCAGCGAGACTTCTGGAACAGCGCGTCGGTTCACGGCGTTTGCCGCGCGCCCTCGCTCCCCGGCGCCTCGGGCGGTGCCTCGGACGCGGTGCTTCGGAACTGGTAGACGAGCTCTCCAGGCTTCACCATCCCGAGCTCGGTCCGGGCATGGTAGACGCTCTCGCGCTCGTCACTTCGGAGCCGCGCGAGCTCCGCCTTCAATGCGTCGTTCTCGACGCGCAAGACTCGATTGCGTGCCTCGATGCGCTCGAGCTCCGCCTTGAGCCCCGCCCCTTTTGTCTCGGCCTCGCCACCGCTGCTCCAGACGAGCACGCCCAGGATTGCAGCCGCGGCGACGCCGACCGCGGCGCCCTCTCTCGCGAAGCGTTTCCAGTCGATGCGCATGGACCGAGGGGCTACCACCGTTTCCGACACCTGAAAAGAGCAAATGTCGGTGACTGTGCGTGCGTCAGCGCGCGAGGAGCACTTCGACCTGAGTGACGGGCAAAAAACCCGAGAAGCGACCGCGCACTTGTCCCGTGGGATCGACGAGCCAGTATTCGGGCAACGCCTCGACTTTTCCGAGTGGGAGCGCCCCCGTGCGCGCCCCGGGAGGCGCAAGCAGCAGGGTGGCGTCGAGCGCGTATGTCTCGGCAAAGCGGGGCGCGACGCGCTCGGGTTGGGCGTCGAGCAGCAGCACTATCCAGGTCAAATCGAAGCGTCTCGCGACAGCTTGTGCGTCGGCGAGCTGCGCGTCGCAGGGCGCGCAGCTCGTCGTCATCGCCTGAACCAAGACCCAACGTCCACGCAGCGTCGCCGGGTCGAACGCCTCGACCCCCGCGGGTCGCAGCGCTGGCCATGTCAACGACTCCAGCGGTGCCGCGGGAGCGAGCGTCCCTGCGCCCGCTTCGGGACGCCGCGGCGCGGTGCGCCCCGCCCCTCCACCGCACCCCGTAGCGAACACGAGCGAGGCACACACGGTGACTCGCATTGCTCTACTCATCGACGCGCTCATGGTGTTCACTTGTGGCCCTTCGATGCGCGCACTGCAACCCCTCCTCGTACCGCTCGCGTTCGCGGCCCTCGGGCTCAGCGGCTGCGTCGACCGCGACATTCGCCTGGGAGACGACGCCCTCGGTGCAGGGCGCTATACGGAGGCCATCGCCGCCTATCAGCGGGCGCAAGTGCGCTTGCCGGCGGATGCTACGCCCACCGCGCGCATCGCGAGCGCTCATCGGAGCCAGGCGATGTCGCTGCTCCAGGCAGGGCGTTGTGCTGAGGCGCGCGCGCCGCTCGCTGAGGCCGAGGCGCTCTCCAAGCCGCTGCTCATCGACCACCAGCTCGTCTACGAGTGCGCGGCGCGCGGCCCGCTCGTGCCCGAGGAGCGCGCCGCGATGCTGAGCCGCCTCGTCGAGCTCGGCGACCAGCGGGCCCGCGTGCTCCGGGCGCTCATGGTCCTTGAGCTCGACCTGGGCCGCCCCGAGGCTGCAGCCTCGCGCGTCGAAGCGCTGGAGCGCCGCTCGCCGCTCACGCTCAGCGAGCGCGCGCGCATGATGGTCGCGCTCCTCGACGCGGGCCACGTCGATGCGGCCTGGCCACAGATGCGCGTCGTCATGCGGTCTTCGCTGTCCGAGGCCAAGGACCCGATGTTTCGGCTCAAGTTCGCCGAGGAGCTCCAGCGTCGGGGTGAGAGCGCCGACGCTCTGGCGGTCTATGCGGCCCTCGCCCAGGATTACCCCACCAACCCGCTGACGCACCTGCGCTTGGCCGAGCAGTACGCTGCGATGGGCGACGCAGACGCCGCGCGGGCCGCACGAGCGCACGCAGACGCCCTCCGTGCGGGCGCCCTCCCGCCGACCCCAGCGATGCGGCCCCTGCCCAAGAGCCGACGCTGAGGCCATCGACTCGGGCGACTATTACAGCCCGAAGCGCAGGCGAGAGACGCTGTAGCTCGTGCGCGCCCAGTAGCCGAGGTCCTCGTACGTGAAGTCGTCACGGTCGAGAGGCCGCCGAAGTTGCATCGGGATAATCGTCAGGACCATGCCGTTGTCCTCGTCGACCAGCCCGCCCGGGGTGATCTCCATGGGCAGGACCGGCAGCTCGACCTCGGTCACGTCACCGGGGGCGAGATAGGTCCACAGCGGCAGGTTGCCGGGCCCGTCGATGGTGAGGATGTAGGCATCCGGCTGTGCCGTGGGACCATCCGTCCCCGGGAGAAAGCGCCACGCGATCCTGCGCTCGGGTCCGAGGTCGCCGAGCTGCGTCGGGGCATCGAAGAGCGCGATGCCCGCGACCGGCGCGATTTCGACGCCCGCAGTCAGGTCGCGCGTCCTCTCGTACGCGACGAAGTACGGCGGTGATTCGAGCGTGACCGTATCGAACCCGCCTTGGACCTCCCACTCCACCTCCAAGTCGGCGTCCCACGCACGCACGTCGGGCAGGTGCCCCACCGTGTACGTCGTCGTATCGCCTTGAGCGCGTGGGTCGAGCTCCCAGTAGCCCTCGGGGCCAAAGTCGACCCGCGGTACGGCGTAGTAGAGCGCAGGCTGCGCCTCTAGACCCATCGAAGGGTTCACAACCGTGACGGGCACGTCGAGGTCCATCGGGAAGTCGATCGAGACTTCGAGTCCCTCGAGCCCGTCGCCGGGGCTCACGCTCAGGTACCGCAAGAACCCCATCGCGACGGGCGTCGAGAGCTCGTGCAGGTCCCACCAAGTCAGGTTCCCGCGGCGGTAGGCGGCGACGTCTTCGATCCGCGCGATGGTCGCCGTGACGACGACCGCCAGCTCGCCTGGCCGCGCGTAGATGTCGAATGGCCCGTCCTCGGTGAGCAGCCCATTGGGCTCACCGCCGGGGCTCGCGCGGCGGTTGTACTGCCCGCTGTGGGTCGTATCCACCATCGCCATGAGGATGAGGTCGGGATCGAGCGGCTTGGGGAGCGCGCCGAGCCCGGTGACTGTGCCGGAGAGGCGGACCGGCGGCGGCGGCTCCCGTGGGGGACCATCGCTCGGCGGCGGCGGCGTCTGCGGGTACAGGTACACGGTCACGTTCTCCGCGACCACGTCCTCGACCGTCGCCACCTCGTAGTCCAGCGCGCCTGCAGTGATGTCCTGCGGGGCATCCAGCATCCGCGCGGACAGGACCGCTTGCCCGTTCGTATCCGTGAGGGCCACCAGCGGCGCTGCGTCCCCTGCGACGGCAAGAACGCTCGCGCCGGGGATCGGGTCACCGCTCCGCGCGTCCAGCACGGTCACGTTGACCGCCCCGTCGATCGCATCGCCCCACACCCCCCCGAAGCGACTCACCGGATTGAAGTACTCGAACGCGTTGGCCAAGAAGACTTGGTCGTCCGGTGTCCTGACCTGCAGACCCACGAGACCCGCTCGGCCCGCGGGCGTGATGACCCACAGTCGGCTCGCGTCGACGACCTCGGCGACCTCGACGGGGGCGCCATCGAGCGTCACTTGGGCGTCGGGCGTGAACCCCTCGCCGCGCACCTCGACCCAAGTCCCGCCCGCGATCGCGCCGCGCTCGGGCGAGAGGGAGAACACGTCGACCGGCAGGTAGTAGGTCAGCGCGCCGCGCAGCGAACGCGACGCCACCGCGCCACGAACGACGACGTCGACCGAGCCCCGCGCATGGGGTGGCGCCTCACAGCGCAGCACATGCGGCGTCTCGAGCGCGCATGGGGCGTCGACGCCGTCAACCTCAACGCGCGTCTGGTCGTCGAAGCCCGCCCCCCCCACGAAGAACGTGTCCTGACCCGCGGACGAGACTCGGCTCGGCACGACCCCGACGACGTCGAAGGCCGCCGCGTCTGTGTCGACGTACAGGAACTGCTGGCGGCCGGTCCATCGACCGTTGACATTTTCGAGGTCGACGTCGACGAGGCCCGGCGCACCCGGTGGCGTGACGACGCGCAGGCGCGTGCGCTCGAGCTCGCTCGCGATGACCTCGGCCGCGGCGCCGCCGAAGCGCACGCGCGAGGCCGCCAGCAGGCCAGCGCCCGACAGCGCGACCTCGTCCCCGCCGCGCGCTGCGCCGAGCAGGGGCGTCAGGCCGCTGACCGCCAGGTCCTCGAAGTACGTGAACGCGCCGGGCAGCCGCAGTTCACCGTTCACGTTGCGAACGATGACATCGACCGCAGCGGCCTCGCCCGGGGGAACGGTCACCTTCAGCGTCGTTTCGTTTTCGAAGCGCGTGCGTCCAATCGTGGCACCGAAGCGCACCTCGGTCGGGTCCTCGAAGCCCGTGCCGGTGACCGTCACCTCGACGCCGCCGCGCACGGGCGAGCGGTCGGGGCTCAAGCTCGTCACCGAAACGGGCACGAAGTAGGTGAACGCCTCGTCGATCGCGTCGGGCCGCCCACCTTGGGACCAGCGCACGGTCAGTCGGACCGGACCCGGCTCATCGGTTGACGGCGTGGTGCAGTCAATCCGGTTCTCGTTCTCCACCACAACTTCCGCGCAGGGTTGGTCGCCGACCTGAACAGTCGTGCCCTCGAGGAAGCCGACACCCACAATCCGCAGGCGGGTCCCGCCTCCGACAGGGCCGCGGTTGGGAAACACCGAGTTGAGCTTGGGGCCTCTCTGGTCGGCGTCTTCCTCGGGCGGCGCTGCGTCCCGCACCGGCGGCGGCGAAGCGTCGCCCGCATCCGGGCCGGCGCCGAGGTCGACGACCGTGGGCGTCAAGGCATCATTCGAGGCGGCGGGGTCTCCCCCGCACGCCCACGCGACGGCGAGCGTCACGCCGAGGAGCAATGCGCGGCTGAGTCGTTCGGGCTTCATGCGTTCACTTCCTAACGGGCGGGCGGGACTGTGGGCCGGGCCCGTTGTGCAGCAAGAATCGGACCGAACGTGGTTCGGACGCAACGGGTTCGCCCATGGCGACTTGAAGCCGCGCGCTCGAAGCGCGAGAGTGCGCGCCGTGTCATTCATGGCCCCCACGATCCCCGCCAAGACGCTGCACCACCTCGAGTGGTCGCGCATCTTGGCGCACCTCGCCGCGCTCACGCGCGGACCTGTTGCCCACGCCGCGGCGCTCGCGCTCGACTTTCCGGCCGACGACGTCCGCCTGAGACGACGCCTGGCGCACACCGACGAGGCGCGACGATTGTTCGACGCAGGACGCGCAGTCGCCTTAGGCGAGGTGCCCGACGTGCGCGCCGTCGCGCGTCTCGCCGCCCGTGGGGGCGTGCTTGAGCCCGACGCCCTCGGCGCGATCGGCATCGCGCTCGAGGCGGCTGCGCGCTGCGGTCGGGCGCTGGAGGACCAGCGGGACTTCGCGCCCAACCTCGCGCGCATCGGAGACGCCCTGCCACGCCAGCTCCCACTTGCGCGCACGCTGCTCTCGTCCATTGACGAACGCGGACAGGTCGCGGACTCGGCGAGCGGCGACTTGGGTCACCTGCGTCACCGCGTGGCGCAGCTCCACGAGCAGCTCAAGCACCGCATCACGGGGCTCGTCTCCAACCCCGAGTACGCGGGGATGCTTCAAGACGAGTATTACACGCTGCGCGAGGACCGCTACGTCCTGCCGATTCGCTCGGGCCACAAGAACCACGTGCCCGGCATCGTCCACGGGTGGTCCCAGACGGGTCACACGGTCTATATCGAGCCGCAAGCCATCGTGGAGGCCAACAACGCGCTGCGCTTCGCTCAGGCAGACGTCGAGCGCGAGGTCACGCGCATCCTCACGCGGCTCTCGGCCCAAGTCGGTGAGGTCGCCGGCGAAATCGAAGCGTCGGTCGACCTGCTCGCCGAGCTGGACCTCGCGCTGGCCTGCGGGGCGCTGTCGAAGGCGATGGACGCGACTTCGCCCGTCGTGGACGACGCAGACGGACTGCGCCTGAAGCAAGCGCGCCACGCGTTGTTGGTCCTCGATGGCGTGCGGGTCGTGCCGAACGACCTTGTCCTCGGGGGGGGGCAACGCGCGCTCGTGATCACCGGACCGAATACCGGCGGCAAGACGGTCGCGCTCAAGACGGCGGGCCTCTGCACGCTCCTCGCGCTGGCCGGCCTTCACGTCCCGTGTGACGAGGGCTCGCACGTCCCGCGTGTGCCCGGCGTCTTCACAGATATCGGTGACGAACAAAGCCTTCAGGCGCACCTGTCGACCTTCAGCGGCCACATCGTGAACGTGAAGGGCATGTTCGACGTGCTGCTGCCCGGCGCGCTCGTCCTTCTCGACGAGCTGGTGATCGGCACCGACCCCGTGCAGGGCGCGGCGCTCGCGCAGGCCATCCTCGAGGCCCTCATGAACCGCGGCGCATACGCGGTCGTCACGACGCACTATGAGTCGCTGAAGGCGCTGCCCTTTGCGGACGCCCGCTTTCGGAACGGCGCGATGGGCATCGACACCGAGCGCGCCACACCCACGTACCAGTTGCGCCTGGACATCCCCGGGACGTCTTCTGCGCTCGGCACGGCGAGGCGCCTGGGCCTAGAGGCAGAGATTGTCGACCGCGCCGAGGCGCTTGTCGGGCAGCAGCATCGCAGCCTCGACCTTGTCCTGGAGCGCCTAGAGCGCGACGCTGCGCTCGCGCGACAGGCCCGCGCAGACGCGGAGGCCGAGCGTCGCAGCCTCGAGCGCGCGCGGCGGGACGCAGAGCAACACGAGTCGACGTTGAGAGAGCGACTCAAGGCGGGGCTCGACCGCGAGCGGACCGCCGCCCTCGACGAAGCTCGACGTCTGCGCGACGAAGTCCGTGCGCTCAAGCGGGCGCTACAGGCGCCTGAAAAGCGGCGTGACCTGCGGACCCTCGACGAGAGCAAGAGCCGGGCGGAGCAGGTCATTACGACGCTGGTGGCGCAGCAGGAGGCGGCCACGCGAGCGCAAGCCGGCGCTGCGCCTTCAGCCACGGCGCTGACGGTCGGGACGCGCGTCTTTGTGCTCTCACTCGGTTGCGAAGCCGAGCTCATCCGCACGCCCGATGACCGAGGCCGCGCCGAGGTCCGCGCTGGGCTCCTGACGATCAAGGTCGACGTCGCTGACCTGCGCTTGTCGACGGCAAAGCGTGGCAAGACGGCCGAGCTGCCCCCCAAGCAGGTGCCCTCGCAGGGCAAGATCGCGGTCAGCTTCGCCACGGCGACGCCCCAGGGCGCGCACAACACGCTCGACGTGCGAGGCATGCGCGCGGACGAAGCCATCGCCGCGACGGAGCGCTTTCTCGACGCCCAGCTCGAGCGTGAGTCGGACGTCGGCTACATCATTCACGGCCACGGCACGGGCGCGCTCAAGAAGGAGTTGCGGCGATGGTTGGAGACGTCGAGCTACGTTCGGGCCACTCAGCCCGGGGAGCGTCATCAGGGCGGCGACGGTGTGACCGCGGTGCTGCTCTCATGAGAGCGGCGCTCATCGCTGGGGTCGCGCTCGCGCTCGCGCCCGGCGTTGCGCGCGCCGAGCGCCTTGCCCGCGGGGTCTCCCAGCCCGGGGCGAGCCTCGCGTCCGAGGACCACGCCGAGGCTGCCGCAACGAACCCCGCAGGCCTCGGGTTTGGCGGCGACTTCGACCTCACGCTGACCGCGATGGACGCCGCGCGCGACCGCTCCGGCGAAGGGCTCGCGGCGCACTTCGCGCTCGGCCTGCTCGACCCGTGGCACACCGCCCTCGGTGTCGAGCTGCTCGAGGCGCCCGGGCGCCAGACCTCTGAGCCCGTCAAGGTCACCTGGGCAAACAGCGTGCGGTTCAGCGACCGCTTCGCGCTCGGGCTCGCATGGCATACTTTCGCCGCAGACGCCGACCCCGCGCTGCGGTCACTGTCCACCCTCGACCTCGGGGTGTCGCTTCGACCGTGGCGCGCTCTCAGCCTGGGCGTCGTCGCGACCGACGTCGCCACGCCGCTGGTGCAAGGCGCACCACTGCCACGCGGGTGGGAGTTCGGCCTGGCGCTGCGCCCCGGTACTGATCGCGTCACGCTGGGCGGCATCGCGCGCGTCGTCGAGCGGGGCGACGAGGCGGCCACCCTCGGCGCGCGCCTTGAGGCCGCGCTCTGGGGCGGCCTGGGGCTCGAAGGCCGCTGGGACACGCAGTCCGACGGTGCCGACCGACGCCACCAGTTCATCTTTGGGCTTACGCAGCAGCTGGGCGGCCCAGTGAACGTCGGCCTATACGGCTATCGACCCGATGTGCCGGGCACGCCCTCTGCGTGGGGCTTGGGCGCTCGCGTACGCGCTTCGTCGCAGCCCGAGGCCGAGCCGCGGCGCGCGCACCGCACACCGCGCGTCCTCGAGGTCGTGCTGCAAGGGAGCATGGCCGAGCTCGCCCCGGGCGGCCTCTTCTCGTCAACGCCCAAGGCGCCGTTTCTTCAGGCGCTCGAGCTGCTGCGTCGCGCCGAGCTCGACCCCAGCGTGGACGCAGTGCTGCTCGCCCTCGTCGACCCGGGCTTCGGTTGGGCACAAGCCCAAGAGCTGCGCCGCCGCGTCGAGGCTGTGCGCCGCGCCGGCAAGGTCGTCTACGCCTGGACGGCCGTAGGCGATACGCGGGCTTACTTCGTCGCCAGCGCGGCCGAGAAGGTCTTCACCGCGCCCTCGGGCGGGTTGCTCGTCACCGGCGTGAAGGCCGAGCTCACCTATTTGCGGCCGCTGCTCGATCGACTCGGCGCCAAGCCTGAGTTCATCGCGGTCGGCGCCTACAAGAGCGCGCCGGAGATGTTCACGCACGCGGGCCCGACAGAGCCCGCTCGCGAGGCGGAGAACGCGCTGCTCGATGGCATTTACGCCCAGCTCGTCGACGGCATCGCACGGTCACGCGGCCAAACACCCGAGGTCGTGCGCGCCTGGATCGACGATGCGCCGCATGACGCCCAGCGCGCCCGCGCGTCCGGCCTGGTCGACGCGGTCATTCAGTACGACGAGTTCGAGGGCGAGTTCGAGCGTCGCTTTGGTCAGCGCGCGGCCTTCATTCAGCCCGACGCTCTTGAGAGCCGGACCTCGGGTCGCTGGGGCGCGCGGCCGCAGATTGCGGTGCTCTTCGCCGTCGGCACCATCACAGACGGCGAGTCCGTGAGCAACCCGTTCACAGGCAGCCTCTCCACGGGCGCGGACACGTTCCTGAAGGCGGCCCGCGCGCTGCGCGAAGACGACTCGGTCAAGGCCGTCGTGCTCCGCATCGACAGCCCGGGGGGCTCGGTCACCGCCTCGGATGCGATGTGGCGCGAGCTGACCTTGCTCGCCAAGGACAAGCCCTTGATCGTCAGCATGGGAGACGTCGCGGCCTCCGGCGGCTACTACATCGCAGTCCCCGGCGCCGAGATCTTCGCTGAGGCCAACACGATCACCGGCAGCATCGGCGTGTTCACCGGCAAGGCTGACCTGAGCGGTCTACTGAGCTGGATCGGGGTGCATACCGAGACGTTCGTTCGGGGCGCGCGCGCCGACCTGCTCACGCTGAGCCGCTCGTGGACAGACGATGAGGTCGCGGCGCTGCGGGCGTCGATGGAAGCACTCTACGGTCTGTTTCTCGACCGTGTCACAGCGAGCCGACCCCGCCTGCCCCGCGCCACGCTCGAGCCGGTCGCGCAGGGCCGCGTCTTGACGGGCGCCGACGCGCGCGCGCACGGTCTCGTTGACCGAGAGGCGGGCTTGGCCGAGGCCATCGAGCGCGCGACGGAGCTCGCCCGCCTCGACCGGGACGACATCGCCATCAAGGTCGCGCCCACCGGCAGCGGGCTCAGCGCGCTGCCGCGCTCGCCCGTCCTGTCGCGTCTCGTCGAGGCGCTGTCGCAGGGGCAGGCGAGCGCGCTCGCGACCCACCTGCCCGCCCCCCTGCGCCAAATGCTCGACTTGCCGCTCGCGCACTTTCAGGCGGGTGAGCCGCTCGTGATGCTGCCTTTCGTCTTCGCGCCTTGAGGCTCAGCGCGTCGCGGTGACTCGATAGCGCCGCGTGCCTCGCCCAGCGGGCTCGTCGCTGGCCTCGTCCCATGTCAGGGTCAGCGTGCCGTCTCGAACATCGAGCGCACCTCCAACGCCACACTCTTGGGGCGCCCACGCCAACACGCCGCGGGCGTCGATCCCGGCGCTCGGTGCGTCGAGCGCCTCCGACAGCGCGCCGCTCCGAGAGAGTCTCGGCGTCACGAGCGACACGCCACCCTGAGCATCCACACGCACACCGCCCCCCCCTCGCCCGTCGTCTCGCGCGTGCACAATGCGGAGCGCGGGCGCGGCCTCGACTGCCCCAGAGGGCATGAAGTCTGACTGGACCACGAGCGTGGTCCAGTCACCTACAGCAGCGCGAGGCGCCGCCTGCGATGACCCTCGGTCGGGCCCAGCCCAAGGTGTCGCGCGAAGATCGCCGCGGGGATAGGCGATCCTCAGCGCCCCTCCGGGCTCAGGAGTCACAGCGAAGCGAGCGCCCGAGCGCGACTCGAAGGCCTCGTCAGTGAGCCGACCGCACGCCAGCGCCTCTGCCAGCGCGCCGCGAGCGATGCCTGCGTTCTCGAGCTCAAGGCTCAGGCGACCGCAGGCGTCGCGCGACACTAAGGCGGTCTGAGAGAGGGCGTTGCATTCGCTGCGATCCGCCGCCTGAACGCGCCACAGTCCGGGCGTCGCGGCCCCGGCGCAGGCCTCCACGGGTCCGCGCCAGAGACCGACCGCCCCTTGCAAGGATGCCTCGCCCGCTGCCCACGTCAGGCCGCGTCCAGCGGTGAGAAAATCGTCCAGCGCCTGCCCAGCATCCACCCGCGCGGCGCGGCCCAGCACACGGCGCGCAGAGAGCGGGTCGTTCAGTGATGGCGCCGACCAGCGAAGGCGCGTCGTCGACTCAGGCGCCAGCACGGTCCACGGGGCGCCCTCGCACCCATCCACGGGCTCAAGGTCGAGCTGAATCCAGCCGAGCAGCGGCGCCGTCACGTCCACCCCCGGACGCATCGGTGAGAGCGGAAGCGGCACGCTCCCCACAGCGATGGGTGATGCCAGCGCCGGAGTCACCTCGGGCAGCGGGTTCGCCTCGAAGATGTGCGACGTGCGGTCGAACGGCAAGGTCGCCCACCATGTCCGGCGCGGTGGCGTGACGCCGAGGGCGCGCTCGTTGACCTCGACGAGCCACGCGTCGTGGTTCGGGGCGTCTCCGGCTCCGGGCAGCGCGAGTTGCAGGGCCTGGCCCTGTTTGAGTTTGCCCTGCGCCCAGACAAGGCCGGTGTCGACGCCCTCCGCGAGCGCGCGAACCTCGAACCCCACCGTCGGCGACCCATCGACCCCCAGCGTGAGCCGCTGCTCAGGCGCTGTCGGGACCAGCGTGATGCTTGACGTTCCGCTCGGGACAGACGCGACCGAGTACCCCACGAGCGCGCCTGCTCGGTGCCAAGCCGCGAGCGCCGTCACTGCTGCGCCGCCCGTCCACGCGGTGGCCCCCAGAGCGTCGCGGTCAAGCGAAACCCGAGTCCCCGCCGCAACGACCACGACGCTGACGGCCTCATCGACCCGCGCGCTCCACTCGATCCGGAGAGGTGACCCCAAGGCGCGCGGCACAGGCGCGACGAGCGAGGTCAGGTCGAGCGCCGTCACCTCGATGTCAACGAAAGTCCAGACGCGGTCGGCCGTGAGCCAGTGCACCGTGAACGGGCCGGTCGGTGGAACGGCGAGCTGCGTGCTTCGCCCCGGGCTCGCAAAGGCGTTGCCGACCTCGGACCGAACCTCGCCCTCGACTGGCACGCGCACCTCGATGCGACGCGGCGCCTGCAGCGGCACGCCTGACTCCGCGCACGCGAGGGCCGTGACGCTGGTCGCCCACAGCCACGCGGACGCAGGCGCGCGTCTAGAACTTGACGAGGGTCGTCTCACCGCGCTCGACGACGACGTTCTTGCGCTCGCTTCGGTCGCTCGCGTTCCCCTCGAAGTAGACTTGGACGGAGTGCATTCCCGCGTCCACGGCGTACTTCACGAGGGGGGTCTCGCCCTGCACCAAGCGTCCGTCGACATAGACGGCGCCCCAGCGCCGCGACGAGACGCTGAGGAATCCCTTGCCCCCCATCCCCGCTCTGCGCCCCGTCGGTGGCGGTGGGGGCTCAGGCGGCTCAGCGCGGCGGGGCGGCGGCTCGTCCTCGATGACGCGCCGTTGGGGTCGACTCGGCTCAGCGCGCCGCTCTGGGGCGACACGCCGCTCAGGCTCCACCCGCCGTGGCGCGGCCCGAACCGCGACCCGCTCGGGCTCGAGCGATGGCAAACCGGCGCCGGCTTCTGAGCTGCCGCTCGCCCGCAAGCGCAGGTCCACGACCTGTTCGCGCTTGCCCCCCCACTCAACTGCGCGCTCCTCGGGCTCGTACCCCTCGCGGAGCACGCGCAGGCGCGCCGGGCGGTCCATGGGCAGGTCGCGCAGCGTCGCGGGCGTGCGCCCCACGGGCTGACCGTCGAGGAAGATCGAGGCGTCCGCAGGCTGGCTCTCGACGGTCAGCACGCCGCGCATCTTCTCAAGCTGCGCGTTCACTGTGACCTCTTGCCCCGCAAGCGGCACGACCTCCTGTTCGAACTCGGCGTAGTCGTCCCCCAACCGAACGGTCACCCGAGTCGGCCGGCCGACTGGAACGCTGTGCGTCGTCGGCGTCGTCTCGGGCAGCCACTCGGCTCCAACGCGCACCTTCGCACCGCTCGGGAAGCTCTTCACGAGGAGCGTCGTCATCTCGCCCTGCGGCTGCGCGCCGACGGTGACGGTCGCCGGCTCAAGGCGCTGCTTGTCGGTCGATGGCCGGATCACGATGCTCGTCAAGACCGCCGCGAGGACGAGCACCAGCAGGATCACCCCGCCGAAGAGCGCACGCTCACGCGTGAGCCCGTGGGCCTGCGCCGTCACGACGGGCTGGCCCATCGTCGTCGGCTGCTCTTGTCCGACGCGCCGCGGGCGCACTGGACGGTGAATCGAAGGCTGGGGCGCGTCGCGTCCCGGGTCGGTCGCGACCTCTTTGCGCGGGCGACCTGCCGGCGCGTCACCGCGTGCGCGCCCCGGTCGGTCTGCGGTCGGCTGCGCGCGCGGCGCGGGGCGGTCGGGTACGGGCGTCGGCGCGGCCGCGAAGGCCACGGCGTCCGGCGATGGGCGTCCTGCCCTCGCGACGGGCTTCAGGTCGGGCGCGCGCGAGGCCACCACCGGCGCGACGCGGACCGAGGGCTCGTCGAGGTGGTCCGGCAGGTCGTCGAGGTCAGCCGGCGGCGCATGGACTGCGGGGCGGTTGTCCATCGCGCCCGTCGACTCTTCGTCGAAGGGGTCGTAGTCGAGGTCCCGCGGAGGCTCAGGCGTGCCCATGTCGGCGGTCGCGGGCATCGCGTCAAAGCTGTCGTCGTCGAGGCGCACCTCGGCGCTCTCGAGTACGATCAGCTCCGACTTGATCGACTCCGCCTCCAGCGCTGCATCCACCTCGTCGCGGTCGTTTGCCGCGGTGATGTCATGGGTCGAGTCGCCTGCATCAAACGTCGCGTCTAGGCCGTCGCGAATAATCGAGTGTCGGTCATTCCCGAACTCAGCCCGGCTGCGCAACATGAAGGCGTCGAGCTCTTCGCTGTCCTCGATGTGCGCCTCATCGAGGAAGGTCTCGCGCATCAAGCGTGCGAGGCGAACACGCCCGAAGGCACCGCCGATACTCCGCAGGAACTTGTTGAGGTCCTTCTGCAGGTGCAGCGCCGACAGGTAGCGGTCCTCGCGCTCCCGGGCGAGCGCCTTCATCACGATATTGTCGAGCGCGCGCGGGATGTCGGGCCGGAGAGTCGACGGCGGCGCGATGTCCGCCTTGCGTACCCGAGACAGCAAAGACGCGTCGTCGTCGTCTTTGTAGAGCAGGTCACCCGTGAGCATTTCGTAGAGGACGATGCCCAGGCTGAAGACGTCGGTCCGGTGGTCGAGCGGCTCACCGCGCGCCTGCTCCGGCGACATGTAATAGAACTTGCCCTTGATGATCCCCGACTCAGTCTCGTAGGCCCGCAGCGCGGCCTTGGCGATGCCAAAGTCGACGAGCTTGACCTCGCCCTCAAACGAAACCAGCACGTTCTGCGGCGAGACATCTCGGTGAATGATCGTCAGCGGACGACCGCGGGCGTCCTTCTTGCGGTGAGCGAAGTCGAGCCCCGCGCAGGCCTCGGCGGCAATGTACGCGGCCGCCTCGATGGGGAACTGCGTGCGACGGTCTCGCAGGCGCTTTTGGCAGCGATAGAGGTCGCGGCCGTCGATGAACTCCATCGCGATGAAGTAGTGGTCCTCGACCTTTCCCAGGTCGAAGATCTGCGCGATGTTCGAGTGCGAGAGCTCGACTGAGATCCGGGCCTCGTCGATGAGCATCTCGATGAAATCCGCGTCCTCGGAATAGCGCGGGTGCAGGCGCTTGATCGCGAGGATCTTCTCGAAGCCCCCGAGCCCGGGCGCCTTCGCCTTGAAGATCTCGGCCATGCCGCCGATCGCGACCCGCTCGAGGAGGATATAGCGTCCGAACTGCTCCTGCATTGCGGGCGGAGTGTACGCGCAAGTCCGTTCCGTTGCGAATGCAGAGCGCGGCAGGCACACTCGCGGTGATGAGCAAGAAGTTCCCGGACTTCGTGCCACCGACCCAGATCGCTTACCGCGATGACGGCGGCACGACGCTGCACGTGCGCAAGTGTCGCCTCGTCATCGACGAGGCGGGCGGCGCGCGCGAGGTGGTCTTCGACCAAGGGACCATCACGATCGGCGCGATGGAGGACAACGACGTCAGCCTGCTCGACGACACCGTGAGCCGGTACCACTGCCGCATCTACCAAGACGACAACGCCTACGTCGTCCAGGACCTGGGCAGCACGAACGGGACCTTCGTCAATGGTGTCCGCGTGAAGGAGGCCTACCTTCGCCCCGGCTGCACGCTCACCTGCGGCAAGACGCAGGTCGAGTTTCACGCCTTCGACGAGGAGGTCAGGATCGTCCCCGTCGAGAGCGAGCCGTTCGACGACGTCGTCGGGCAGACGTCTCAGATGCGGGAGGTCTTCGGCATCCTCTCGCGCATCGCCCCCACCGGGACGACCGTCGTCATCGAGGGGGAGACGGGCACGGGCAAAGAGGTCATCGCGCACGCCCTCCACAAGCGCTCACCGCGCCGAAACAAGCCCTTCATCGTCTTCGACTGCTCCGCGGTCCCCGCCAACCTGATCGAGTCCGAGCTGTTCGGCCACGAGAAGGGCTCTTTCACCGGCGCTATCGTCGCGCGGCAGGGGCTCTTCGAGGCGGCGAACGGCGGTACGATCTTCTTAGACGAGCTCGGCGAGCTCTCGCTCGACTTGCAGCCGAAGCTGCTCCGGGTGCTTGAGACGCGCGAGGTTCGACGCGTCGGGGCGGCGCGGAGCCAGCGCATCGACGTCCGCGTCGTCGCCGCGACCAATCGCCGCCTCGAAGAAGAGGTGCGGGCGGGGCGCTTCCGCGAGGACTTGTTCTATCGGCTGAGCGTCGTGCGGGTCTTTCTCCCGCCCCTGCGCGACCGGCGCGACGACATCCCCGCGCTGGTGCGCCACTTTCTGCGACGCGGCGCGTACAACCGTGACCCGAGCGGTGAAGTCCGCGTCCGCAACCTGTCGCGCGATGCCCTCGACGCGCTCGTGACGCACGCCTGGCCCGGCAACATCCGCGAGCTGAGCAACGCGATCGAGCGCGCCTGCAGCTTCGCAGAGGGCGATTGCATTCAGCTCGCAGACCTGCCGCCCGAGGTGACGTCATCGCGCGGTACAGCGCCGCCTAGCGCCGCGCGGCTCGAGTCCTCGCCTAGGCCCCCCGCCGTGGACGCCGATGATCCGCGCGCGCCGCCCGGCCTGCCCGTCGCCTTCAAAGAAGCCAAGGAGCAGTGGAACGCCGCCTTCGAGCGCGACTACCTGCTGAGCGTCTTGAGGCGCAACCGCTTCAACATCAGCCGCGCAGCGCGCGAAGCGGAGATCGACCGAAAGCACTTCCGTAAGCTCATACGCAAGTATGGGTTCAACGACCCCGACGACCCGGGTGAGCCCGACGAGCCCTGACACGCTCGCGCCCCCCTCAGACCCCGAGAGGCCCCAGACCGCATGTACGCGTCTCGTTTCACCGAAGCCCACCAGATCTACCGCAAGGCCGTTCGCGACTGGTGCGAGCGCGTCATCGTGCCGAACGCCGAGGCGTTTGAGCGCGACGAGCTCACGCCCCGCGAAGTCTTCAAGCAGGCGGGTCAGCTCGGCTTCTTGGGGGCGCGCTTTCCCGAGGCGTGCGGCGGCAGCGGCGGCGACTTTTGGTACACCGTTTGCTGGGCCGAAGAGCTCGCACGCACCGGCCTCGCGGGGACGACGATGGGCCTGCTGGTGCAGTCCGACATGGCCACGCCCGTGATCGGCGAGATCGGCACGCAGGCGCAGATCGACGAGTTCCTGAAGCCTGCGCTCGCGGGCGACCGCATCGCCTCTCTGGGCGTCACGGAGCCAGGCGCGGGCTCCGATGTGGCCAGTATTCGCACCACGGCCCGCCGCGACGGCGACGACTACATCATCGACGGCGCGAAGACCTACATCACGAACGGCACTCAGGCGGACTTCATCACGCTGGCCGTTCGCACCGACCCCAACGCGGTCCCGAGCTGGGCGGGCATCTCGCTGGTGCTCTTCCCCACCAACACCCCAGGCTTCAGCGTGGGCCGCAAGCTCAAGAAGCTCGGCAACCACTCGAGTGACACAGCGGAGCTCCACTTCGACGGCTGCCGAATCCCGCGCCGATACCTGCTCGGCGAGGAGAACCATGGCTTCGTCTACATCATGCGCAACTTTCAAGGCGAGCGGCTCGTTGGCGCGCTGACTGCGGCCGCGGGCGCTCGACGCGTCTGGGAGCGGTCGCTCGACTATGGCCGAGAGCGCGAAGCCTTCGGCAAGCCGATCATCAAGTTCCAGGTCTGGAAGCACCACTTCGTCGACATGCTGACCGAGCTCGACGCGGGACAGGCGTTGGCCTACCGCTCCGCTGACTTGTTCGACGCCTACCTGCGCGATCCCGACAACGCCCCCGATCCCACGCGCGAGATCTCGCAGGCAAAGCTCTACTGCGCCGAGATGGCTCAGCGGGTCATCGATCGCTGCCTGCAGTTCCACGGCGGCATGGGCTACATGGAGGAGTACTTCATCGCGCGCGCGTGGCGCGACACCCGCTTGATCAGCATCGGCGGTGGCACCAGCGAGATCATGCGCGAGATCATCTCGAAGTTGATCGGCCTCTGACCGGCGCCTACTTGAAGACGTGGCTCAGCGTGAGCCGCTGGCCGGCCTTGACGGTCACGTCCAGCGTGTGACGTCGGCCGTCGCCGGCCTCGAGCGTGATCACGTGGCGGCCGGGCTTCACGGGCGCCGCCACGACGGGCGTGTGACGCGCGAGGCGGACACCGTCGATCGAGACCCACGCCCACGGGAGCGTCGTGACGGTCACGTAGCCGCGGAGCATCGCGGGGTTGACCGCAGGTGGCTTGGGCTTCGGGGCGTCCGTTGGCGCCTGCGTGGGCGGCGCGGTCGGCGCCTGTGTAGGCGGAGCGCTGGGCGACTCTGTCGAGACGCTCGATACCTGTGTGGGCGTCGCGCTTCGTGGCCCGCTCGGTGGCTCGGTCGGCGCCACGCGACTCGGCGAGCGGCTCGCTGCGGGGGGCTCTGAGCCGACCAGGTCGCTTGAGAGTCCGAGTCCCACCGCGCCGAGCGTCGCGACTGCAGCCGAAGCCGCGGCCCATCGCCAGCTCTTGTTCGGCCGCAGCCCCGAGAGCTGTGCGGTGCTGACCGAAGGCACCGAGATCGGCTCAGGGGCCGCGATAATCCGCGTCGACATCCACGCTGCGCCGTCGTCGGGCTCGTCCTGTGCCCACTCGATGTGCGCGCTGTCGACCGAGTGAACCTGACTGAGCTCCACCGTTGGCTGCGGCGCATCGACGTCATCTGGGTCGGCGACTTCGACCTCCGGGCCTGCGTCGCCCACAGTGAAGTCATCGCCGTCGAGATCAGCCGGCGCAACCTGAGGCAGGATGGTGCGGAGCCACTCGGCGACCTGGGTGGACGTGGGGCGCTGCCCGAGCTCCGCAAGGAGCGCCCCCAGCGCGGTCGAGAACGCCTGACAAGTCTGAATCCGCGCGTCGAGCTCCTTCGACAGAGCGCGCAAGACCAGCTCGTCCACGGAGCCGGGCACTGAACGACGCGTTCGGCTCGGCGCCGAGGGCTGCTTTCGCAGAATCTGGTCGTAGATTTGGTACTCGTTCGTGCCTCGAAAGGGCAGACGCCCGGTGAGCATCTTGTAGAGGGTGAGCCCGAGCGAGAAGACATCGGCGCGCGCGTCGACGGGCAGCGCCTGGGCCTGCTCTGGGCTCATGTACTGGAGCTTGCCCTTGATGATGCCTGAGCGCGTCTGCGTGAGGTTCGTCGAGGACTTCGCGACCCCGAAGTCGATGAGCTTCACGTCACCGTCGTAGGACACGATCACATTGTGGGGGCTCACGTCCCGATGAACGACGTTCATCGGCGCGCCCTCTGCGTCGAGGAGCATGTGGGCGGCGTGGAGACCGTCCGCGACGCAGCGCGCGACGTGGAGCGCGAGCGGAATCGGCATAAAGCTGCCGCTCTCGCGCACGGCACGGAGGACGCTGGCGAGGTCGATGCCGTCGACAAACTCCATCGTCATGTAGTGGAGTCGGTCGACGTCGCCGAACTCGATGACTTGAACGACGTTCGGGTGCGCGATCGCCGACGCGATCCGCGCCTCGTCGAGGAACATGCGCACATAGCGCGCATTGTTCGCGAAGGTCGGCAGCAGCCGCTTAACGGCGACGCGCTTGCGAAACCCCATCGGCCCGACGCTCTCGCCGAGGTAGACCTCGGCCATCCCGCCGCGGCCGAGAAGCCGAAGCAGGCGGTATCGTCCGAAGTCGATGGCGTCGTCCTGGGCGGTCACCGGCACATTCCCTCTCGGCACTGCTGCATGCCGGGGCACGGGGCGTTGTCGTCGACCGCATTGTCACAGTCGTCGTCGAGCCCATTGCACACCTCGTCGGCGCCGCGGCCCGGAACGGCGTCGCACACCGTCGCGAGGCTGTCGTCCCTGCACACGAAGCGCCCCTCGACGCTGCAGGCCCCGACACCTGCGGTGCACCTTGTCCCCAAATTGCCGAAGCCCTCGTCCGTGTTGCCGTCACAGTCTTCGTCGACGCCGGTGTTGCAGAGTTCGGTCCCCGGCTGCAAAGCGTTGGCGTTGCATCGCGTAGAGCGCCGGTTGTCACTGCAGACATACACCCCGGGGTTGACGCAGGCCCCTCGACCCACGGAGCAGTCCCCACCGACGTCAAATCCCTCGTCTGTGTTCCCGTCGCAGTCGTCATCCACTTCGTTGCCGCACAGCTCGGTGCCCGCCTCTCCCGCGTTCGCGTTGCACACGGTCCCCTGCCCGTCGCGTCTGCAAACGAACAGCCCATCACGTCGGCAGGCCCCAGCGCCCACGCTGCATTGGCCAAACGTGAAGTCCTCATCGACGCGGCCGTTGCAGTCGTTGTCGAG
>CANLBD010000025.1 GCA_947488215.1 Myxococcales bacterium | reverse complement strand
GGCGACGAGCCCCCGCTCAAGGGCCTGCTGCGCCGGGCCGAGCGCCCAAGCGGCCGCCTCGATGAGCGCGTCGATGGACGCGTGAGTCTCACCGAGCTGCGCTGCGTGAATCGCGCGTTCAATGCCGAGGGCGCCTCGACCGCCCGACTCGAGCGTCTGCAGCGCTTTGAGCCAGCGCCTGTGCCAGCTCTGCGCGCGCGGGCCGGCGCGGAGCATGAGCCACTCCGCCAGCCGATTCGAGGTAAAGGCCCAGGTGCCGTCGCTGTCTCGGACCATGAGCCGTGCGCGCTCCGCTGCGGACAGCGCGCTTGACCACGGGCGATGCGGGTCGGTCTCAACGAGCGCGCTCATCACGCGGGGTGTGAGCGGCACCCGCGCGAACGCGAGGCCGTGCACGACGTCGGAGACGAGCGTATCGGGCCCGACGCTCGGCAGCGCCTCGACGCGGGCCGTGAAGAGCTCGTTGACCCCTTCGGGCACGACAAAGCCCGGCTGCAGGCGCGTCCAGCCGTCGATCAGGCAGATCCCGCGCTCGAGCAGCTCGTCGCAGGCCATCTCGAGGGCGGCGGGCTGGCGGCTCGTGCGGGCCAGCACCGCGCTGTGGTCGGGGTCGGGCAAGCCCAGGCGGGCGGCGATGTAGTGCGCGGCGTCGGCGTCTGATAGGGCCGCGAGCGTCAGCCACTCGACGCGCGGCTGCTCAGCGAGGGCTTGCGCGAGGCCCATGGTACCCAGATGGCCCGGCGCGACGGTGACCACCACGCACACCGGCAGATCCGCGGCGGCCAGGAGCCGCTGCACCAAGTGAATCCCCTCGGGCACGCTCGCGAGGTGGGCGTCGTCGAGCCCAAGCACTACGCTCTGGGTGGCTGTCACGCGCGTCAGGACCTCGACGAACGCGGCCGCGAGCATTTGGGCCGACCCCACGCTGCCGACCTCGGCGCCCGGGTCCGCCTCGTTGCCCGGCCGAGCGAACGGCGATGGGTCGGGGCGCAGCAGCGCAGGCAAGACGCGGTCAAGGCCGCTTGACTCGATGCCGAGGACGAGCGGGAGCGCGGCGCACCGCGCCTCGATACCCTCGGCTGTGGTCTGACCTGCGCGCAGCAGACCCTCGAGCGTGGCCGCGAGCCCGGCGCCGGGCGGGCTGCCCGCAGCGAACTGAACGAGCCAGCCGGAGGCGACCCCTTGCTCACGCGCCTCGAGCACCAGGTCGCGCATGAGGCGCGACTTGCCGAGGCCCGGCTCGCCTTCAATGACGACGACCTGAGAGCCTTGACCTGTGACGGCGCGCTCGATCGCGGCCCGCACGCGCCCCACCTCGGCCACCCGCCCGACGAGCGGTGCGGGCCGTTGAGGCCAGAGGGGGTAGCTGCCTGCGGGCCCGCGCTCCTCGTCGAAGCCGATTTGGCGGACCTTGGGGCCACGGGGCGGGTCGACCCAGGTGGGCTCGCTGGGGTCTGGCTCGAGCGCCGCGAGGGTCGTCGCGACCTGCGCGATCGCGCGCGGCCGGTCCGCGGGTGAGATCGCCAGCAGGCGCGCGATGAGCTCTCGGAGCGTGGACTCGTGGGCGCCCCCCGCACCAGAGGGCAGCATGGGGGCGGGCTCAGCGCCGCGCTTGAGCAGCAACGCCATGCCGCTCAGGCCGTCGAGGGGCTGCGCGCCGACGACGAGCTCCCACAGGACGAGGCCCAGAGCGTAGAGGTCCGACCAAGGGCCCTGCATCCACGGCGGCGCGTCGCAGACCTCGGGCGGCAAGTAGCGCAGCGAGCCGCGCAGGCGGAGCGTGGACTCTGAGCCGACGGCGCGGTCACCGAAGCCGTCGTCGATGCGCGCGCAGCCGATGTCCGTGATGCGGACGCGCGGGCCGTTCGGGGTGGATTCAACTTGAATCGTGCTCGGCCGCAGGTCGAGGTGCGCGAGCCCGCGCGCATGGACGTGGGCGAGCGCATCACAGAGCTGCAGCGCGACGCTGCGCGTGAAGGCCCAGGGGGGCACGAGCCCGGCCCACGCCGAGAGCGGCCAGCCATCAATCCACGGCGTAACGACGAACGGGCCGAACTCGACGTCGAGGCCCTCGTCCAGGGGACGGACGATCGCCGGGTGGGTCAGGCGCGCCGCGGCCCGCGCGCTGGCGCGAAAGTGGGCGACCCGCTCGGGCTCATCGAGGCCGCGCTCCATGACACGCACCGCGATGGCCTGCTCGGCGCGCTCGTCCCAGCCCGCCCACAGCATCCCCATGCCACCTGCGCCAATGCGGTCAGTGAGGCGGTACCGGCCCGCGATTCGGTGCGTCATCGGCGACGATGATTGTCCTAACGGGGGCTCTAAGCAAGCGCCGACAGGCGGTTGACATACCGCGCGAAGGTGGGCGCCGCTTGCCCCTCAAGGTCCAGCCAGCGCGCGCGCGCTGCGTCCGCGACGGCCTGTCGTGTATGGGCCTCGGTCGTGAGCGCGAGGAGCGCCTGCGTGAAGGTCTCCGCGTCGTGCGGGGGCGCGTAGAGCGCGCCGTGTTGCAAGGTCACCCGGGCAAAGTCGAAGTCACTCGCGACCGTGGGTCGACCGAGCGCCATCGCCTCGAGGTATCCGAAGCTCAGGGACTCCAGGAGCGAGGGCTGAACGACCCCGACGCAGCGCGCGTACAGCGCCGGCATCTCGCTCGGCGGGCGGCGGCCCAGGTTCTCGAAGTAAGGCGACAACCGCGGTTGCGCGATCGCGTCGAGAAACCCGCGCGCTTGGGCGTGGTCGTTGTCGGTCACCATCACGACGAACCGCAGGCGTCGATCGCCCGCTCGCGCGAGCCGCTCGGCGACCTTGAGCAGGACCTCGAGGTTGCGGTGCGGGTAGTACTGCGTCGGGACCAGCCAGTCACCGCCTTCTGCCGCCGGCAGGGGGGCCGGCGGCGCGGCGCGGTCCCCGATGGGAAAAGCGGAGTTGGGCCAGACATGCACCGGCTTGCCGGCGGTTTGGGCAGGGAACTGCGCGCGGAGACGGTCGGCCATCACGGGCGTCTGCGCGACGACCTCTGTCGCGCCCCGCACGCACTCGCCGACGAGCCGCATCTGGGCCGCGCGGCGCGCGTGCTCGATGGGGCGCATGCGCGCGAAGACCTCGGACTCGGGGTAGACGAAGTGCGCGTCGTGGACGAGCAGCAGGTGCGGCACACGCGGCCGCAATGTGGCCACGTTCGTGAGCGAGAGCATCGCGCGGGCGCTCTGCGCTTGGAGCTCACGGGGCCACGTCACGTTGTCGTAGACGAGGCGACGGGTCCACGCCCAGTGGCCGGTGCTCCACGGGCGACTCAGGTAGCGTGTTGGCGCGGCGGCGCACTCCGGGGGCACCTCGAAGGTGCGCGGGATGCAGAACAGCCACCGCGCGTCGGTGTGCTCCACGCTCCACCGCAGGAAGTTACGCGCGATGCGTGTGCCGCCGCCCCCGTGCAGGCTGACCATGTGCAGACCGAAGGTGTTGGGGGGCGACATCGGGTCAGCTCGAGGCCGAAGTATAGCTCGCGACCGCGCGCCGCCAGAAGAGCCGAGAGCCGACTGCGAAGGCCACGGCGAGGGCGACGCAGCCGAAGAAGTGCAGCGCCTCAAGGCGGCCGAGGAGCGCGCGGGGCGGCGCGCTGGTCATCACGATGATCGGGAACACGAAGGTGAACAGCACCCGCACCGCGCCGCGATAGACGCTGCCCGGCCATCGTCCCGCGTCCATGACGGCGCCGAGCAGGTAGGTCAAGCTGTCGACCTTGACCCACCAGAACGACGTGGCTGCGGCGCAGAGCCACAGGGCGTAGATGATGGCGGCACCTGCGACCGTGAGCGCGGTGGCCGCCGCCACATCCAGCAGTGACGGCGAATAGGCCATCTGGTCGAGCGCCCACACCACGAGGCCGAGGCCGACGGGGACGTCGAAGAGGCGGCCGGGCTCAAGGCTCGAGAAGCTCACGAGGAGCTGCGGATCCGCCGGTTTGAGGAGCACGAAGTCGAGCGTCCCCGAGCGCACGCGCTCGACGAGCGTCGTCAGGTTCGGCTGCACCACGGCCTCGAGCACACCTCTCAAAATCACGAACCACGCCATCACGAGCGTCGCTTCGGCCGGGGACCAGCCCTTGATCGACTCGACGTGGTCGAAAACGACGATGAGCGGCAGCACCGACCAAGCCGTCCAGAGCGCCGAGAAGAGCGTCGAGAGCACGAAGTTGCCGCGGTACTGCGTGCTGGCGAGCAGCGACGCGCGCCATGAGGCGCCCACGGCGTCGAGTGCGCGCGAGATGCTCATGCGCCGAAGGCCTCGTAGCGGCGCAGCCCACGCCGCCAGGTCCACGCCGCGACGCCCGCGAAGGCGACGAGCCAGGCGACCTGCGAGGCCAGCGCGCCGAGCCACGCCTCGGGCGCCATGAGAGACGCGCCGATCTCCACGGGGATGGAGAGCATCGCGCGAAAAGGCAGCGCCTCGTTCAGCGCCGCCATCCAAGGCGGCATCAGGCGCGCGGGGATCAGGTAGCCGCCGAACAACGACCAGAGCCCGAACCAGCCCATGAAGAGGCCCTGACTCTGGCCTGTCCAAAACGCGAGCGCGCCGAAGAAGATGTGCGCCACGAAGTTCAGCAGGAATCCCAGCGCGCACGACAGGACAAACACCGATGTCCGGGCGGGGTCAAGCGTGAGGCCCATCTCCGGCCGCCAAGCAATCAAGGCGGCGATGAGCGGCACGAGGACGACGGCGCGGAGTGGCACGTGCGAGACGTGTTGCACCAGCCAGTACCAGAACGGGCTCATCGGCCGGAGCAGGTGCGCGCTCAGCCCGCCCGTGCGGATCAGCGGGTTGAGCTCCCACGAGAGCCAGGCCGACATGAGCTGCCGCGCGACGAGCGTTACGGTGAAGTACCTTGCCAGGTCACCCTGACCGAGGCCACCGACGGGGCCGCCATCGGCCACGGCGTCCCACAGCGCCATCATCACGAGCGGCATCGTGGCGGTCAGGATCCAGATCAGGACCTCGGCGCGATAGGCCGAGAGTTGTGCCGTCGCGACCCGAAACAGCGTGGGCATTGCCCGGAGCGCGCGCGTCATGCGGTGCGGTGCTGCACGAAGAAGTCCGCGAAGACCTGCTCGAGCGGCGGCTCCTCGACACGCAGGTCCATGCCGGGGCAGTGGGCGAAGCCCTGCTGCACGGCCGCGCCGACATCCGCGGGGGCGACGTCCGCGACCCACGCCTCGCCCTCGAGCGCGAACGGCGGAGGAAACGCCGCGGTGAAGCCTGCGGGCGGGCGCACCACGACGCGGCGGCGCGGCTTGACCTGCGCGACGAGGTCCGTGAGGCGTCCGTCAAACCGAAGCGCGCCCGCGGCGATGACGATGACGCGCGGGCAGAGCGCCTGCACGTCGTCCATGTAGTGGCTCGTGAGCAGCACGGTCGAGCCGAAGCGCTCATTCCACTGCGCGATGAAGTGGCGCACCTGGAGCTGCATCACGACGTCGAGGCCGATCGTCGGCTCGTCGAGAAAGAGCACCTTGGGGCGGTGGAGCAGCGCCGCGGCGAGCTCGCACTTCATGCGCTCGCCGAGCGACAGGTTGCGCGTGGGGCGGTCGACGAGCTCGCCGAGCGAGAGCATCGTGGTCAGCTCCCCCAGCGTCTCGCGGAACTGCGCGTCGGGGATCTGGTAGAGGGCGCGGTTGAGGGCGAAGGTGTCGCGCGGCGGCAGGTCCCACAGGAGCTGTTGCTTCTGGCCCATCACCAAGGTGATCTGCTCTAGGAATGCCGCGTCGCGGCGCTGCGGCTCGAAGCCGTTGACCGAGACCTCGCCGGATGTGGGCCTGAGCAGCCCCGCGAGCATCTTCAGGGTCGTGGTCTTGCCCGCGCCGTTCGGACCGAGAAAGCCGACGCGCTCGCCCGCGGCGATCTCGAAGGTGACGCCCTCGACCGCACGGACCTCTTTGTGCTCGCGGCGCCACATGGAGCGCAGCGCGCCGACGAGGCCGGGGTCGCGCTGGGGCACACGGTAGGTCTTGCGGAGGTCTTTGACGGCGATCATGCTGCCGGACGCACGCTAGCACCCGCCCATGCCCACCACAATCATCCGAGACGCCACGCCCCTAGACCTGCCCGCGCTCGTGACGCTTTGGCAGGCGCTCGTAGCGCACCACGCAGGCGACGGCGACCCGCTGTGGGCCGTCGCGCCGCACGCGCCCGAGACCTATGCTGCGTTCTTGCGCCAGCAGATGGGGCTGCGCCGCGCGAAGGTCTTGGTCGCTCAAGGGCCGGATGGCGTGGACGGCTACTTGGTGGGCGCCATCGGCCAGCGCGCGGCGGTGTGGGCACAGCGCGAGATCGGCATGGTCTTCGATCTGGTCGTGCGCCCGGAGGCCCGACGCGGCGGCGTGGCGACGCGCCTGCTGGACGCGGTGAGCGCCTTCTTCGCTGCGCGCGGCGTGACGTGGGTGCAGGTCAACTACGCGCCGGCCAACGCCGAGGCCGCGGGCTTCTGGACCGCCCGGGGCTTTCGCCCGCTGCTGATCGAGGCGTATCGAGCGCCGGGCGAGTCCTGCTAGAGTGAGGCGATGAGCAACGAGAACCCGAAGCGCCTGATTGTCGAGCTCTGTCGTCAATTCTACGGCCTCGGCTGGGTCAGCGGCACGGGCGGTGGCATCAGCCTGCGCGTCGACGGCCGCGTCTACTTAGCGCCGAGCGGCGTTCAGAAAGAGCGCATCGCCGAGGACGACCTGTTCGAGCTCGACGATGCAGGCAACGTGCTGCAG
Source organism: Myxococcales bacterium (assembly GCA_947488215.1). Taxonomy (GTDB): domain Bacteria; phylum Myxococcota_A; class Bradymonadia; order UBA7976; family UBA1532; genus CANLBD01. The sequence continues at coordinate 14,394 of CANLBD010000025.1, read as the reverse complement.
GCACCCGAGAACCCTGCGCTGCGAGAGAGCGCCTGTAAGCCTCTGTTCTACAACGCATTTCGGCTTCGTGACGCGGGCGCTGTCTTGCACAGTCACAGCCAGAACGCGCTGCTGGCGACCTTGGTGACGCGCGGGGACGTCTTTCGGTGCACGCACCTGGAGATGATGAAGGGCCTGCGGGGTGTCGGCTACCACGACACGCTCGAGGTCCCGATCATCGAGAACACGGCGCACGAGTGTGACCTGGAGCGTGACATGGCGGGCGCGATGCTGCGTTTCCCGCGCGCGGACGCGGTGCTCGTTCGACGCCACGGCGTCTACGTCTGGGGGCGCGACTGGGTCGAGGCCAAGACGCAGGCGGAGTGCTACGACTACCTTTTCGGGGCCGCCGTGCGGATGCACGAGCTCGGCCTTGACCCTGCGGCGCGGCCCTGAGCCGAGCTGCGCTGACGCACGGAGAGAGCGATGCGCGCACACTACTTCGACGACGACCACGCGGGTGAGGCGCTCGATGCGGCGTTTCTCGGCGCCCAAGGCGTTCACGCGGAGCGCCTGCCGCTCGAGCCGAGCGCTTTCCAAGGCCCGCTCGACGCCCTGAAGCGCGCCAACGGCTACATCGAGCAGGACATCGTTCAGCTCGCGCCGGAGACGCCGAATCTAGACGTCATCTGCGCCAAGTTTGTGGACGAGCACACCCACGACGACGACGAGGTGCGCTTCGTGCTCGAGGGCGAGGGCATCTTCGACATCCGTACGAACGACGACCGCTGGATGCGGGTCGTGGTCGAGGCGGGCGACTTGATCGTGGTGCCTGCGGGGCGCAACCACCGCTTCTTGCTCACGGACCGCAAGCACATCCGCTGCGTGCGGCTGTTCAAGGACACGTCCGGCTGGGTGCCGAACTATCGCCATGCCCGCGCGTGAGGTCCGCAAGCTCGGGGACCCGGTGCTGCGGCGCGTGACCGCGGCTGTCACGCCCGAGCAGCTCGCGTCTGTCGAGACCCAGGCGCTCATCGACGACCTGATTGACACGATGCACGCCGCGCACGGCGCGGGGATCGCCGCGCCGCAGGTCGGCGCGCCGGTGCGGATCGCCGTCGTGCACGTGCGCGACAACCCGCGCTATCCCTACAAGCCGAACTACCCGCTCACTGTGTTCGTGAACCCGCGGCTCACGCTGCTCGGCGAGCCGGGTCGCGACGATGAGCGCATCTTCGAGGGCTGCCTGAGCGTGCCGGACCTGCGCGGCGAGGTCGTGCGGCGGATGCATGTCCGATGCGACGCGCTCGACCGGCACGGCGCGCCGTTCTCGGTCGAGGTCCGTGGGCTCACAGCGGGCACTTTTCAGCATGAGCTGGACCACCTCGACGGGCGCCTGTTCGTCGACCGTGTGATGGACCCGTCGACCCTGACGACGTGGGCCAACTTTGACCAGTATCACCGCGAGGCCTTCGTGCGGCGCGCGGCGGATATCGTAGCCCGCTGGGGCGGGTGAGGAGCGCAGATGAAGGCGAGCGCACTGTGGGTACTCTCTGCGGCCGTGAGCGCCGCCGCGTGCATCGAAACGGTCCCCCGCGTGGACCCGGGGTCTCTGCAAGACGCGGCTGTGCGCAGCGGCGTCGACCGTGGTCTGGGCGGCGCCGAGGCGGATACGGGCGCGCCGGTCGGCGGTGAGGGCGCGGGCGGTGATTCTCCCGCAGCGGGCACCTCGGGCGGGGGCGGCGAGGGCGCAGGTGGGCTGGCGGCCGGCGGCGCGAAGCCCGAGGACGACGCTGGCCCCTCGACGGGCGGCGGTGCGCCCCCGGCGGGCGGCGAGGCGGGCACGGGCGGACAGGTCAGTCCGCCGAGCGGTGGAGACGCCCCACCGGCGGGTGGTCAGGCGGGCGTCGGCGGCGGCTCGCCCCCCGCAGGCGGCGAAGCCCCCCCCGTGGGCGGAGAGGCGCCTCCGCCCGCGCCGCAGGGCGACGTGACGTATGCGCGCATCTCCGTCGCGGAGATCGCGGACGCGCGCGACCCCGCCTGTGCGGACCACGACGGTGACGGTGACCCGGACAACGGCTTCGCAGCCCTCGGCGGCTTGGCGAACGGGCAGCTCCAAGACGCCCTCGACTCGGGCGCGCTGACGCTATTGCCGACCGCCATCGGGCTGCCCGTCGGGCGCGCCGACGGCCAGTTTGCGGTCGCCGTGCTCACGGGCGACGACGACGGTCAAGGCGGCTACATCGTGGCTCCCGAGGCGCTCGACGCGAACGGCGAGCCGCTGATTTTGTTCAACCCGGCGCAGCGTCAAGGCCTGCGGCTCATCGCTGGACCCAGCGACTTCTTGCTCTCGCTGCCCGTGCAGGGGGTGCAACTCGACCTGCGCTTGACGGACACGCAGCTCACGGCGACGCGCATCCAGTCGCCCGGCGGAACCGACCTGGAGGTCGACGACGGCGTGCTGTCGGGCGTGCTCACTCAGGCCGATCTGAACCAAGCGCTCCAGGTGCTGCCCCCGGCGCTTGTGGGCTTGGTACCCCTGCTGCTGCAGCCGGACGTCGACCTTGACCGCGACGGCCGTGCAGACGCCTACAGCCTTTGCCTGACGTTCACCGCGGTGCCCGCGCAGGTGTCGGGGTATCCGTTGCCCTGAGGCCGCCGCGGTGGCAGCGCGCGGCCCCCGCGAGGGCGCTCAGGGCGTCTCGTTGGGCGGTCCCGTCGGTTTCCGTCGACGCGGCGCGCGCTTGCGAGTCGGCGCGTGCAGGTCACCGACGGGCGCCAGAACCGATTCGACCACGCGCGCGACCACAGCGCAGACCTCCTCGCTCTCGTCGTCGAGCATCGAGACGATGCGCGCGATCTGAGGCCGAGCCGTTGACCAGGCCGCAGGCCCGGAGAACAGCTCCGCGAGGGTGATCCCAAAGCCCTGTCGAGCGAGCGCGTCTAAGACGCGGAGAGACGGGTTCACGTGCCCGTTCTCGACCTCGCTGAGGTACTTCGGCGTGAGATGGCATCGCTCGGCGAGAGCGTCCTGCGTCAGGCGCCGGGCCAGCCGCAGGCGTCGGATCTCCGCCCCAAAAGTAGTAAGAAAAGTGTCCACGTGATCAGGGTAACCACAGTCGGTGGCTCCGGTAATCCTTGAATGGTAGACGTGCTTTGCTAACGTGGCCAATCGGTTTTTTGAGATCGTATAAAAGTGATGTAGATCAAAAGGTTATGTCTGTTTTGCAGATGTGCTGCGTCTCACGATTGGCTGTCTTTGGGTGGCGGGTCTGAGTGGTGATGTCCGTAGTAATCTGTATGTTCGACGTGCTGAGCGCCCGCGGAGCGGGCTCGGGATGACGCTGCTCGACGAGCCGCGCGAAGGGCGGAGAGGCGGCGTTGAAGGTCGTCGCCCGTAAGCGGCTGTCCACTCACCCGGAGGGTCACGTGCCCTGGGATCGCTTTGCGCTTGACGGTGCCCGCACTTGGGCCGGACATGCAGCGCGTGGAGACCGGCGGTATTGGACTGCGGGGTCACCGACGCGAATGGCGGGGTTGCATGCTGCCTTGGGAGCTACTGGGAGAGGCGAGGACGCCCGATGGCGCGCCGATGGCGCTGACGCGGCGCGGCAACGAGTACATGATCCTCGTCGACGGCAAGGACCTGATGTCGAGCCGAATGTTCGGCTCCGAAGAGGCGCTCGTGACGATCGGCTGCGAGCGCGCCCGCACGATGGCGGCCCCGACCGTCCTTGTGGGCGGCTTGGGGATGGGCTTTACGCTGCGCGCGGCGCTCCGGACTCTCCCCGCCGAGGCGCGCATCGTGTGCGCCGAGCTCATGCCTGCGGTGGTCGAGTGGAATCATGGGCCGCTGGGTCCGCTCGCCGGTCACCCGCTGCGCGACCCGCGCGTCGAGCTGGCCGTGGGCGATGTGGGCGCGCTGCTGCGCGCGAGCCCGGGGCGATTCGACGCGATCCTGCTTGACGTCGACAACGGCCCGAGCGCGTTCACTCTGCAGTCGAACGCGGGGCTCTATGGGAACGCGGGGCTCGAGATGTCGCGAGCGGCCCTGCGACCGGGCGGTGTCTACGCGGTGTGGTCGGCGTCCGACGACCGTAAGTTCGAGCACCGGCTCCGGCACCACGGCTTTCGCGCGGTCACGCACCATGTCCGCGCGCGGCTGAGCAAGGGCGGGCCGCGGCACACGATCTTCACCGGCTTGCTGCCAGTTGCACACGGGGATTGACGGGCCGCGCGCGGGTTCTCAGCATGGGCGCATGGAGAAGCTCTTCAACCCGACCCCCGAGCACGCCGCCCTGCGGCGCTCGGTCCGCGCCTTCGCCGAGCGTGAGGTGGCCCCGCAGGCCGCTGAGCACGACCGCGAAGAGAAGTTCAACCTGCCGCTCTTTCGTAAGCTCGCCTCGCTCGGGCTGCTCGGCCTGACCGCCGAGGAGCGCTTCGGCGGCACCGAGATGGACGCCACGGCCGCCGTGATCGTGCACGAGGAGCTCGCCGCGCAGGACCCGGGCTTCACGCTCGCTTACTTGGCGCACGCGTTCCTGTTCGTGAACAACCTGCAGCAGAACGGCTCCGAAGCGCAGCGGGCGCGATGGCTGCCGGGCGCCTGTGATGGCTCGCTCGTCGGCGGGATGTGCATGAGCGAGCCCGGCGCCGGCACGGACGTGATGGGCATGCGCACGACGGCCCGGCGAGACGGTGACCACTACGTGCTCGACGGCGCAAAGATGTGGATCACGAACGGCGCGCTCGACGACTCAACGCTCGGTGACGTCTTCTTGGTCTACGCCCGCGAGCCGCACCACTCCCCGAAGCAGCTCTCGATGTTCGTCGTCGAGAAGGGCACGCCCGGCTTCCAGCTCGGGCAGCGCATCAAGGACAAGCTCGGGATGCGGGCGTCCGGTACGGCGGAGCTCGTGTTCGATGGCTGTCGCGTGCCCGCTGAGAACCTCGTCGGGCAGGGCGGGGACGCCGTAAGCCACATGATGCGAAACCTGGAGATTGAGCGGCTCGTTTTGGCGGCGATGAGCCTCGGGATCGCGCGGCGGTGCATCGAGGTCATGAACGGCTACGCGCAGGACCGCCGCTCCTTCGGGCAGCCGCTGAACGCGTTCGGACAGATCCAGCGGCACATCGCGGAGTCCTACGCCGAGTTCATGGCGGGGCGCGCCTATGTCTACGGCTTGGCAGCGGAGCTCGGCTTGGACCGCGGCGGCACACGGGTCGACTCGGACGGCGTCAAGCTCTACTGCTCCACGATGGCGAAGCAGGTCGCCGACCGCGCGATTCAGGTCTTAGGCGGCTACGGATACGTGGGCGAGTACAACGTCGAGCGCCTGTGGCGCGACGCCAAGCTGATTGAGATCGGTGGCGGGACGAACGAGGCGCACCAGAAGAACATCACGCGCGACCTGAGCAAGCACGGCCCGCTGCGCTGAGCGCGCGCCGACTTTTTTTCAGAAACGTGCGACACGCGCCGCCTGCGGCCGATAGAGGGGCATGGACCCCACGACGCAGACCGCCGAGGCCGACGCCCTGACCCTGACCACCTCGGGCGGGGCGGGCCTGACCGACCATGCCCTGCTGCGCCTCGCGCTGGGGTCGAACGCGGGGGCCGCCTCGCTCGTGACCTGGCTTTCGACTCGAGGCGGCCTGCAGGCGCTGGCTTCGGCGACACACGACTGCGTCGGTCAGCTCCCGGGCGTCGGGCGAACGCGGGCACGGCGGCTCCTGGCCGCCATCGCGCTTGGGCGCCGTACGCTGGCGTGCCCTCCGCGAGAGCGACCCCGTATTGCCGGCCCGGCGGACGTCTGGAGCGTCGTGGGCCCAGAGATGGCGGCGTTACCGCAAGAGCACGTTCGCGCGCTGTTGCTCGATGCCCGCGCACGCCTGATTCACGTCGTCGAGGTCTACAAAGGCACGGTCTCCGGCGTGAACGTGCGCCTCGCCGAGCTCTTCCGGCCTGCCATTGTCGCAGGCGCGGTCCAGGTCGTGCTGGTGCACAACCACCCGAGCGGCGATCCGACCCCCAGCGAGGCGGACTTTGCGCTGACCCGCGCAGCGTCTGCCGCCGGCGATGCCCTCGGGGTACGCGTCGTGGACCACGTCGTGGTCGCGCACGGCGGCTGGGCCTCGGCGCGGGCCGGCTAGCCGTCCGTCAGGGCCCCGTGCAGCGCAGCGAGCGCTCGCCCAAGGGGGGACGCCGCAGGCAGCCCGAGCTCACGGACGACATGGGCCGCCTCGTCGTGCGCCGCCCACGCACCGACCAGATTGCCCGCAGACAGCTCGACGTGCCCGCGCCGACAGAGAGCGCGCGCGAGCCCAGCGGCGTCTTGCGCCTCACGCAGGAAGCCCTCGGCGGCCCGACAGAGCGCGCGGGCGCCGCTCAGGTCGCCCTCGGCCGCAGCGACGCTCGCCAGCGCTGCGCGCGACGCGCCCATGCCCGCGCCGTCGCTCAGGTCGTCGCTCAGCGCCACGGCCGCTTCAAGGTGTGCCCGAGCCGCGGGCGCATCCCCGAGCGCCAGGTGCGCCTCACCCAGCACAGCCAGGACGCGGGCCTCAGCGCGTCGATGCCCGAGCCCGTGAAAGAGTGCGCGTGCGCGCTCGCCCAAGCGCAGCGCCTGCGCCGACTCGTCGAGTGAGACAGCGAGTCGCGCGAGCTGAAGGGTCGCGGTCGCCTCCGAGGCCCGGTCTTCCAGAGCGCGGGCCCCGTGGGCGGCTGTCCGCAGGTTGTGAGCGCCGGCGTCGAGCTCACCGAGCTGCAGCTCAGTCTCGCCGAGGGTCGTGCGGGCGTGCGCCTCGGCCCGCGCGAACCCGAGGCGCGCGTGGACTGCGATCGCCTGCGAAGCATACGACCGCGCGAGGTCGAAGTTCGCGTCGCGCAGCTCAATCTCGCCGAGGCGCGCGAGCAAGAGCCCTGTGGCCCCCTCGTCGGCCGCTGCCTGCGCACGGTCGATGCCCCGGGCACAGGCGGCGCGGGCCTTCGCAGCTCGAGCGCCCACGCCGTCCATAGATGCTGCCGCCCAGAGCTCTAGGGCCCGCGCTTCGAGCCCGGCATCGTTGGCGTCATTCGCCATGCGGGCGACCTCTTCAGCGATGTTCGCAGCCTCTTCCGCGCGGGCGATTTGCCGCCAGATCGTGGCGAGCTTCAAGCACAGCCAAGCGCGCAGGCGGCGTGGCGTGTCCATCGCCAGGACGCGCTGAATGAGCCGCAAAGGCGATGAGCCCGGCGCGCCGACCTCGCAGACCGCCGCGAGCGCGAGCGCGGCGCCGGCCGCTTGCTCGGGGTTGAGCGCGGCGAGCGCGGTTTCGGTGGCGAGGGCCAGATTCTCGGCGTCCAAGCTGAGCGCGCGCAGCCGTTCCGCGCCGCCTCGAGTCTCGAGCGAACGCAGCGCATCCGGCATGCCGAACTTCGCGAAGTGGCGCACATGACGCGCCAGCACCTCGGGGCGTCGACCCGCCAGATGCTCCGATGCGAAGGCCTGCACGCTCAAGAGCATGCCGAACCGGGCTTCGCCCTGGGCACCCGCGCTGCTGAGCACCCGCAGCAGCGAACGCTCCAGCAGCCGCTCGACCGCGAACATCGGCCACGGCGCCTCGACGTGGGACGAGAGGTCGATGACCTCAGCCGCCGCCTCGACGCTGAAGCCGCCGCGAAAGACCGTGAGCTGCGCCAACGCGTCGCGCTCCCAAGCGCTGAGCCGCGCCCAAGACCACGCGAGGGCCGCGCGCAACGGGTCGAGGGAGGCACTGCCCTCTGGCCCCGAGGCGTGCGCTTGGGCGACCAGCGCATCAAGCGCCTCTGGCTCTCCCGGCTGGAGCTGCCCCGCTGTGAGTTCCAGCGCCAAGGGGACGCCGTCGAGCGCGAGCGCCAACTGCTCCAGCGCCTCGACTTCGCGCTCCGAAGGTGAGAAGCCGGGGTGTTGGTCCGCGACCCGCGCGACCAGCAGGTCAAAGCTCTCAACGGCGTCGAGGGCCTCGAGGCGCTCGATCAGCGCGTGGCGGCTTTCACCCTCGCCTGCGCTCAGTGACGGTCGCTCGCGCGCCGTCAGGATGAAGCGTACATCGGGCGCCGCTGCCCGCCAGCGACCCAGAGTGCTGGCCGTGTGCCCTGTCAGGCCGTCGTACGCATCGAGGACGAGCACGGTCGGACCCCGGCTCGCGAGCGCCGCGCCAATGCGTCCAGCGAGCGCGCCGACCTCGCTCCCCTCCGCAGGGACGCTCAGCGCGCCGGCCAGACGCTGAAGGGCGTCGTCGAGTCGCCGCGCGTCCGCGAGCTCGCACAGCACGACAGAGCATCGCAGGCGCGAAGCGAGGCGTCGCGCGACCTCGCGCGCGAGCCGCGTCTTGCCGATGCCGCCGAGCCCCCAGAGGCCAACGACCCGCGCTTCACCTTCGAGGACAGCGGTCAGGCGTGCGAGCGCTTCAGCGCGACCGATGAACGCGTTCACCTCGTCCGCGAAGGGCTTCACCTCGGACTTGGGCCGCGCTTCTGCCGCGAGCGACGCGAGCGTGTGCTGCGCGGACGGCGCTTGGTCGCCTTCGGCCGATTGCTCGGGCGGAACCGGGCCCGTCGATTTTGGTCGCAGGGACGCCTGGACAACGTCCGCGAGGGTTGGGCCGTCGGGCAGGGTGACGCCGCGGAGGGCCTCAACGAGCGCGCGGGCATGGGGGTATCGAGCGTCGGGGTCGCTCGCGAGGCAGCGCGTGATCACGGCGCCGAGCCCCGTGGCGCAGGCGTCGAGGGCGCGCGCCAAACCGGGGAGCTCCGGCGGGAGCGCCTGCAGCGCGCCTGCGTAGTCCGCCATGGTCCGCACGGGGGCGAACCGCTTGCCGAGCGCGAGCTCAGTGACGACCAAGCCCAGCGCGAACACGTCGGACGCTTGCGTTGCGCTCCGCCCGTAGGCTTGCTCGGGCGCCATATAGCCCAACGTGCCCCAGACGATGCCGCTCGGCGCATCACCCGTGCTGAGTCCGGTCGCGCGCGCGATGCCGAAGTCCGCGATCCGCGCGACGCCCTCACGGCCAATCAACACGTTCGCGGGCTTCAGATCACGATGCACCAAGTCGGCCGCGCGCCCATCGACGACCAGGGTGTGCGCGTGCGCCAGACCCTCGGCGAGCTGCCGCGCGAGCTCCGCCAGCGCGCGTCCCGGCACCGGCCCATGAGCGCGTGCCAGCTGCCTCGCTGTTAGGCCGTCGACCAGCTGCATCGCCACGAAGAGGCGACCGTCCCGTTCGCCGACGTCATAGGTCTCGACCAAGTTCGGATGCAGCAGCCGGCCGCCGATGCGGGCCTCGTCGAGCAGGTGGCTCTCGGCGCTCCCGACCGCTCGGGCGTTGGCGCGCATGACCTTGAGCGCGCACGGCTTCCGAAAGCCCGCCGGCCCTTGCAGCTCTGCACGGAATACGCGCGCCGTCGCGCCCTCGCCCAGGACCTCGAGCAGCATGTAACGACCAAACCGGACCGGCAGGTCAGCAGAGGTCAGTCGGTCGGTGTCGAGGGGGGCGGCGCTCATGAGAGGGTTGCATCATTGTCGCACCGGGCAACGCCTGCAACTTAGGGGGCGGGCCTTTCCTTTCGTGCGACCGCGGCGCATCCTGCCGCCCGTGAAGCAGACACCACCGCTCACCAAAGACCTGAACGCTTACGGTTATCAGACCGAGATCCGCGTCCGCCTGAGCGAGACCGACGCTGTCGGCATTGTGTTCTTCGGGAGCTTCTCGGCGTTCCTCGACGTCGGTCGCATGGACTACCTCAACCATCTGGGCCTTCAACGCTTGGACGGCGCCGTGCGCGATCTGATCCCCGGAGCGGTGGCTGGCGTGGAGCTGAGCTTCGAGTCCCCCGCGCGGTACAACGACACGCTCGTCGTGCACGTCCGAATCGCCCACTTGGGCCGGACGAGCTACACGTTCCACATGCTGATCACGAACAAGCGCTCGCGGAGCACGGTCGCGCTCGGGCGCTTGAGCCTGGTCTGGCTCGACGACGCCTTCAAACCGATGCCGCTGCCCGACGAGTTTCGCCGCGCCGTCCGCGAATTCGAGGGCGCCGCGCTCCTCGAAGCCTGACGCCCCCCGCGCTTTTATTCGGCGTCGCTGCAACCTTTGCACAGGTTGGACAATCGTTTGACAGAGCACCGGAGCGCGCTTAGCCTCCTGCTCTGAGAAAGCGCGGTGTCCTGTGGCGTCCCATGTCTTCGAAGCGACGAGCCCGCTGCCGGGCACCGCGAGTGCCGCGTATGCGTGGCACCTGCGGCCTGGGGCACTGCTGCGGCTGCTGCCGCCGTGGCAGGACGTCCGCGTCGTGCACGCGGACAGCCCGCTGCGCGAGGGGGCCCGCGTCGTCCTGCGGATTGGGGTCGGGCCCGTCAGCGTGGACTGGACCGCCGTGCACCGTGACTTCGTCGCCGGACGCTCTTTCGTCGATGAGCAGGCGGGCGGACCGTTCGCGTCATGGCGACACGAGCACCGTGTCGAGGCGACACCGGACGGCCAAGCCCGCCTGACGGACCGCGTGGAGTGGTCGCTCCCCGGCGGTGTCGTTGGCGATGCTCTCGGCGCGGCGCGCATGGAGCATGACCTGCGCGTGATGTTCGCTTGGCGGCACTGGCGCACGTCGCGAGACTTGGCTCGCCACAGGGCGTTTGACCATGTCGGCCCGAAGCGAGTGCTCGTGTCGGGCGCCTCAGGCGCGGTCGGCTCAGCGGTCTGCGCGCTCCTGGGCGGTGGGGGCCACACGGTCCTGCGCCTGGTCCGGGGAGCCGTGCGCGACGCCGCGACGGAGCGGGCTTGGCGGCCAGACGCGGGTCAGCTCGACCCCGCAGCGCTCGATGGCGTGGACGTCGTGCTGCACCTTGCGGGCGAGAACGTCGCGGGTGGCCGGTGGACCCCGGCGCGCAAGGCGGCGATTATGGGCAGCCGCGTCGAGGGCACCCGCCTGCTCGCCGAAGCCATCGCGCGGCATCCGGGGCCGAAGCCCGCCTTGGTCTGTGCCTCGGCCACTGGGCTCTACGGCGACCGGGGGGATGCGCGCCTCGACGAGTCGGCTACGGGCGGCGCGGGGTTCTTGGCCGACGTCGTGCGCGCTTGGGAGTCTGCTGCCGAGCCAGCGCGTGCCGCGGGGGCGCGCACCGTTCACTTGCGCTTCGGCGTGCTCCTCGACCCGCGCTCCGGCGCGCTCGAGAAGATGTTGCCTGCTTTTCGCGCCGGCCTCGGCGGGCGTGTGGGTTCCGGGCGTCAGTGGATGCCTTGGATTGACCTGGACGACGCGGTCGGGGCGCTCCACCGCGCAGCGCTCGATGCGACGTTCGATGGTGTCTACAACGTCGTGTCGCCCGAGGGCGCTCCGCAGGGCGAGCTCGCGACCACGCTGGCGCGGGTGCTGGGACGACCCGTCGGGCCGCCGCTCCCAGAGTTCGCCGTGAGCGCGCTCTTCGGTGAGATGGGTCGCGAGGCCTTGCTCGCGAGCACCCACGCGGTCCCGACGCGGCTCCAAGCCGCAGGTTTTGAGTTCGGCGCTCCTTCGCTTGAAGCCGCGCTCCGATTGATGCTCGGCAAGCAGGTGACCACCCATGGATGAGACGCCCCGGTACAGGATTCAAGCCGTCGCCGAGATGACAGGCGTGCCCGCCGCGACGCTCCGCGCCTGGGAGCGACGCTACGGACTCCCGCGCCCTGGGCGCTCGGAGAGCGCCTACCGACTCTACTCCGACCGCGACGTGGCCGAGGTGCGCCGACTCCTCGTTCTGCAGAATCAAGGGCTCGCGCCGAGCGAGGCCGCGCGGCAAGTCCTCAACGAGTCCGTTGAGCCGCCGAGCGAGGCGCTCCAAGGCGCGCCTCACGTTGAGTACGCTCAGACCGCCGTCGAGCGCCTGCTCCAAGCGACGATGGCGTTCGACGAGCAGCGGCTGCGGCGGGAGATCCAGGGGGCGCTCTACTTCGGCAGCCCTGCGTCGGTGTACGACACCATCTTCTCGCCGGTCCTCGTCGAGATCGGGCGCCTGTGGGTGCGCGGAGAGTGCGAGATTGCCGCGGAGCACCTCGCCTCCCGCGCCATCGGCGAAGCCCTCGCGCACCTGGTCGGTCTGCTCTCGCGCGCGGTCTCTGGCCCCAGCGTGCTGCTGGCGTGCATCGACGAGGAGCAGCATGACCTGCCGCTCTTCGGCGTCGCGCTGCACATCATCGAGGGGGGGTGGCGCCCCATCGTGCTCGGACAGCGCAACCCGCCGAGCTCGATCGCGCGCGCCTCGGAGGCCTTGAAGCCGGCCGCCATCGGCCTATCGATGACGCTGCCGCCCAAGTCACCCGACGTCGCAGGGCTCTTCCGCGCCTACGCCGACGCGAGCAGCCCGCGCCCGTGGTTCGTGGGCGGCGCGAACCTTGAGACCGTGCGCCCGTTCGTCGAGGCGAACGGCGGGCGGATTATCACCGGCAACGCGAGCGCGTTCCGACACGCGTTGTCGCGCATCCAACTCGGCGCAAACGCATCTTAACTCGGGCGGCGAAGAACGCTGCCCGGACGCATGGACGCCCTGACGAAAGGCTACTCTCGATGACGAATTTCTACGCGCACACGCGTCTGCCCACCGAGCACGGTGAGTTCGACGTTCGCGTTCTCATCGACGCCGAAGGCCGCGAGCACCTCGCGCTCTCCGTCGGCGACGTCGATGGTGGAGAGGACGTGCTCTGCCGCGTGCACTCCGAGTGTCTGACCAGCGAGGTCTTCGGCTCGCTCAAGTGCGACTGCGCCGCGCAGCTCGAGGCGGCGCTGAGCGCGATTCAGCGCGCAGGCCGCGGCGTGGTGCTCTATCTGCGCCAAGAGGGCCGCGGTATCGGCCTCGGCAACAAGATCCGCGCCTACGCGCTCCAAGAGGAGGGCGCTGACACGCTCGAGGCGAACCGCCAACTCGGCCTGCCGGACGACGCGCGCTCCTATGACGTGGCGGTCGACATGCTGCGCGCGCTCGGCGTGGTCTCGGTGCAGCTCCTCACCAATAATCCCTTGAAAATCGCGGCACTCGAGGCTTCTGGCGTGCGCGTCTCTGGGCGGCGCAAGCTGCTGACCGGTGTGAATGCGGTGAACCGAGGCTACCTCGAGACCAAGGCGATTCGCATGGGCCACCTGTATGACGCGCGCTCCGTCGCAGCCGCAGCGGCTCAAGCCTGAGCCTGTCGTGCCGCGCGCGCGTGCATTAGACTGCGCGCGATGAGCGCTCCTGACCCGTACCGCGTGCTCGGCGTATCGCCCACGGCGTCCGACGCCGAGGTCAAGGCAGTGTGGCTCTCCCGCGTGACCGCCTGCCACCCGGACCGCGCGCAGTCCGAGGGTGCCGAGGCCGTGAAACGCGCCGAGGAGGAGACAAAGCGCGTGAACGCCGCGCTCTCTGAGATCCGAGCGCGTCGCCAGAGAGGGGAGCGGGGGAGCGCAGCGCAGCCTTCGCCGCGCGGGCCGTCTCCCGAGGCGCGTCCGCGTCGACCGCCGCCACCCAAGCCGCGAGACCCGGGCGAACCGCGCGAGGCCCAAGAAGCGCTCCGAATGGCGGAGCGCACCGTCGAGACGGTCGAGGCTGCGGCCGCTGAGGCGCGGCGACTGGCCCAGCGGAGCGCGCGGGCGCCTCGGGCGACACCGCTGACGGCGTCGCTGACGGCGCGCGCGAGAGAGGCGGAATCGGTCACGCGCGACTTAGAGGCCCTCGCCGCGAGCCTTGAGGCCGAGGCCACTGCGCGCCTGCGTGAGGGGGGATTCGAGCGCGCCTACGCTGCACTGAATGCCGCGCGCGCAGCGCACGCCGAGGGGCGCGTCTCGGCCGCGCGAGAGGCGCTCTCGGCCGCTGAGTCCGCAGCGCTGTCCGACCTGGCGCGGGCGCTGCTTCGGACCGAAGACCTGCTCGTTGAGCGGCGGAAGCAAGCGGCCAAGTGGGTCCGCCTCGTGGAGTCCACGCGGGACGAGCTGGTTCAGCGCCAAGGCGTGGCCACCGAGTCGGCCGCACAAGCACGCGCGGCGAGCGTTGCGCTGCCCGCCGCAGAGGCGAAGTGGCGCGATGTCATGGTGAAGGCCGACGTCGCCGTCGCGCGCGCGGGCGGCCTCGTCGAGGTTCAGGCCGCGATGCCGGGGCTTGAGCCTCTGCTCGTTCAGCAGTGGCGAACGCGCGCCCAAGCGCTGCGGCAGGCACTCGAGCGCTTGCGCCCGCCCGAGCAGACCGAGCGCGCGGCACGATCCGCGGGCGGTGGTCCTGTCGAGGTGGCGACCGAGGTCTTCGTGCAAGCCGCGAAGCGCGCGCGCGCGGCCTTTGAGCGGCTGCGACCGCTCTTCGAGGCGGGCGCGCATGCCCTCGCGCAACGCCTTACGGCGGCGCTTCAGGCGGAGCTCATTGCAGCGCGCGCCGAGATTCTCGGCCCCGCTGCAGCGGG
>CANLBD010000024.1 GCA_947488215.1 Myxococcales bacterium | reverse complement strand
GGCGTCGACGGGGTGGCGCACGACGATGCCCGCGTTGTTGACGAGCACGTCGACGCGGCCAAATCGACTCAGCACCTCGGCGCACATCGCCTCGACCGCCGCGGCGTCCTCAAGGTCGCACACGTGGGGCACCAAGCCCGTCGACGCTGCGACTGCATCGAGCTGGTCGCGCGAGCGGGCGACCCCGATGACCTGAAAGCCTGCGCGCGCGAGGCGGACGGCGACGGCCGCGCCGATGCCTCGCCCCGCGCCGGTGACGAGCGCGACGCGACTCAAGGCCGCCCCCCGTGCGCGCTGACGGGCGGGAGCACGTCTGGGCGGTCCCGGAGCGAGCCGAGGCCAACGCGGGTGTTCAAGCGAGCGCCCCGCGGTTCGCGGCCTTGCAAGACCAGACACAAGTGCTCGGCGTCGAGCGCGACGGCCGCGCCTTCGGCGTCGAGCGTCGACATCAGCGCCTCCGCGATCGCGTGCGTCAGCGACTCTTGCAGAATGAGTCGCCGGGACAGGCACGCGACGAGACGCTCAATGCGGCCCAAGCCCACGATGCGACCCCGCGGCGCGTAGGCGACGTGCGCGACGCCGTGAAACGGGAGCAGGTGATGCGGACAGACGCCATGAAACGGGATGCCGGTCAGCGTGACCAAGGCGCCGCTGGCGTCGTCTATGGGCGTCCCGAGGGCCTCCTGCGGCGTCGTCGCGTAGCCCGAGACAAGGTTTTCGAGCCACAGGTCGCTGACGCGCTCCGGTGTCCCTACGAGGTCAGGGAGCCCTGCAGGGACCTGCGCTGTCGTCGTGAGGGCGGCGAGCAGGCGCGCGACCTCGTCGGCCACGCTGCGTCCTCGGGGGCCGCTGCTCATGACGCGGGCTCCTCGCCGGCCGCTGCCGCGCGCTGTCGCGCTGAGAGCGGCCGCTCACGAGCGGGCGCAGCGGCGATCGACTCGACCGGCTGTCCTGCCTCATCGAGCAAGACGCTGCCCTTGGGGAGGGTGAACACCTCGAGGCCCGCGACGACCCGCTGACAGCAGGCGCGGCCCCAGTCCGCGGCGGCGTCTGCCGGCCCGCGAAACTCGAAGTGGCAGCACCCGATCGTGTCGTTGAAGCAGAACCGGCTCCAGTCACAGGTCATCCGTCCGAGCTCGAACTGGATGAACTGGAAGGCCCTGATCAGGGGGATCCCGTCGGGCACATCGAACGTGTAGTCCCCAATCCGGATCGGAACGTACCGCTCGATCTCGCCGTAGATGGCCTTGTTCGGTCCGCTCACGGCGGAGACCCTAGCACTACGGCCGGCGCTGGGCCACTCCGCCGACGCGCGCGGAGCGCCGCGAGGCCCTCGCTCGAGATACCGAACGCGCCGGGTGGCGCGCCGCCGGGGTGGCCGTGAAAGTCCGCGCCGCCGGTGGCCTGCAAGCCGAGGAGCTGGCACATCCCGAGGTAGCGAGCGGTCTCGGCGTAGCTGTGGGCGGGGTGATGCGCCTCAAGGGCGTCTAGGCCGAGCTCAACGAGAGCGGGCAGGGCGTCGTCGACCTTCTCGATGCCCGGGTGAGCGAGGGAGACGACGCCGCCTGCGGCGTGCGCGATGCGGATCGCGTCTTCGATGGGGAGGTGCGTCGCGGTCACGTAGGCACGCCCATCGCGTCCAAGATAGCGGTCGAAGGCCTCGTCGACGTTGGCGCAGTGGCCTGCGGCGACGAGGGCGCGGGCGACGTGCGGGCGACCCACATTGCCATCGCGACACGCAGCGAGGACGGCGTCTGGATCGATGGGCGCGCCGAGCTGCGCCAGGCGAGCGGCGATCTCTCGAACCCTTTCGCGGCGCGCCTGAGCGCGGCGGACCAAGAGGTCGCTCAGCGCTGCGTCTGCGGGGTCGACGAAGTACGCGAGCAGGTGCAGCTCGCGCGTGTACCAGACAGTGATCTCGACGCCGCAGACGATCTCAACGCCCTGCTTCGCGCCCGCTGCGGCCGCTTCGGGGTAGCCGGCCACCGTGTCGTGGTCCGTCAGCGCGAGGGCCCGCACGCCCCGGCTCGCCGCGAGCGCGACGAGCGCCTCCGGCGTCAACGTCCCGTCGGAGAAGGTGCTGTGCGCGTGCAGGTCTGCATACCAAGTCACTGGGGAGACTGTTGGCCCTCTCGACGTTCGATGTCAACGCCTGCCCATGGGCGCGACCGACTCGCCCCGCGCGGTGTCCCTGTGGCACCGTCCACCCCTCTCAAGGAGAACTCCGATGTCCGCACTTTCTATCGGCGCCCTCGCGCCCGACTTCACTCTGCCCGCCGAGCCCGGCGACCCGGTCACGCTCTCGTCGCTCAAAGGGCAGGCCGTCGTGCTCTACTTCTACCCGAAGGACTCCACGCCCGGCTGCACGACGGAGTCCTGCGACTTCCGGGACCGCGAGGCTGAGCTGCGCGCGGCCGGCGCGCTCGTCTTCGGCATCAGCCGAGATTCGTTGAAGTCGCACGCGAACTTTCGCCAGAAGCAGGCGCTCGGCTTCCCGCTCCTCTCGGACGCGGATGGCGAGGTGCACCGGGCCTATGGCGCTTGGGGCGAGAAGACGATGTACGGCCGTACGTCCGTCGGCGCGGTCAGGACGACGGTCCTCGTCGACGCAGACGGCCGAGTCGCGCAGGTCTGGTCGCCCGTCAAGGTCGCGGGTCACGCCGAGGCCGTGCTCCTCGCGGCCCGTGGGCTCAGCAGCGCACGCGGCTGACAACGCGGGGGCGCAGACGCCGCGGCGTGGCTCACTCCGCGGCGTCGCTCCCAGACGGCGCCTGTCCCGTCCAGAGCCTTGAGATCCGTGGGCCAGTCGCGGTGTGAGACACGTCGAACGTCACAGGCTGCCCAGGGCGCAGCGCCTCGACCTTCGCTCCGGGCCCGCTGAGTCGCACGGCGCTTGGCATGAAGTAGAGCTTGCGGCCATCGCGAGCAATGACGCAGCCCGTGTCGCGTACGACCTCGACGCTCTGGACGTGGCCCTCGAACTTCGCTCGGAGCGCGTCGAGTAAGGCGTCCGTCTCGACCCCCTCGGGGTCTCGTTCTTCGCGTCGGGTCTGCATGGCGTCCTGCGGGTCGGTGGCGAGCGCGCTCGGCGTTGTATCGCGCCCCTCTATCGTGCCACGATTCCGGCCCCATTGTGGACGCGTAATCTGCGAAAGGGCCGACGTTCATGGCCGTGCTCGAAGTCCTGAAGTATCCGAACGAGTTCTTGCGCCGCGCCGCCGCGCCCGTGACGGCGTTCGACGGCACCCTGCAGGCGCTCATCAGCGACATGGCCGAGACGATGGCCGCTGAGGATGGCATCGGCCTCGCAGCGACGCAGGTGGGCGTTGGGCTGCAGGTGCTGCTGGTGCACCCAGTCGCGTTCAAGGGCGACGAAGCGCGTGACGAGCCTACGCAGGTGTTCATCAACCCGGAGGTCGTCTTCGAGAGCGCCGAGAAGATCACGGCCGAGGAAGGGTGCCTGTCCTTCCCAGACGTGTTCATCCCGGTCACCCGGCCGGCCCGCGTTCGGATTCGCGCTCAGGATGCCGAAGGGCGGTCCTTCGAGGTCGAAGGCGAGGGGCTGGGTGCCCGCGCTCTGCTCCACGAGATCGACCACCTGCGCGGTGTCGTCATGGTCGACCACGTCTCGTTCCTGCAGCGCCAGCGAGCGCTCAAGAAGCACGACAAAGTCCAAGCGGCCGAGGCGGCTTCGCGGCGGCGCGCCGCTACTCGGGCCTAAGCCCGGCGCAGTCGGCTGACGACCGCGGCATTCACCTCAGCGGTGCGAGACCGCGCAGGGCGGGCCCTCAGCGTCCTCTCGGACCTCGAAGGTGCGGGCCTTGCGGGCGAGGAGCTGCTCCTTCTTCACGAAGGACCGCTCGCGCTCGTACACCGGCGTCGCGTGCAGGCCTGTGTCCATTCGGATGGCGTCACACGGACATGCCTCTTCGCACAGGCCGCAGTAGATGCAGCGCAGCTCATCGATCTCGAAGCGGACGGGGTACTTCTCTCGGCCCTTGTCGTCGTGCTCGCCGGCGACGATGTGGATGCACTTCGCGGGGCACGCGGTGGAGCACATGAAGCAGGCGACGCAGCGTGGCTCGCCGTCCTCTCGCTGCAGGAGCCGGTGCTGACCACGCCACCGGGGCGCGTACGGGATCTTCACGTCGGGGTAGGCGATCGTGACCGTGTCCTTGCGACCGAAGAGGTTACGCACGAAGTGGCGCGTCGTGACCTTCAGGCCATCGATGATCGCGGGCAGGTAGACGCGCTCGGCGAAGCTGTCACCGATGCGCTCCATGACCTTGGCCATGCGGGACTCTCCTCTCTCAAACCTCTGCTGAATCGGGAGCACGTTCGACCGAGCCGCTGCGCCTGTCAAGCGGTGGGCGCGAAGACTTGCGCGCTGACCCGATGTAGGATACTGTAGATAAAAGTCAGGAGAAAGCGCATGAACGCCGAGCGACGCACACACACACGCCTGCCCTTCGAGGGCAAGGCCTATCTGACGTACGACGGTTGCTGCCGCTGCGAGGACGTCATCGACGTGTCGGCGGACGGCCTGTTCTTGAAGACGGCCGCGCGCGTCCCCGAAGGTCAGGCCGTGAAGGTCTTCCTGCCTGTCCCGGGTGCGGCGGGCGTTCGGTTGGCCCTGCTCAAGGGCGAGGTGGTTCGTCGAGTGCGCGGCGGCTGCGCAGGGCTCGCCATCGCGTTGACTCCGGGTGAGGTCGACACGCGCGCACTGCTGCACGACTTCGTCGAAGCCACGGCCTGACGATTCCGCCTTGCGCTGAGATGGCGCATGGGGGGCGTCGAGCTGCGCCATTTCAGCGCATCCCTGATGGGTCGCGACCGGAATCCCCCTTGGGGACTGGGTGGCACACGCGTTGCTCACACTCCTGAACGCGCCCGCATCGGGCGCGTCATCAGCGAGAGGAGAGCGGGCATGCAGGTTCGATTCTGGGGCGTCCGAGGCAGCATCGCCGTGAGTGGAGACGCTTACGCGCGGACGGGTGGCAATACGACGTGCGTCGAGGTCCTCGCTGAGGGCGAGCGGCTGGTGCTCGACGGAGGCACAGGGCTGCGCGGGCTCGGCGCCGCGCTCGGCTTCGGACCTGTGCGGGCGACGCTCCTCTTCTCCCACCTCCACTGGGACCACATTCAGGGCGTGCCGTTCTTCGCGCCGGCGTTTCATCCGGAGAGCGACCTGACGTTCGTAGGGGTGACGCGCGCGTCTGGCACCCTGCGTGAGGCGCTGGCCGCGCAGATGCGGCCGCCGACCTTCCCCGTGGGCCTCGACCGGCTCGTGGGCGCCAAGCGCTTCGTCGATGTCGCGCGCGACGCCCCGTTCGAGGTGGGGCCGTTCCGGGTCTCGCCGCTCGACCAGGCGCACCCCGATGGCGTGGTCGCATATCGCGTAGAGGCGGGCGGCCGGTCGATGGTCTTCGCGACGGACTGCGAGCACGGGACGAGCATCGACGACCGATTGACGCGACTCGCCGAGGGCGTGGACCTGCTTGTGCACGACGCGCAGTACACCGCCGCAGAATATCAGGGTGTCGGTGGTCCGCCTCGTCGCGGATGGGGTCACTCCACGATCGACGACGCCACCGAGGTCGCGCGGCGCGCGGGGGTCGGCCGCCTCGCGCTGTTTCATCACGATCCTGCGCGAAGCGACGACGCAGTAGACGCGCTCGAGGCCACCGCGCGCGCACAGTTCCAGCGCTCGTTCGCCGCCCGAGAGGGCGTCTCGCTGTCCCTTTGACGCCCAGCGATGAGGGTCTGTACGTTCAGCCATTCACGGCACGAGGGGCGCGCGTGACGCTGCCATACTTGCAGGCGCTGACCGACCGAAGGCCCATGGACCTCGACGAGGTCTTGCGGGCCGTCCTCGACGAGGTCGCGCAGCGCCTCGACGCGGAGCGCGCGACCCTCTTCCTCGTCGACCACGCGCGGGGGGAGCTGGTCACGCGCGTCGCTCATCTGCCGGAGCTCAGCGAGATTCGCCTCAAGATGGGGCAGGGCATCGCGGGGTGGGTCGCCCAGACGGGCGAGGTCGTTCGGGTCCCCGACAGCGGTGCGGACCCGCGCTTTGAGCAGCGCGTGGACCTCCAGACCGGCTTCAAGACGCGGACGCTGCTCGCTGTCCCAATTCGCTTCGCAGACGGCGCGGCGGAGAGCGCGCCTGCCGGCGTGCTTCAAGTGCTCAACCGGCGCAGCGGCGCGTTCGAGCGCGAGCAGGTCGAGCAGCTCGAGGCGCTCGCCGCCGAGGTCGCTCACCTGCTCGCCGAGACCAGCTTGCGCAGCCAGCTCACACCGGGTGCGCGCAGCCCACTCGACTTTCGCTTCAATCACATCGTGGGCGACTCGCCTGTGATGCGGGAGGTCTACGACCGCACGGCGCGGGCGGCTCCGACGGACGTCAGCGTGCTGATCCTGGGCGAGAGCGGCGTGGGCAAGGAGCGCATCGCTCACGCGCTCCACTGGAGCTCGCCCCGACGCGACGCGCCGTTCGTCAAGGTGGACTGTGCCGCGTTGCCCGCGTCGCTCATCGAGAACGAGCTCTTCGGCCACGAGCGGGGCGCCTTCACGGGCGCTGACCGAGCGACGCAGGGCCAGGTCGCTGCGGCGGAAGGCGGCACGCTGTTCCTCGACGAGGTCGGTGAACTCCCGCTCGGCGTTCAGGGCAAGCTGCTGCGTCTGATTCAAGACCGAACTTACCTGAAGGTGGGCGCCGCGCGCCCTTCGGCCGCGAACGTCCGCTTTGTCTGTGCGACGCACCGCCACCTCAAAGCCGAGGTCGACCGCGGCGCCTTTCGGAGTGATCTGTTCTACCGCCTGCAGGTCATCACGATCACGGTGCCTTCACTGCGAGAACGCGGCGCATACGACCTTGATCGACTGACGGACCACTTCCTGTACGAGGCGCGTAAGAGGCATCGGCGCACCGAGCTCCGCCTGAGCGCCGCCGCGCGGCAGCGCCTCCACAGTCACGCCTGGCCGGGAAACGTGCGCGAGCTCGAGGCCTGTATCGAGTCGGCGGTGGTGCTCTCGCCGGGACCCGTCATTGAAGCCGCCGACCTCGCGCTCCCAGCGCTCGCCCACGGCGCGGGGGTGAGCCCACGCGCAGACGCGAGCGCGGCCGCTGATGATGCGTTTCGGAGCCCCCTCGTCACGCTCGAAGCCCTTGAGCACGCGTACGTTCGTCACGTCGTCGAGGCCTGCGGCGGTAATCGGTCTGCGGCGTCGCGGCTGCTCGGGATCGGACGCAATCGGCTGCTTCGTAAGCTCGGGCTCTCGCCAGACGAGCCCGACCGCGGCGATGAAACACGCTGAACAGTGGCGCCCGCTCGGCGCCATGCGACCACTGCTTCTTCGGGCGTCGAGGGTGGGCAGAGCAACACGACCTGTTGTTTGTGGTGCGACAGCGTTCGCAGCGCTCGACCTGCCTGGCCGTGCGGATCGAGCGCGCTGAGGTCGGAGAGGACGACCAGCGTTCGAGGTCCACCGGGGCGTCGACCCCTGAGGAGGGCCTCGGCGAAGCCTGCGTTCCGACCCGCTGAATCAGGGGCGCTGCGGTACTCGAGTGGCAGGCCGAACATCGCACACGCGAGGCGCAGGCGAGCGCCCGAGGGGTCCTTGGCCCAGCGTGTCGAGCGCACGCGCTGCGCGACGAGGCTGCGCGCCTTTGCGCGGTCGGCGAGCAGGGCCCGCGCGACCGCGGTGTGAACGGCAGACTCGTCGATGGCCTCCCGCAGGGGGTCTACACCGCTCAAGGTGAACGTCGCTCGGGCTCTTGCGGAGCGGGTAAAATCGAATTGGCCCGGAGCATCGCGGTCAAGGTGCGCCGCGACACGCGCGAGCACTTCGGTGTCCGGCACCTCGGTGAGGTCATCGTCAACCAGGTGCGTCGCGTCGAGCAGTCGCTGCTTGCATCGGCGCAGCGCTGCTTGGCCCACCTCGGCGTCGAGGTGGGAGACGATGCGCGTGTCGAAGAGGGTCAGGCCGACGCGGTCGGCAGAGGCCGCTTGCAGGAGCGCGGCCGCCAAGTCAAGGAGCCGGTCAAGGGGACGCTCGCCCTCTGGACCCACCCGCAACGCTGGGCCGACATCGACAAGGAGCTGCAGGTGATGGCGGGTGTCGTCCTCCGTGGTGCGGACGAGGGGACGCTGCCTGCGGGCGGTTGCTTTCCACGCGACCGCCCGCAGGGGGTCGCCCGGCACATAGTCGCGCAGCTCTCGGAGCTCGACCCCACCGCCTCGGCGATGGGCGCTGCGGCGACCATCATGGTCTGTGACGAGCCCGGCGAGCTCGAGCAGCGCGTGCGCGCGAGCGCCCTCCACTGGGCACGTGTCGGCTCGGATGGCCATCGCGTAGGGGCGCCAAGACGTCGCCTCGGCGAGACCGAGCGCGTCGCGCCAAAGGAGCTCCACCCCATGGAGCATGCTGTGACCCGCGACGGGGAGTGTGATGGGCAAGGACACCTCGCCACTGGATGCCGCTGGGACGTCGACGACGCAGGTCACGTCGATGCGAGACGCGCCGTCGCCCACCAAGCGCAGCGTCAAGCGATTGAGAGGAAACGGGCCGTCGTGACTGACGGAGATGACGCACTCAAGCGGCGCACCGCGGGGCTTGACGGCGACGGGGGCGAGTCGAAGTTCGAGGGACGAGAGCGCCGTCGAGCGGGCGCGTGCGCGTGCCAGGGCGAACGCGACCACACCCCACATCAGCGCGCCGGCGGAGACGAGCGCAGGGTGCGCTGACGTCGCCGCGATAAAGAGGAGCGCCGCGCCTCCGAGCGTCGTCGCAGCGCCCCCTGGGCTGAGGGCGGCGGTCGCCGTGAGCCCCGGTGCGGTCACGGGGTCGGCACCTCTGCGGGCCCTCGCCATCGCACCTCGGAGAGCACGTCGCGCACCACGTCCGCTCCGGACACTCCGTCCATCTCCGCCTCGTGGGTGAGCGTGATGCGGTGGGCAAGCACGCTGGGGGCCAGCGCGCGCAGGTCGTCTGGGCGCATGAACGCTCGCCCGTCGAGGAGAGCCAGCGCTTTGGCTGCGCGCAGCAGGGCGAGCGACGCGCGCGGACTCGCTCCCAGTCGCACCTGTGAATGCTCTCGCGTCGCAGTCACCAGCGCCACGACGTAGTCGTAGAGTGCAGGCGCGACGTGAACCTGCGTGGCGTGGTACCGCCAGGCCCGAAGGGCATCAGGCGACGCGATTGCGTTCAACGCGGGCGTACTGTGGGTGTGCGTCTCAAGCATGCGGCGCTCGTCGGCGGCCGATGGATAATCGATGTGCAGCTTCAAGAGGAACCGGTCGAGTTGAGCCTCGGGCAGCGGGTAGACGCCCTCCTGCTCCATCGGGTTCTGGGTCGCCAGCACGATGAAGGGATCGGGGAGAGGGTGCGTCTCGCCCTCAAGCGTGACCTGTTGCTCTTGCATCGCCTCGAGCAGCGCTGACTGCGTCTTCGCGGGCGCACGGTTGATCTCATCGCCCAAGACGACGTGCGCGAAGATCGGGCCGCGGCGCAGGACAAACTGCTGGTCGCGCATATTCAGGATGTAGGCGCCCGTGATGTCCGCAGGGAGCAGGTCAGGGGTGAACTGAATGCGACGAAAGTCGCAGCCGAGGAGCTGGGCGAACCCGCGCGCGAGCGTGGTCTTGGCGACGCCCGGTACGCCCTCGAGCAGCACATGGCCCGGGGCAAGCAGGGCGGTCAAGAGCAAGTCGATCGTCTCGGTGGGCCCTGTCCATACGCGGCCGAGCGCCTGGTGCGTAGCGATGCGAAAATCTGACGCGGTCGACATCTGTGGCGTCACTCCGGCTGAGAGCTTGAGGGTGTGGTGGGGGGTGAGCCGAGGTCTTGGCGTGCTCGACGACGAGGGCCGTGAGCGCGACGTCCCAAGCGAAGGCCAGGAAACCGCGCAGCCGCAAGGACGATCGCGACCGCGACACTCAACGCGACGACTGCGCGGACCAAGGGCTCAGGGGGCGCGGGGCGCGACAAGTCGGAGATGGCCTCGTTCAGGGTGTCTCGGGCGATGCCTGCGCGCTCGAGGAGGGCCTCGCCGTGAGTGCCCTCGGTCGGCGTGTCGGGGGCATCAGCGGAGGTCGCACCGAAGACGCGGAGCGCGCGCTGACCCTGCTGAGTGAGCGCGCCGATCAGGGCGGCACAGAAGCGCGCGTTCTCGTCACTCTCAAGCATCAAGTCGATGCAGATGGAGCCGTCTGCGAGCGCCATCACGACGCCGCGACCGACGGAGCTGCGCTGCATGAGCGCGGCGCCGTCAGCGAACTGCAGAAGGGTCTCCGTGCCCAATGTCGGCTCGAGTCGAGCGGGCAAGTTGGTCACGACGCGCTCAACGCCCGGATAGGCCAAGGCCTTGGTCGCGGTCGCGGCGACCAGCGCGGGGTGCCCACCGACGCGTTCGAGCGTCTCATCGGGCGGCGGCCCCAATCGAAAGCCCAAGGCGTTGAGGAGCGACGCTGCGGCGGGGCGTTCATCAGCCACCAGGAGGCGACCGCCCGCCCGCACATGCTCCAAGAGCGCGTCCGCGGGGGGCGCGGCGTCGGCGTCATGAATCCACAGGGCGCTCTCGCCATCGAGCGTATTTTGAGCGCGTGCGTCGACACGCGTGACCTGGATGCCGGCCTCGCGCGCGCCTGACAGGGTGCGACCGAGCGCATCCCAGCGGGCGGCATCCTGCGCGTGCGCGCTCGGGCTCAGGCGCAGGAGCGCGGCCAGCACAACGCCTCCGCCGAAGAGGGCGCGCGTCATGTGTGCCTCGGCACGAGCGTACTGAGCTGCGCTTCGACCGCAGCAAGCGTCGCCTCGTCAGGCGCGACCTCCGCGAAGAGGGCCGCTTCGACGTCGCGCATGAGCGGCGTGACCATCGCCTCGGCGTATCCAGCAAGGCACATGTGGCGCTCGATTTCGAGGAGCGTCTCCCGGCCAAGTCGCGGCTGCGGCGCCGGCCAACGCGCGAGCCAGCGCTCGAGCGCGCGCTGGATGGCTGCTCGCAGCGGCATGAGGCGAACGGTGGCCTCGGTGGCGCGGTCCACCGCACACAGCGGACGCGCAGTCACAAAGCCGCGCGCGCTGACCTCGAGGACACGGCCTGGACCATCGAGCACGGCGGTGCCGTCGTCACCCGTCCAGGTGACCTCGCCGCTCGGCTCGAGCCACCGCACGGCGGCGCGCACAATGTGACCAGAGACGGCGTCGACCACTGTGATGCGGAGGATGGCGCCGGCTCCATGGGCCCCGGGCGCGTGTGCGGCCGCGGCCTCGAAGTCGGGCCGAGGCGTGAGCTGGACCGCAGGCGGCAGTGGCGCGACGAGGGGCACCGCGCGTCGGGTCGCTATCACCGCAACCATGAGCGCGCCGAGCGCGAGCCCCAGAGCGAGCCAGACGACGTGCCCGCCCAGCGTCTCGGCGTGCGGCGGGAGCGTGACCGGCATCGGCGATGAGCGAACGACCGCCCAGTGCGGATCGTGCGCAGTGACCTCGACCTCAAGGGTGCGCGTCCCCGGAGCGAGGCGACGCCGTGGCACCTCGAAGGCCGCTCGCCCGCGAGCATCGGGCCTCTCAAGGGACACCGCCTGACCATCGACCAAGAGCCGGAGTGCGAGCGCATCGGACGACGGGCCCGTGACCTCGGCGTCCACGATGAGCGGAGCCGACATCGGGTCCGTTTCGCTCGGTATCCGCGACACGCTCGCCTGCACGCTCGCTCTCCGAAGCGCCTCGAAAGTCCGAGTCTGGACCGCTTCGGCATGCCGCGCATCGCCGATAGAGCGCGCCGTGAGCGAGTGCCGGCCGGGCGCCATACGCGCCACGGAGAAGCCCGCGACCCCCTCGCTGTTGGTGCGCTCGACCGCAGGCGGTGCTTCATCGAGCGACAGCGTCACCGCCGCGTCGATGATGGGCGCGCCGCGTGCGTCCTGCAGGCGCACGACGAAGGGCGGCGGCGCGTCTGCGTCGATCTGCGGGGGGAGCTCGAGGGAGAGCGCTGGCTCGACCCGACCCAAGCGAACCGAGGTCTCGGCTCGATGGCCCTCGACCAGCGTGCTCCCCGGATAGTCGAGGGTCACGCGCGCATCGCCTTGAGCGTCACTCTCAAGGCGTGCGGTGACGCGTCCATCGCTCGCGGAGACCGCATGGACCGCGCGGGCGGCGTCGCCTTCGGGTCGCAGCGTCACCTCAACGCGCACGCCCGCCAGGGGTTGGCCCGCGTCGTCGCGCAAGGTGGCGGAGACGTCCGCGCCCGCTCCGAAGCCGGTGACCTGAAAATCCGACCAGACAGCGCGACCACGGACGATCAGCTCGGCCGCGAGAAAGTCGTCCCCCTGCGCGGACACGCTCAGCGGACACATGACCGCGAGCGAGGCCAGCAGGAGATGGACGAGGGGTTTCCAGCGGGGCATCACCGAGAGCCTATCAGAAGCAGGCATCGTGGTCGCAGCGTCCGCCGCGTTGTAGGCTGGCCATATGGAGAGTCTGACCATCGCGCGGTGGTGGCTGGGGTGGTCGCTGGCCTGGCTCTCGCTGAGCGCGCTTGACGCGGTGCTGAGCGACTCAGCCCCGCCGGTCCTGGCGTTCTGCGTGACGTTCATCGCCTTGAGCGCCGTCTTGGTGGGCGTTCACTGGAGCGCCGGCGCGCTGCCGCGGCTCTCTGCCGGACTGTTCATCACACTCGGGGCGGCGGTCGTCGCCCCGTTCGCGCTCGACGCGCTGAATGCGCCGCACTCAGTCGCTGCCTATCTCCGCGGTGGTCTCGCCTTGACCGCTGCGGCCTGGCTCGGGGCGGCGCTCGGGCGTGGCATGCAGGTCGCCGCCCACCTCTGGCCGCTCGTCATCGTCGCTCTCTCGGCGGATCTCTGGAGCGTGACATCTCCGAGCGGTGTCACCGCGCAGCTCCTGACTGAGCCGGCGCAGGAGACCTTGTCCATTCTGACGTTGAACGCTCCTGTGGCAGGCCTCGGCATCGTGCCGGTGATCGGCATGGGCGACGTTGTCTTCGTCGGCTTCCTCGCCGGGGCTTGCGCTGCGGCTGGCCTCTCGCAGCGCCGCAGCAGCCTTGGGATCGCCGCGGGCTGGGCGGCGTGCCTGGCCGCGGTCTTGACGCTCCAAGTGCCGATACCGGCGCTCGTCTTTCTGGGGCCTCTCTGCGCCCTCGCGCTGGGGCGCGCCGTTGTGCCACGCGCCGCGGATATGGTCCTCGCGTTGGTCATGGCGGCCCTGCCGTGGCTCGCTCAGTGTTGCCGAGACTTGGGCCCTCTGCGATAACCACGCGCCCGCCCCATGAAGCTCAAACGACTCGACATTCACGGCTTCAAGTCGTTCTACCATCGAACGACGCTGGCCTTCGATGAGGGCATTACGGCCGTCGTTGGACCGAACGGCTGCGGCAAGTCGAACATCGTGGACTCCCTGAAGTGGGTCATGGGCGAGCAAGGCGCGCGCGCGCTCCGCGGCGGGTCGATGGAGGACGTCATCTTCAACGGCACCGGACAGCGGGGCCCGATGGGGATGTGCGAGGTGCGGCTGACCTACATCAACGATGGCAGCTCAGAGGTGCCGGCGCGCTGGAAGGACGTCGAGGAGATCGCCATCGAGCGCAGGATGGAGCGCTCGGGCGGGTCGGACTACTTCGTGAACAAGACCCGGGTTCGCCTGCAAGACGTTCAGGAGCTCCTCGCGGGCACCGGCGTCGGGGGAGGGCGGGCCTATGCCATCATCGAGCAGGGGCAGATCGGGCGCATCGTCTCGGCGCGCCCCGAAGAGCGGCGTATCCTGATCGAAGAGGCCGCGGGAATCACGCGCTACCGACAGCGGAAGAAGCTCGCCGAGCGCAAGATGGAGGAGACGCGCGCGAACCTCGAGCGCCTCGCCGACATCACGGGCGAAATTGACCAGCAGCTCAAGAACTTGCGGCGTGCGGCGAAGAAGGCGGAGCGCTACAAGGAGTACCGGGCGGAGGCACGTCAGCTCTCGCTGAAGGCGGCCGTATATGAGTACCGGCAACTCGAGTCGCAGCGAGACGCGGACGAGCAGCGTGTAACGCGCTCGGTCGAGGCGGAGCAGGACGCCATCATGCGCCTCGAGGCGGCGGATGCTCAGCGAGCAGCGGACAAGCTCGCGGAGCAGTCCGCAGAGGCCCACGCGCGGGCCCTCGCTGCCCAGCTGGCGTCTGCCGAGGGGGATGTTCGCCTCGCCGAAGGGGAGCGTGACCTCGCGGCGCGTGAGTCGAAGCACGCGGCGGAGCGCTTGGAGCATGCGAAGCAAGAGCGCGTAAGGGCGGCGGAGCGGATCGCGGAGCTCGAGGAGGAGCGCGTCGGCGCGCACGCGCGGGTGGACGATCTTGAGGCGGAGCAGGTCGACGAAGGTGCAGATCTGGAGCGCCTCGATGAGGTCCTCCGCGCCTCTCAGGTCGCGCTTGCCCAGGCGCGCAGCATCGCGGAGGCGGCGCGGCGAGCCGCGGCCGATGAGGCGCAGAGCGTCGTACGTGCGCGCACGGCCCGGGAGGCAGCCTCGCGACGGGAGCGGGAGCTGCGTGCGCGGACGGCGACCTCGCAGGCGACGCTGGAGCATCTGGAGGCTCAACGCGAGGTGCTGGTGCACGCCCGTGTCGAGGCCGCGCGTCGCCTGGCCGAGGCCGAAGAAGACGCGCTCGAGGCGCGCGCGCGGCGGGAGGCTGCCGAGGCTGCGCGTCTGGACCACGAGCGCCTCGCGCGCGCAGCCGAGGACGAAGAGCGTGGCGCGCGAGAGCAACTGGCGGGTGCGCGCAGTCGACTTCGGAGCCTCGAAGAGCTGGAGTCCCGCCGAGAGGGCGTGGCGGAGGGGCCGCGGTCGGTGCTCGCACGGGGCGCCGAGGCGGGCGTCGTAGGCTTAGTGACCGAGAGTCTGTCGCCGCCGGCGCACCTGGAGAAGGCCGTCGCGGCTGCCCTGGGTGATCGTTTGCAAGCGGTCGTTGTCACCGACATGACGCGTGCGCTCGGGGCGGTGGAGCACCTCAAGTTGGCGGGGCGGGGGCGAGGCGTCTTTGTCTCGGCATCCGAAGCTTCGGCTGAGCTGCCCGCGGCGCCGGACGGCGAGGGGATATTGGGGCCCCTGCGCGGCTTGATGGCAGCCACGGACGTCGCGGCGTTGCTCGTCGGTGACGCCCTCGTTGTCGAGACGCTCGAGGTCGCCGCTCGGGTCGCACGGTCACAGGCTTGGCCCGGGACGATCGTCACCCTCGAGGGGGACCGGCTCGACGGTGGCGCCTTTGTCACGGGTGGACACGGGGGAGCGGACGCCGCGCCGCTGAGCCGCCGCCGTGAGATCCGGGAGTTGGGCGCTGCGACCGCGACGCTGGAGGCCGTCGCGACGGACGCAGGTGAGCGGGGTCGGGCCGCTCGGGCTCAGGCGCAGACGGAGCGTGTCGCGGCCGAGTCCGCGGGGCGTGAGGCGCAGGACGCTGAGGTGCGGCGCGCTGAGGCACGCAAGGACCTCGCGCGCGACGAGGCCGAGCTCGAGCGCGTGCGGCGGAGTGGACTTGAGCTGGCGGAGCAGGTCGCCGATCTGCGGGTCGAGATTGTCGACGCGGTCGAGCAGGTCGAGGCCGCCGACCGGCTCCTGGCGAGCGCGGACGCGAGGACGCTCGAGCGCCAGGCGGAGATCGACGCGGCGAACACCGAGGCCAGTGCGCGCGAAGCGGAGCGTGATGCTGCGCTGGCCGCGCTCCACGAAGCCCGCGCGGCGAAGGCGGCCCGGACGGAGCGCATGGCGGCTGCCCGGGACCGTGTCGTTCGGGTAGACGCGCAGCTGCGCGAGATGCGTGACCGGACCGCTCGGATGGCGAGTGAGATGGAGAGCGTTGACGAGCAGCTCGGCGCGCTCGCGCGGAGGCAGCGCGACGTCACGGATCGACTCGAAGCGCTGCGAGCCAGCGCTGCTGAGCGGGCGAGCGCCGTGCACGACGCGCGCTCCGAGCACGAAGCGGCGATCGCACGGGTCGATGCCGCCGAGCTCGCCGCGCAAGAGCGTCGTCGGGAGCGTGACCGCGCACGGGACGTTGTCGCCGACGCGCGGCTCGGTCTGCAGGAGCGGCTTCTACGGCTCGAAAATGTCGCCCAACGAGTCCAAGAGGTCCATAAGGTCGAGGTGGGCGAAGCCGCCCGGGAGCTTGAGGGGATTGACCCGCCGTCGCCCGAAGACAAGCAGCGGCTCGACGAAATCGAGGGCCTGATCGAGCGCATGGGCGAGGTCAACCTCGGGGCCATCGAGGAGTGCGTCGAGGTCGAGAAACGGCATGAGTTCCTCGTCGCGCAGCAGCAGGACCTGAACGCGGCGCTCGATGACCTTGAGAAGGCCATTGACCAGATCAACCGAACGAGTCGGCAGCTCTTCCGAGAGACGTATGAGGCGGTGAATGGTCGATTTCAGGCGCTGTTTCCGCGCCTGTTTCGGGGCGGCGAGGCTCACCTTGCGCTCGTCGACCCGGACGATCTGCTGGAGACTGGAATCGAAATGCTCGTCCAGCCGCCGGGCAAGAAGGTCGGCAACGTGGGCCTCTTGAGCGGCGGCGAAAAGGCGATGTGCGCGATCGCGCTCATTTTCGCCGTCTTTCAGGTCAAGCCGAGCCCGTTCTGCCTGCTCGACGAGGTCGACGCGCCCCTCGACGACGCGAACATTGGCCGCTTCAATGAGGTCGTCCGAGAGATGTCGCGGACGAGCCAGATCGTTTTGATCACCCACAACAAGCGCACGATGGAGATCGGCGACGTGCTCTATGGCATCACCATGGAGGAGCCCGGCGTCAGCAAGCTCGTCAGCGTGCGGATGACCTGAGGAACTCACGACCATGCTCTCTCACTTCGCGCTGCTCGACGCCGCCGTGACGCAGGCGCCTGCGCCGGAGGCCGCCGCGGCAGCGGGGCTGGCTCCCATGGACTTCGTCATTTATGGCGTCTTGGCGCTTTCGCTCATCGCGCTCGCCTATCGCGTAGCGCGCTCCGTCAAGCCCAAGCAAGTCGACACGCCCCCTGCGCCCGTTGAGCCTGCGGCCGAGGCGAAGCCCGCGCCTGCGGCTGTGCCTGTACCCGCGCCTGCGGCCGAGGCGAAGCCCGCGCCTGTGGCCGAGGCGAAGCCCGCGCCTGTGGCCGAGGCGAAGCCCGCGCCTGCGCCTGTGCCCGTCGAAGCGCCCGGCCTCACGCTGCGCGAAGGTTTGGCGCGAACGCATGACGGCTTCGTTGCCCGACTCGGCCAGCTCTTTGGCGGTGGCAAGCAGCTCGACGACGCGCTGCTGGGCGAGGTCGAGGAAGCGCTGTTCACCGCCGACATCGGGGTCAAGACGAGCCAGCGGCTCGTGGCGCAAGTGCACGACGCGCTCTCCAAGCAAGCGCTTCGTGACCCCGTCAAGGTGTGGGATGGTCTCAAGGCGCAGATGCGCGCGCTCTTGCAAGTCGAGGCGCAGCCCATCGCCTGGGAGGCGCACACCCCCCTGGTGATCATGGTCGTGGGGGTCAACGGCTCTGGGAAGACGACGACCATCGGCAAGCTCGCGCACCAGTTCGCGAGCCAGGGTCGCAAGGTGGTCGTCGCGGCGGGGGACACATTCCGCGCCGCGGCGGTCGAGCAGCTCGCAGTCTGGGCGGACCGCGCGCAGGTGCCGGTGATTCGCGGCAAAGAAGGTCAAGACCCCTCGAGCGTGATCTTCGAGGCCTGCAAGGTCGCCGCCGAAGGGGGCTACGATGTATGCATTTGCGACACTGCAGGTCGCTTGCAGGCCAAGAAAGAGCTGATGGACGAATTGGCCAAGGTCCATCGAAGCATCGGCAAGGCAGTCCCGGGCGCGCCGCACGAGGTCTGGCTTGTGCTCGATGCCACCAACGGACAGAACGCGATCTCGCAGGCCCGAGAGTTCACTCAGGCTGTTGCCGTAAGCGGTCTCGTCCTCACCAAGCTCGACGGGACAGCGAAGGGCGGCGTCGTGATCGGCATCTGCGACGAGATGCGCTTGCCCGTGCGCTACATTGGCGTCGGTGAAAAGGTCGGAGACCTGCGCCCGTTCGACGCGGCGGCCTTTGCCGACGCCCTCCTGGGAGACTGACTTTTGCTTGTCGCCCCTGATTGTGCGTGCTAATGAGCACCGGGAATCAGCGGTAGAGACTGTCGGGGGCCATGAAGCGTCGCGTCATCCTAACGACCACGGTTCTGCTCAGTCTGCTCGGCTGGGTAACGTCGGCCTCAGCGCAGGACGACATGACTTTCTCCGCCGAGGAGATGGCCTCGCCCGACCAGTCGGGCGACTCAGGCGACTCAGATACGGGCGCTTCGGACGGCGGCGACATGAGCTTCGATGTCATCGACACCGAGGCCGAGGCCGCCAAGGCGTCCCGCGACAAAGCTGCCGAGAACGACCTCATTCGCGTCATTCAGCGGCGCCCGTTCCTGCAGGCCCAACGCGCTGAGTTCGCGCCGATGATCGGCACCAACATCAACGACCCGCTCGTGAACCTGTTCATCGCGGGCGGCAGCTTGAACTACTACATCAGCGAGTACTTGGCCGTGGGTGTCCACGGGATGTTCTCGCTCGGCAGCGATACCGACCTCTTCGACAAGTTGATCGACGACTACGAGCTCTACCCCCAGGTGTCGAAGCTCAAGTGGGTGGGTGAGCTCCAGTTCCAGTACGACCCGATCTACGGAAAGTTCACGCTCTTCGACACGTGGATCGTGCCTTGGGACATCTACACGTTGCTCGGCGCGGGCTACACGAAGACGGAGCTCGACGGGCACGTCACGCTCGCGGTCGGCGTGGGTCAGCGCTTCTACATGAACCGCTGGTTCACGATGAACCTTGAGCTGCGGGACCACATCTACAACGAGACGTACCCCGGCGGCAGCGAACTCGTGAACAACATCGTCTTCACGGCGGGGGTAGGCTTCTTCCTGCCGCCTGATTTCGAATACAAGACGCTGAAGTGAGGCGGCCTTGAACGGACACCAGATTCGCAAGGCGACCGGCCTTTCGGCGCTGTTGCTCGCGCTGCTCCCGGGCGCGGCATGGTCGGCGGGCATTACCGGCCCGAAGAAGAGCGCGCTGGAGAAGCTCGAAGAGGGCGACGCCGTTCGAGAGCGCGTGATGCTCCGCGGTGGTCGGTTCTCGGTCGCACCCGCGTTCGGCTTCACGCTCAACGATCCGTTCCAGCGGAACCTCATGTTCGGTGGCCAGATCGGCTACCACATCTCGGACAGCTTTGGTCTTGGGGCGACGGTCTTGGCCGGCGCTGCGGTGGACACGGGCTTGGCCGAGGAGGTCAAGGCGACACGCGCCGAGAAGGCCAAAGGTGGCTTTTCGAACGTTTCGCTCCTGGGTTCAGTCGACGTGGAGTACGTGCCGCTCGCGGGCAAGCTGGCGCTCTTCGGGCGCCAGGTGATGAACTACGACTTTCATGTCATCGGCGGCGTCGGTGGCGCCAAGGTGAGCGGTGCAGGCGATCTCGACAGCTTCGCGATCGCGCCGGTTTTGGGCGTAGGGATGCGCACGTTTATCCTGCAATGGCTCGATGTGAACGTGGAGCTCCGTGACTACCTCTACAGCGCTTCGGTGAACGCCGTGCGCGACACCGACGTCGAGAACAGCGCTGTCAAAGCGTCCAGTGACTTCTCGAACCACTTCGCGGTGACCGTTGGGGTCGGGTTCTCGTTCCCCCAGGTGCCTGAGGTCGAGCGCTGACCCGAGGTGGGCCGCGTCCCGGAATGGACAGCGCGCAGCATTCGGCGTACCACAGCGACATGCGGTCACGTCTCGTCATCGCGTTCGGTGGGGGCAAGGGCGGCGTCGGCAAGAGCCTGACGTGCAGTGCCGTCGCGACCTCGATGGCGCGACTCGGCGCGCGGGTCGTTGTGCTCGACGCCGACCTGGGCGCAGCGAACATGCACACGCTGCTAGGGGTCACGCACCCTGCGTCGACTTTGGACGACTTCTGGGCGGGCCGGATCGCGCGACTCGAGGACGTGTGCCTGCCGACGCCGGTCGACGGTCTGCGCCTGATCAGCGGCGCTGCAGCGATCTTGCGGGCCGCCAATCCGCGGCGGCGCGAGCGCGAGCGCTTGGTGCGCGGCTTCTTGGAGCTCGAGGCGGACGCGCTGCTCATCGACCTCGGGGCCGGCACCGGGGATGGGACGCTCGACTTCTTTAATCTGGCGGGCGAAGGGCTCGTCGGGACGGGCACCGAGCCGACCGCGATTCAGAATGCGTACGCCTTCGTGAAGGCCGCAGTCTATCGTCGATTGGACCGTTGCTTTCACGACGCGCCGGCAGCGCAGGCCCTCGTGGCGCGGGCAGCAGCGGCGCGTGGCCCCGACCGCATTGAGTCCGTCGATCGCCTGATCCAGGCGCTCGAGGCGCTCGACCCCGCGCTGGGTGACAGGGCGGCTGCACTCCTCGCGCGTGGGGATGTGCGCTTGGTTGTGAATCAAGCGGGGCCGCGAGAGGCGCAGCGCGTCGTGGGGGCGATCGGGGTCGTTTGCCAGCGCTACTTGAGCATCGACCTGCCCCTCGTCGCCACGCTGCCGTCCGACCCTGCGGTTGTGCGGGCAGTGCATCGCATGGCCCCGGTGATGTTCGAGGACCCGCACGGTCCGTTCGCGCGCGCGGTGGACGTCCTCGCGGAGTCGCTGCTGTCTCAGGGGCGCACCGTCGATATCGATACGGCCGTCGCGTCGTTCGTTGGGCACGGTGAAATGGCTGAACCGGCGACAGCCTCTGCGGAGGCAGCTCCGTCCAACCTCGCCGAGGCGTTGGCGAAGGCGGGTTTCGGAGAGGCGCCGGCGCAGTCGGCCTTGTCAACGGTGGCTGAGGCTGAGGCAGCGGCGGCTGAGGCTGAGCCGGAGTCGGAGCCGGAGCCGGAACCGGAATCGGCGGAGGCCCCCGGGGTGTTTTTGGAAGGGGAGCCCGACGCAGAGCCTGAGCTTGAGGCGGGGTCTCACGAAGAGGCTCAGGAGGAGTTGGAGTCGGAGCCCGAGGTAGAGGCTGAGCTTGAATCGGAGCCCGAGTCAGAGTCGGAGCCCGAGCCAGAAGTGGCGGAGGCGACCGAGGCGTTCTTTGAGTCGGCGCCCGCAGCGGCCGAGGATGCCGAGGAGGTCCCAGCGCCGGAGCCCGAAGCGGCCGAGGATGCCGAGGAAATCGCAGAGTCCGAGTCCGACGCAGAGGCCCAGCCAGCGCCGGAGCGCGAGCCCGAAGGGGCCGAGGGTGTCCCAGAGTCCGAGTCCGACGCAGAGGCCCAGCCAGCGCCGGAGCCAGAGCCAGAGCCAGAGCCAGAGCCAGATTCAGAGTCGGAGCCCAAGCCAGAAGGGGCGGAGGC
>CANLBD010000023.1 GCA_947488215.1 Myxococcales bacterium | reverse complement strand
GGCGCGCCGCTGGATACAGCCAGTCGCGCGGGCGCAGTCGAAGTCCACGCGGGCGCCCCCAAACACTCCACTTGGACCGCCGAGTGTGCGGACGCGTGCTGATCGAGCATGAACGCGAGGGCGTCGCCTCGCTCGAGCGTCGCCCTCAGGGCACGCCCGTCGGCACCCGGCTGAACGAGCGACGTGACGCGGCCCTCGCGGCAAGCGGCCCAGAGCGTCTGCAGCGGCCCGACGCTGAACCGGCTGGTGATGACGTGCACCCGGCGACGCCAGAGGCCCGCGTCGGCCAAGCGCTCGAACTGCCCGAGATGGGCCGTCACGAAGATGATCCCTTGCCCCTGCGGGACTTCTGCCTCGACGGCATCGAGTCCATGAACACGCCATCGCGGCGCAGGACCGAACACCTCGACGACGCGGGCTCCGAGTCGCAGATACATCTCGCGCACCACCCGCTCTGTTTCCTCGCGAGAGAGCGCCAATCGCGACGCCACCTGAGCCCGTGCGACGGAGCGTCGCACAGGGACGAGGCGGTACCACATCCACCCCAACGCCCGACCCACGCAGCGGCGGGCTGGGGGCGATAGGGCGGCGACGACCGCTCGCAAGCCAGCGACCGTCAGGCGCGCCCACAGAGGCGTCGCAACGCGGCGCTCAGTCACGCGGGCTCCCACAGGTCGTCCACAGCCTCAGCGCAGGACACTTCGAGGTCGGTCTCGAGGGCCCAAAAGCCGGACTGCCCCAGTCGGGCGCGGTCCTTTGTCGTCACCAAGACGAGCCCACGCAGCGCGGCTGCGGGCAGGTCGCTCCGCGTGAAGCCTGCGTGGTCAGGGAACGCACGCTGTCCGGTCCATGTCGCCCCCTGAAGCTCACAGACGCCTCGGGCGAGGCGCCAGAACTCGCTGGGCCGCGCGATGCCGCACGCGCCGAAGACCTGCGCGCCTTGCAGCGCGCTGAGCGGCCAGCGCGCGCCGTCGGGGTCAATGAGCTGCGTGGCGACGACCCTGCTCCGAACGGAGCACCGCTCTACCGCCCAGCGGGGCGGGCGTGTCGCGTGCGGGCTGTCCGCGCGATGCAGCCACACCAGGTCGTCCTGCCACAGCGCGCGCGATGAGGCGCGGCGTGGGCCCGCCGGCCACGCTGCGTCTGGGGCTGATGCGTCGACGACGACTATCCGCTTGCGCGCCCCCGCCGACGCAGCCCAGGCGACATCCAGGAGCACAACACCGCACCGGCGCGCCAGCGACTCAGCGAGCGACGTACGCGGCCTGCCCACCCACACCTCGACCTCGGCGGGGCACGTCTGCCAGAGCTCAACGGCCTCGTCCCCGAATCGCGCGACGTCCGCCCGGTCGACGCGCTCGGGTGAACGCGCCTCGCCGAGGTAGCCGTGCCCGATGATGGCGACCTGCGCGCCCCGTTCGACTCCCCGCTGAGCCAACCAGCGCGTCACGGGCGTCCGGCCCGCGCCACCCCATTGCAGGCCGGTCACGGCAACCCCCGGGCCCCCCTGCGGATTCGGGACTGCACCTGTCCACCAGCCGTCGACCAGACGCCCGGCCCACGCGCGCGCGGCCGAGGGTTCTCTCTCCCACAGCAGCCGCTGAATCCAGACGCCGAGCGCCCTGCTGCGCATTGACCCCCTCGACGACCCGACCCTATCATCAGGTATTCGCATGCAATACGAAATCCTGCTGCCCGAAGTGGCTGGCGCGCCGTCGAGGATCGTCACGGTCCATGCCGAGAATTGGCTCGAGGCCCTTCGCCGTGGCCACTCGGTCGCCGGGCGGCCCGCCCCCAACCGCAACCTCGCGTTTGACCTCAAGGACGACGGCGGGGTCGTTGTGACCGATACGGAAACGGGGCTCACCAGTACTGTCACGCCCGCCAAGGCAGCCTCTGTCCCGCGTGCGCCCTCGGGCGGCGCTCGCCCCATCGCGCCTGCGTTCGACCCGTTCGAGGACGACACCGACGCGCTGGTCGCTCCCCCGATCCACCGACCGAATACGTATGCGGTCCCGACCGATGTGGCTCCGAGCAGTATCGCCCGCGACCTGGCGGGTCTCCCGACGTTCGGCGCAGACATCGTCGCCGCGTGCGACTATGTGCTCTCGGTTGCGATGGCTCACATTCCGAGCGATGCGGGCTCTGTGCTGCTCGTCGACCCTCACGCCCGCAGCCTCTACTTTGCCACTGCGCGGGGACCGGTCGCTGCTTCGCTGACCCACAAGCGCATCCCGCTCGAGGTCGGCATCGCCGGCGCCTCGATCAGAGACCGGGTCACGCTCAATATCGTGGAGCCGGGCGCAGACCCCCGCTTCGCCCGAGGGTTCGCCGAGGCGGTCGGCTACCATCCCAAGGCGATCTTGTGCGCGCCGATCCTCGTTGGAACGCGGGCTTTCGGGGTGGTCGAGCTGCTCGACCCGCTCGAAAACGATGTCGCAGGGTTCTCGGCGGGCGCTGAGGGCACCTTGACGAGCGCTGCCCAACTCTTGGGCGCCCACCTCGCGTCAACGCTCGCCAAGAGCAATCCAGCCCCGGGCTGACCCTCAGTTGCCGCTCTCGTAGAATGCGCGCAACGCCGTGGTGCGCTGCGTCTGACGCAGCTTGCGGATGGCCTGACACTCGATCTGGCGAATCCGCTCGCGGGTCAAGTCGAAGACCTGCCCCACTTCCTCGAGCGTGTGGTCGTTCCGCACACCCAAGCCGAAGCGCAGCCGGAGCACACGCGCCTCACGCGGCGTGAGCGTGTCCAAGACCCGCTCCGTCTCCTCGCGCATGAGCTGTTCGTAGGCGTAGTCAGATGGGTCCACAGCGTTCGTGTCTTCGATGAAGTCGCCCAGGTGGCTCTCGTCATCGCCGACCGGCGTCTCGAGCGAGACGGGGGCGCGGCTGATCTTGAGCGCCTTTCGGACCTGATCGGCCGACATCTCCAGCCGCGCGGCGATCTCCTCGGGCAACGCCTCGCGCTCCAGCTCCTGCTCCATCTGACGCGCGACCCGCGCGATCTTGTTGATGGTCTCAATCAAGTGCACCGGAATCCGGATGGTCCGCGCTTGGTCGGCGATCGCCCGTGTAATCGCCTGACGAATCCACCACGTCGCATAGGTGCTGAACTTGTGGCCCCGCTCGTGCTCGAACTTGTCGACCGCCCGCATCAAGCCGATGTTGCCCTCCTGAATCAGGTCCAGGAAGTGCAGACCATGGTTCAGGTACCGCTTCGCGATGCTGACCACGAGGCGCAGATTCGCGCAGATCATCTCGTCCTTGGCGCGGTCGAGGGCGCGGATGTTGCGCTGCAGCTCTCGAACAACCTGCTCCAGCTCGGGGGCGTCCATGCCGACAGTGACC
The DNA here is from genome assembly GCA_947488215.1 of Myxococcales bacterium. GTDB lineage: Bacteria > Myxococcota_A > Bradymonadia > UBA7976 > UBA1532 > CANLBD01. The sequence goes on along the minus strand of CANLBD010000023.1, from coordinate 18,160 downwards.
TCGAGCTGCTCGAGGGCGCGTTGCGCACGTTCGACCGTCGTCCTTACGCGATCAACTGCATCGGGCGCCAGGCCGCAGCTTGCGCTCGCGGGATGTCCCGCCATCAGAGCGCCTGCAGATAGGCCAACCATGACCTCGCACTCCCGAACGACGCCCTGCCACGTCCTCATCTGGTCGCGCGCTGCCTTGAGCTCCGACGTGATGCCCAACACGACGTTCCAGCTCACGTTCATCCGGTCGAGCAGCACGCGCAGGTCAGCCTCGTAGTCGCGATTCTTGCGCCGGTCGGTCTTCGTGACCCGCCGCGCGCTGCGCGTGCGTGACCGGGCCACAGCGCGCATCTCTTCGGCGATCCGTTCGAGCTTCTCGAGCCCGATCAGGCCGCTCTCCTCCTCCGGCTCTTGGTTACTGGAACCGTCAAGCACCTCTCGCAGCGCAAAGTGACCCTTGCGGACCTGTCGCGGCAGGTCGACCAGCGTGTTCACGCCCAGATGGGTCCCCAAAATGCTGGTCAGAACCGCCTCGCGCGCCGCCTCAATCCGCTTCGCGATCTCCACCTCGCGCTCTCGAGACAGCAGCGGCGTCCCACCGAGCTTGGAAAGGTACATGCGAACGCTGTCGATTTCGGGCGCAGCGCCATCGCTCGCCGCCCGCCCCCTGCCCCCTCTCGCTGCGGGCGGCGTAGGACCGTCCGACTGTTCGGCGTCCACCTCGGACGCCTCGGGCTGCGCGAGCGCCGCCTTGGGGTCGAAGCGGAACTCGTCGTCCTCGGGGCGACGGAGGAACTCGCGGGCATCGTCTCGGGTCGGGGTCTTGATGGCCACTGCGCATTCTCCTCTCGGGCCGGCGAAGCCCTCGGTGGATCCATTCGGTCGACGCGTCATCCGTGACGTTTGCAACGCGCGAGCCAAAGTTTCTGGCATCGACGGCGTTACGGCATCTCCGCCAAGTTTCTTGACAAAGACCGCGATTTTGTTCTCCGCTATTCCATCGGCTCTGCAATCTCTTCGGAGCGCCCTGACACCGATGTCAGAGCGAGCAGGGCGTCGACCACCGGACGCGCCGGCAAGTCATCGAGGCAGATGCGCCTCTCCAGCGGGCAAGGGCGCTGCCCGAAGTCACTGCACGGCGAACAGGTGAGGCCTCGCGAGACGACCCGCACATGCGGTCCGATGGGCGCCCACCGACTCGCCCGGGTCGGGCCGAATACAACGACGGTAGGACGTCCCAGAGCGGCGCTCAGGTGGGTCAGCCCGCTGTCATGCCCCACCACCCAGCGCGCCCCGGCGAGCAGGGTGGCTGCGTCTCGAAGACTCAAGTCGGCGGGCAAAGTGGGCACGCCCGCTGCTTGCAGGGCGTCGAGCGCGGCCTCGTCCCCCGGGCCGCCCATCGCGATGGACGCTCTCCCCCGTTCGGTGAGCAGGGTGCCGACCTCGATCCAGCGCGCGAGCGGCCAACGCTTCGTCGACCATTTCGCGCCGGGCAGCAGGATGCCGTGCACCGCGGGCAACGATGGGTTCGGCGGCATCAGGCGCGCACCGAGTCCCCCTTCTGGCAAGGGGAGCTCAAGGTCCAACACCATCCGTGCCGACTGCCCGTCCGCCTGACCCGCGCGCGCTCGAATCGGCTGCCGCAGCACCGCGCCGAGCAGGTCGATGAGGTCCCGCTTCTGCCAAGTCACGCGCCGACGCGCGCCCCTCGCCCACCGTCGCGTCTCCCAGCGTGCGTGGAGGTCGACGACAAGGTCGTAATCCTCTACTCGGGCCGCCTCCAAAGTCAGGACCGCGCGGACGTTTGGGTGCGCATCGAAGACCGCGTGGTACGCCGCTCGTGTCACGAAGGTGACCTCGGCCGCGGGGTAGCGCGCCGAGAGCGCTCGCACGACCGGCTCACACAATACGACGTCTCCCAGGGACGAGAGGCGCACCACCGCGACGGTTCTGACCCGGTCAGGTGCGGGCCACTTCACAGCCAGGCCTCCAAGAGCGCCTCGGCTTGGGTCTCGCAGGCGGCGATCGCCGCCTCAAGAGACGCTCCCTGCGCGACAGGGGGCCCAATCACCACCTGCACTCGACTCCAGGGTAACGGGAGGCAAAATCGGTCCCAAGCGCGCGTCAAGCGAACGGCAACCCCGACAGCGACCCCGACCCCGACCAGCGGGGCGCTCGCTGCTTTCGCGACGAACGCTGCACCCGGCTTCGCGACTCCCCGAGGACCCCGCGGCCCATCGCACGCGACGAGGCCGCCGCATCCGAGACGCAGAACACGGATAAGTCCGCGCGCCCCGGCTGCGGCGCCGCGGCTCGATGAACCTCGGACGGCCCCGATGCCGAGCCTGCGCATCACCTCGGTCTGTAGGGCACCATCATGACTCAGGCTCGTCATGGTCACCCACGCGCGATCTCGCGGCAGCGCGCCCAAGAGCGCGAGCTGATCTCCATGCCAGAACGCCAAGACCACTGGGCCTGCGGGTGCCTGACCGTGGCACCGGACTCGGAGCGTCGCGACCCAGAGGCGCACGAGCCACGAGAGTGCGAGGCCCCTCAACATCGTCGCCCATCCACCAGACGCACGACGTGGTTCGCCTCGGCCAACAGCGCCGCCGAGTGCGTCAGCAAAACGAGCGTTCGGCCCTCACGCAGGCGAGCCAGCGCAGCGGCCAGCTCCGACTGCCCGTTCAGGTCCAGCCCCGCCTCCGGCTCATCGAGGACCACGAGCGCAGCATCCGCGAGCCACGCACGCGCCATCAACAGGCGACGCCGCTCCCCCACGGACAAACCGGCGCCGCCCTCATCGAGCTGCGCCTCCAAGCCCCGCGGACGCGCGCGGAGGGCCGCGCCTAAACCAAAGCGTTCGATCGCCAGACGCAGGCGTTCGTCCTCCAGTCCGAGGCGTCCGAGCGTCAGATTGTCCCGCCAGGTCGCTCGGAGCAGCCCCCCTTCTTGGGGCACCCACGCCACCGAGTGCGGCCCTGGCGGGCTCCAAACGACCCGGCCCGCCGTCGGCTGGAGCAACCCCAGAACCAACCACGCCAGCGTCGTCTTCCCCGCGCCATTCGGCCCCGCAACCGCGGTCACATCCCCCGCCTTGATCACGAGGTTCGCCAGATTGAGCACCTCTCGCCCGCTTCGTTCGACCCGCACCCCTTCGAGTCGAACCTCGGGCGGTGCCAAGCACGTGGGCTCGGCCACGCGTTCGCTCGGCGATGAGGTGCCGGCCTCAAAACACCCAACGTCCTGCAGTCGTATCCATGCGGCGTGCGCCGGGGCGGCTGTCTCGCCGGCACGGACTAAGCTTTTGACCGGTGTGTAGAGCAAGAGCAGCGCTGCGAGAAAGGCGAACGCGGACTCCGGCGTCGAGGCGCCCGCATCCACGCGCGCCCTTGCAAGCGCGAGGGTTCCAACAAGCGCGACCGCCCCCGCCACCTCGCTGAGCGGCGCAGCCGCCGCGCGTGCCGAGACCGCGGCAACTGCAGCGCGCCCGAGCGTCGACGCGGTCTCGGTGAAGCGCCTGTGAGCCCAGCCCTGCGCGCCCGCCACCTGCAGGGGGGCCAGCGCCAGCGAATGGTCGACGACGACCGTTGCAAGCGCTCCGCGTGCCGTCTGCGCGGCCTGCGCTGCCGCGCGCGCGCGGCGCCCGAACCAAGCAACCGGCAGGAGCAGTAGAGGATACGAGACCAGCGCGGCCAACCCCAAGATCGGCTCGGTCACACAGCACGTCACCACCAGCGCGACCACCTGCAAAGCGTCCCGCACGCCGCCGAGGACGCCAGCGACCGCGCAGCGCTCGACCGCCTCGACCTCGGGACCCGCCCGCGACGCCAGCTCACCGCTGCCCATTGCCCACGCGCGATCACTCTGCATCTTCAGCAAACCCCGATGCAGACGCGTCCGCAGCTCAAGCGCGATAGCCTGACCGAGCTCGGCAGTCGCCCGCGCATGGAGCCAGCCCGCGGCAGCCTTGACGAACGCGACCGCAAGAACCGCCGCGCCCAAAGTGGCAACGGAATCAAATTCTGGCGCGATGGCCTCGACCCCTGGGACTGCGCCGGGCTTGCCCGACATGAAACCTACGAGCGCGGGCCCCGCCAGCAGTGCGTATGCGGAGGTCGAGGCGCTGAGCAGACTCGCCGCAGCGAGCGTCCACGCGACCCGCCCGCGCCGCGCCCAGAGCAATCGCCAGAGTTCGGGCCACATCGGCGACGAGGTCGCACTGCGCGCCGCAGGCTGTCAACGGCAGCGTCACGATTGCCTCGCGCGCGGCAACCCGCCTACCATGTGGCCGGCGGAGGGAAGATGTCGACCGAGGGACCCGAGATCTGGGCGCGCATGCGCTTCGACGACCCGGCGCGCTTTCTTGAGTTCTACGAAAAGCAACTCGGCCCTGGGCTGGTCGGCCTGCGCCACGCCGACAGCGTGCAGGTCGGCGCCCGAATTCACCTTGCCGTGACTCCCCCGGGTCTCGTTGACCCGCTCGACTGCGAAGGGCTCGCGGAGCGCGTCACACCGACCGCGGAGGGCGGCGCTCGGCTCCACGTCCGCATCACCCTCGAGGGGTCGACACGCGCACGCCTCGACGCCTACCTCGGCGGAATCGAAGCGGGTCGACGCGTCGCGGTGGCGTCTCCGCCCGCAGCGCCAACCGCGGCAGACGACACGCTCGCAGGCGAAGCGACGCCCTCGCTCGAAGAAGCCCGAGCACGGTGCACACGCATGGAGACGCAGACGTATTTTGCGATCCTCGACGTGCCCTTGGACGTCGGCGCAGAGGCACTGCAACGTCGTTTTCACGCCCTGACCCGCCGATTTCATCCCGACGCATTCTTTGACGCTGACCCTGACCTTCGGACGGCGGTCGGTCGTTTTTTTCGCCGCGTCAACGAGGCGTACGCCGTTCTCAAAGATCCGCGCCGGCGACGCCTCTACGAGCGGGGATTGTCGGGGCCGCCCCATACGTGGGCGCTGCGCTTGACAGAGGAGGCCGCCCTCGCGGCGCAACGGCAGCGGCGCGTGCGGGGGGGCGAGACGCAGACCGGTCAGTGGCATTGGACCCACGCGCGAGAGCTCTTGCAGCGCGCTCGGGACGAAGAAACGCCGACTCGGCCGGCCCTCGTCGAGGCGGCGAAGATGCTGAGGGTCGCGCTCGCTTTGGAGCCCTCCAACGAGCACTTCCAGCACGCGCTGGAGCAGCTGGAGTACCGCCTCTCGACCGAGCCCGCCTGAGCGCAGCGCGAGCGGCCCGCGCTTAGAAGTGGCCGGTGACGCCGAGCCAGCCGCCCGTGGGGGTCGCGCCAAGCTCGACCTCGGCTGCAGGCGCTGCCAGGCTGTCCGCCCGAAGCCACAGATAAACAGCCGCTGCTGCGGAGAGCGCGCCAACACCAAAAAGCAGGTCGGCCGTGAGAGCGCCCGACTCCGCTGCGTCTTTGTGCTTGACCGCGTCTGCACGCAGGGAAGCTGACCGAGCGGCGTCGGCCTCGTCGAGCGCGGCGAGGCCCACAACGGCACCGCCCACGGTCGCCGCGGTCGCAACGCCCACGGCCACCCACGGCCACGGGCCCGCGCCCTCCTCGACCCGCTCGACCCGCGTATCGACGGACCGAACATGGGCTTTGGGGGTTTCGGCCTTGGCGATCATGGACTCGCCCCCGAGCTGCTTGACGCGATGGATTACGGCCGTCTCATCCGCAGGCTGGGTGCCCAAGTAGGCGCGGTACCACTCCACGGCGCCGACCTTGTCGCCCAGCTTCTCACGCGCCTGCCCCACGTTGAAGAGCATGTCCCGGTGCCTCGAGAGCGTCCACGCCTTTTGGAAAGCCTGCGCGGCCTCTTCGAAGCGCTTCCCTCGATAGTGCACGAGGCCCTCAAAGAAGGCCGTCTCCGCTGCGTCGAGCGTCTTCTGGTCGAGCTTTTCGGTCTCGAGCACGGTCGCAGCGACCGAGTCGGCGGCCGCGTCCTTTGGCGTCTCCGCTGACGCGGAGGCAGAGACCGCGAGGACAGCGACGAGGGCTGCGGGGCCGAGCCGCCTCATTCGCACACCGTGAGGCTGCCACAGGCGGTGAGCGGGATACCGGACGCCCGACAACACCCCATGGTACCCGATGAACCTTGTGGCCCCGAGACGGCAGGCGCACCGCACATCGCCCGCGAACCGCCCGCGCCGCCGACCCCGGGCTGACCCGAAACAAAAGACTGAGGCGCCATCATCCCAAAGTCCAACACCTGGCCATCGTAGTCTTTGAAGGTGACGGAGGTGTCGACGTCGACGCGCGGTACGTCGGCGCCCATGACCCGAGGAGGAGCGACACGCAGGATGGGGAACGAAGGTCCCCCCGCTGCGCCGCCGGCGTTTCCACCGCAGCCGCCCGCTCCGCCCGAGCCACCGTTGCCACCCCGTCCAGAGGAGCCGCTCTTGTTGCCACCCGGGCCCCCCGACGCACCTACGGCGCCCAGGCCGCCTGCGCCGCCGTTGCCACCATTACCGCCCGTCCCGCTGCGCAGCACGGACTCGATGAGCGCCACGTGACCGCCGACCAACAACACCGCGAAGGAGCCGCCACCGCCCTGGGCCGCGTTACCACCATCTCCGCCGCAGCCCCCGGCGCCGCCGCCACCGCCGCCGCCGCCCGTGCCGTTACCCGCGTTCGCGCCGCCGCCGCCGCCGCCGCCGCCGCCGCCGCCGCCATTCCCGCCGTTCGTCGCGGTCTGCGAAGGCCGCGGCGTCCAGACCAGCGTGACACCGTTGAACTCGTTGACGACGCCCTCAGCGCTGCCACCCTGCGTATTGCCCCCATTGGCGCCGCTTCCGCCGTTGCCGCCCGCTGACCCATCCTGCTGCAGGGCGCCCGCGGGTCCCCCCGCCCCCGCGAGCATCACATTCACGGGCGTGCTCCCGGCCGAGCCCGCCCTTGCCGCGCCGTCCATAGGCGCCAAGGCCGAGAAAGCGCCCGCACCACCGGAGCCACCCGTCGTCCCGTTCGGGCACGCGTTATTCGCGCCCGCCGTGCCGCCGACCCCCACCTGCGCCACCATCGACGCCGCAGCCCCCGGGGTCCCCGGTTGGCCCGCGACACCTTGATTGCCCGAGGTCCCGTCGCGCCCGTTGGCGCCCCGCCCAGCGATGACCTCACAGTCCTGAATCGTCAGGTGGTCGCCGACGCGGATGGCGTGCACGCCGATCGACGACGTCTGGCTGACCGCGGTGTCGTCGGCTTCGATGGCCACATTATCCAACAGGGTCGGGGCGTTGAGCGTATCGTAACGGAGCACAATCGCCGCGCCCGTGATCAGCGAGCGGTTCACCGTTCGGTTGGCCCGCGCCCACACGCTCGTCGCGGGGTTGTAGCGGTAACCGCCATGAATGTTCACACCGCTCGGGATCGTCAGCGTCGAGCCCCCCAAGTCGTATCGGCCCGCGTCGAGCAGAATCGGGTTGCCCGTCAGGGTCGCGGCGGTCACGGCATCCTGCAGCCGTCGGAACGGCCGATTGAACGCGCCAGTCCCGCGAACGCCGGGCGCCGGCTCATTCGGATCAGTCCCAAAGTTCGCCGACACAAACAGCGACGCCACGCGGTCGCCGTCCACGTCATCGCAGTTGCTGTCAAGGTACAGATGGTCCGGCGCGTCCTCGCTGCTCTCGTTGCACTCGCAGCCATTCAGCGGGTTGCCGTCGTTGTCGATGAAGTCGCCGTTGCAGTCTGCAATCTCGCACGCGCCCACCACACAGGCGGGCGTCGCGTTGTCGAGGGCGCACACATTGCCGCAGCTGCCGCAGTTGCTCACGTCGGTCGCAAGGACGAAGCCCTCGTCGACCATGCCGTCGCAGTCATTGTCCGTGAAGGTATCGCAGACCTCGGGCCTCGGCGCGAGCGGCACCGCGTTGCAGATGGTGCGCGTCGGCTGAGCCGCGTCGCACACGATGGCGCCCGTGACCTCGCACGCGCCTCGACCGAGGCTGCACAGCTGACCAATCACGCCCTCGAACCCGTTGTTGTTGTTTCCGTCGCAGTCGCTGTCGACGTTGTCTCCACACCGCTCCGCCTCGGGCACGCCGGGCTGAAGCACTCGGCCATCGGCGCCGGCGCACTGCAAGGCGTTGCCCACGCAGGCCTGAGCCCCCGTCCGAGTGCAGGCGCCGATGGCACCCTCGGTCGAGCAGGGCGTACCCAGACCCGCGACGTCGTCGATACTGCCGTCACAGTCATCGTCTAAGCCGTTGCAGACCTCGTCTTGACTGCCCAAGGGCATCGCGTTGCACCGGACCTCGTTTTCGCCGAAGCAAACCCACGTCCCGGGGGGCCCCTCGCACCTGCCGACCCCAACGGTACAGTTGCTCCCCAGCGTAGCGCCCCCCGTGCCCGTATAGCCCTCGTCGGTCAGGCCGTCGCAGTCGTCGTCTTGACCGTTACACTTCTCGGTTTGCGTCCCCGGCAGCACGAGCTGCACACCCGCAGCGTCCAGGCAGACGCTGGGGTCAGGCATGCCGAACTGAGCCCCGGACTCGACGACGCACGGGCTCGTGCCCGCGCGGCAGATACCGCGGTCGATACCGCACGACGTCCCTGAGCCGGCGCGGCAACAGTCGACCACGCCGTCATCGGAAACACCGTCACAGTCGTCGTCCTTGCCGTTGCACGTCTCGGTCGCTTCTGCGCCCGGGGTCGCGCTGCACTCGGGCTGCTCAGCGCCACAGCGGAGCACGCCCGCGCGGACGCACTCCCCCACGCCCGCAGTGCACGCCTCGCCGAGCGGCACACCGCCGCTGGTGATGCCATCATCGACAACGCCGTTGCAGTTGTCGTCCTTGCCGTTGCACTGCTCCACCGATTGAGCGCTGTCCGCGACCCACTCGGTCTGGCAGACGCCCTGCCCCGACTTGAAGTCAATCTTGCCCTCGCCGCCCGTCACGCGGATCTCGGGCTCGCTGAGCTTCACTACGCAGAAGTTCCGGCGCGCCTCGCAGGGATCGCCGAACTGCAGACCGTTCTCCCCGCCGCAGAGGTCCGGCGAGAAGCCCGCCCCCACAAAGAAGAGCTCCGCCTTGACCTCACGCCCCGCCGGAATCGGCAGTTCGGGCTCCGCATCCACCGGCGAGAGCGTCCCGTTGGCCCACTTGAGCGCGACAGCGTGCTGAGCGGTCCCCGCGCCGACCTCTTGGAGCACGAGGCAGGCGTTCACGGGCTGGTCCGGCAGCGCCTCGTCGAGCCGAGCCCGACACGCAGACTCAACGCCGGCGTCGCCCGCTCCACCCAGGCGCCCGTCCGAAGTGCCAAGGCACGCCGTCACGTCGATGTTGAGGTCGGCGTACACCACCTTGGTCTTGGTCTCGGAGCACGCGACCAAAGCCGTCACAGCGGCGAGCGCGGCGGGGGCGGACCCGAGCGAGAGCTTGAGCATCTTCATGGAGTCACTCTACCTTGAACAGAGTCGGCGCGAACCGGTCAGCTGCAGGCTCCGCGTTCGCCGGATCAAGCGCGGCGTCGAAGCGCTCTGACCAAAATTTTGCGAGCACGGGTCGGTGAGCGTCTTGCGCTCCCGGGACGTCGTACGCGCGCTGGTCGAGCGCGCCGCGGACATACGTCAAGACCGTGAAGTGGCTCAGCCCGGTGCTCGCCTGCGCAGGCTCAAGCCAGCCTACGACCAGCGACTGAACGCCGTACCGCTCAGCGGTCTCGAACATCACGGTGTTGAGATAGTCTTCGCTCGAGGCATCGGGCCCGCTGAAGCTCACCTCAAACAGAGGGTCGTACTCCTCGGCGCGGTTCTTCGCCTCGGCGGGCTTGGCGCGCAGCGCCTCCGACGCGCCGTTCTTCAGGTTGACGAGCGTGCCCCAGCGCGCGAACCCAGCCTTCCGCACCTCCACCAAGTGGGGCCCAGCGGCAAGGAAGGGGTCGACGTACGGTGTGTCACGGCCAATCACACCGACGGGTCGGTCGTCGATGAACACGTGCGCGCCGTCCACCTCGGACGTGACCCGCAGCTCCCCCGTGCCGGCGACCGACGTCGTGCCGCACTTATCGGCGAGCGGCTCGAATTGCTCGATAGGGCCCGCGCTCCCCGCCAGATTGCGCGACAGCGCGACATACGCGCAGTACGCCTCGGTCGCAGCATCGCTGTCGCCTGCGGCGAGCTTGGCTTGAAAATAGTAGTAGTAGATGCCGCGCAGGAGCGCCGTGTCCGAGGCATAGGGGATGCCTTTATTGTAGAAGCGTTCCGCTCGGAAGAGCTGCTCCTTCGCCTCGTCCGCGTCGCCTTTTTCAAGCGCCCGCTGGGCCTCGTTGAAGTGACGACGCGCGGTCTCCACGTCTGCCTTGCTGAGGCGACCCACGTCGAAGCGCGGCTCGATGGCGACCACAGGCCCGAGCGTCTTCGAGGTTCGCGCGCTCGCGTCCACCATATTTCGCAGGTCGCGCTCAAGTCGCCCGCCGAGCATGGCGTTGGCGCCTGGGCGCGTCACGACGACGACAGCAGTGGCGTCAGCCTCAGCCGCGTGCAAGGGCGTCGCCCAGAGGCCGAGCGCGCACACAACACCCCTCGTCCCGCGCAAGCTCAACGTCACGGCGCCTCCGGGGCGAGGTCCGCCATCGTGAAGCTCACGATGTACAGCCGCTCCCACGTCTTGTCCGTGCTGCCTCGCTGACCCAACGCCTTGAACGCGAGGTGCAGTCGATCACCCTTGGCATGGAGAACCAAGTCAGAGTTGAGCTGCGTCCCTGTGTCGAGCTTGCCGTGCGCCGAGCCGTCGATGCGCACCCACTTCACCGGGTTGTCGGCCTTGAAGTCCTGCTGGACATACAAGACGGTCGACGAGTCGGGCGTCCAAGCGACCCCGCGGTGGTCATCGACGACCACGTTCGCCGCGAGCTTCTTCGCGTTCTGGCCGGTGGTATCAACAACCCAGAGGTCAAAGACCTTCTCACCCTTGTTGTCCTTGTTGGCGTAGAAGGCGATCCACTGCCCATTGGGTGAGAAGCTCGGACGAATCTCGTCCCCGGGCCACTCCGTGACCATGCGCAAGGTCTCTTGGGGCTTCGTCGAGTCGACGATGAACCCAATGTCTTGCCCCTTCGATCCGCTCTGCGAGCGTGTGAAGAGCAGCGACTTGCCGTTCGGCGCCCACTTCGGGCCGAACTCCGTTGCCGTTGGCCAGAAGGTCAGCCGCTGCGGCTTGGCATCCCCTTGGATGTCGAGTGCGTAGATGTCGCCCGAGTCCTTCTGCTGCGACGCATACGCGATCATGCGCCCGTCGAGCGACCACGACGGCTGGCCATCGTTGCCGGGGTTGGTCGTCAACCAGTCGCCATCCGCGAAGATGTCGAAGTTCTTGTTCGTACCGCGGCTGCTGAAGACATAGGGCCGGCTCAGCAGCTTCATGTTCGGCGCCCACTCGAACTCCACGACCGGCGGCTTCTTGCCCGCCAGCAAGTCTGCGGCTTGAGTCCGCCCCGCGCTGACCTCAGTCGGCGAGCCCTCCGGCCGGAGGTCTCCCGACAGCTTCAGAATCCAGGTCTCGCGGTTGTCGGCCTTCGGGTCGTACACCTCGTAGGCGAGCTGGCTGCCATCGGGCGCGAAGCGAGGCGCCTGACAGTGCGCCGACGGTCGGTCGGCCACCTGACGAGGCGTGCTGACCTCGGCATGAGCGAGAGAGACACCGCACGTGAGCGCGGCCACCATCACGACAATCGCTTGCTTCTTCACGGACGCCCCTCGAGCGTTTGGAGGACGACGCGCGTGCGCTGGTCGGTCCTGGTCTCGTCTTCTGCGCTGAGTAAAAAGAATGCCGCGACGCCCGCTGCGACGGCGGCCCCCCCTGCGATGCCCACGTACAGCCACTTACGCCCCCCACCTTCGGCCGTCCGCTGGACGACCTGCAAGAAGAGCTCAACCGTCGGCGACGGCTCTCCTTGGACGAGGGTAAAGGGCACGTTATTCGCTGTGTAGTCGCCATAGGGCAGGTAGATGGTCGTCGGGACGCGCACATCAGTGGAACGGAAACGCTCACGAATCGACAGGAACGCCTGCTTCTTCTCTTTGTTGATGATGCCCGTCTTCGCCTCGAGGAAGACGCGGCCCTCGGTGTTCGTCTCACCGGTCGCTGCCTTGATGGTCACGCCGCCGAACAGCGACGACATTTCCGTCGTCCACTCCTCGACGAGCCGCTGCTTTCGCGCGTCTTCGCCCGCGAGCGCGCGCGCCTTGTCCGCCATCTCGAACGCCTGCTCGAGGACGAGCAGTTTGTACGCCGACCGCCCGCGGTAGAACACGACCGCGAAGTCTTGGTCGCCGCCCCCCATCTTGTAGGCGCGGTCGAACTCCGCCTTCGCTTGCTTGAAGCGGTCCTTCTTGAAATAGAGCACGCCCTGGTCGCGCACCTCATCGAGCGTCTGCGCCTGCGCGTGCGCGTCGCGCATCGGCACGGACACGAGTGTCAGAGATACGAGCAGCAAAAGCGCCCAAACGCGGGCTCCGAACCCTGTGGTCATACGTTTGACTCTCTCCCAGGCTCGGTGAGCCCGAAACACGCGACGCGGTGACGCTCGCCAACGTCCACGAACTGTGGCCGCTCCGACGCGCACTTCGACAAAATGCCCAATCGACGGGCCAAAGCGCAATCACCGGCGTAAACGCAGCCGGCAGACGTCACTTCGACGCGCTCCGCCGCGGCCCCGGCGCGCGTGACTTCCCCCTCCGTCGACGGGGCGTGGTCTTCAAGGAGCTCAGCGGCCTGCATCAACCGCAGCGTGTACGGGTGGTGCGTGCCCGAGACCCCGAGCCGCTCGACGGGGACGTCCTCAATGATGCGCCCCTTCAGCATGACCACGACCCGCTCGCTGATCTTACGGACCAGCCCCAAATCGTGGCTGATCAACAGGTAGGCGAGGTCAGCGTCCTTGAGGTGCTTGAGCAGTGTGATGGTCTGCTGCTTGATCGCCGCATCGAGGCCGCTCGTCGGCTCGTCTGCGACAATCAGGCGCGGTTTAGTAGCCAGAATCCGGGCCAGCCCGACGCGGCGCTTCTCGCCCCCGCTCAGGCTCGCCGGTCGCTGGTCCGCTCGGGCGCTCAAGCCCACACGCTCCAGCAGGGTGGACGTGAGCGCCGTGCGGCCGGCGTCGTCGAGCTCGGGTCGATGCAAACGGATGGACTCATCCATCATCTCGCGGACGGTCATCTTTGGATGCAGGTTGGCGGCCTGATTCTGAAAGACCATCTGGAACCGACGGCGCATCTGACGAAGCGCGGCCGCGCCCGCCGCGAAGACGTCCTGCCCCTCAAAGGTCACGCGCCCGCTGTCGACGGACGTCAGCCGCAGCAAGACCTTGCCCAGGGTGGTCTTGCCGCTGCCCGACTCGCCGATCAGCGCGACGACCTCACCGACGCCGATGTCGAGATCGACGTCGTCGAGCGCGCGCGTCACCCCCTGTCGCCGGAAGAGGCCGCCACCATAGGTCTTGACGACACCCCGCGCCTCGACGAGCGGCGCCCTGCCCTCTGCGCTCATGCGGCCTCCCCCACGGGCAGATCGGCCGCCTCCAGCAACGACGCCGTGTACGGATGGCGACGCCCGCGCCCATGACGCAGGTCGTCCGCGCTCGTCTCCTCGAGGACCTTGCCGTGCCGCATCACGATCACGCGGTCCGCGAGAAAGAGCACCTCGCGGATGTCGTGCGAGATGTACAGCATCGCTCGGCGCCGGTCGCGGAGCAGCGCCTTGAAAAGGCCAACGATCTCTGCGCGCACGGTCGTATCGAGCCCGGTTGTCGGCTCGTCCGCGATGAGCAGTCGGGGCTCCCGGGCCAGTGCGACCGCGATCATCGCGCGCTGGCACATTCCGCCGGAGAGCTCATGCGCGTAGCTCGCCGCAACCCGCACGGGGTCGTGCAGCTGGACGCGCCGCAGCCAGTCGACGGAGCGCGCGCGGACAGCAGCGCGGTCGAGGGACGGGTCCGCCAGTGACACAGACTCGTCGAGCTGACGGCCGATCGTCATCAGCGGGTCAAGCGACTGCTTCGGGTTCTGGAACACCGCCGTCGCGAACTGGCCCCAGTAGGGTTTCATGGTCCGTTGGACGATGCGCTGCCAGCGCCGGTCGTCCTTTTGGTAGGCGCGCTCGGCGGTGCCCCCCGACACCACCGAGGGCAGCTCGGCCAAGAAATCGACCTCACCGCCGTCGGTGTGCGCTCGAATGTGCCCCGAGACCACCCCTGGGCGGCCGGGCACCAGCCCCAGAATCGAGAGCGTGGACAGCGTCTTGCCGCTGCCCGACTCACCCAAGATGCCCAGCACTTCGCCCTGAGCCACGGAGAAGCTCACGCCGTCCACGACGCGCCGACGCCCTTGCTGAGTATCGAACTCGATGATGAGGTCTTCGATCGAGAGCAAAGGCGCGGTCATCGCAGGGCCTCCTCGCCCTTGCGAGCGACCAAGTTCCCGAAGGCCAAGAACGACGCGATCGTGACCACGATCGCGACCGCGGGCGCGAGCCACGGCCAAGCGCCCGCGCCCGCCAGATCTTTGACCTGAGCGACCATGTTGCCCCACGAGGGGTCGGGCTCTTGGACGCCATAGTCCCCGAGATACGACAACCCTGTCTCGACAAACAGCACATAGCCGAAGACGAACGCGGCCTGCCGGACGAGCAGCGGCCAGCACTGCAGCCACAAGATGTGATGGAGCAGAATGCGCGCCGGCGTGAAGCCATGGGCGATGTGCGCGAGAATGTAGTCCTCGGAGGCCAGGGCTTCGACCTTGCGGCGAACCACCGTCGCGACCGTCGGGACGAAGAGCAGGCCCGCAACGACCGCGATCAAGGGAATCGACGGGTTGCGAATTGTGCACAGCAGGATAATGAAAACGAGCCGCGGGAGCGTATCGACGAGCTGAAGCAGCCCAACGAGCGCACTCCGCAGAGGGCCCGATGCGTAGCCCGTGTAGGCGCCTGCCAAGCCCCCGAGCACGACCGCGATCAGGCCCCCCATCAGGCCGGGCAAGAAGAAGGCCTCAGTCCCCTTCACGAGGCGCATCAGCACGTCACGCCCCTGCCCGTCTGTGCCGAGCCAATGCGCCGCGGAGGGCGGGTTCAAGAGCGAGTCGTATGAGACTGCGTCGGCAGGATCGTAAGGGATGACGAGCGCGACGAGGCCCACCACCATGACCGCCACCACGACCGCGCCGCTCAAGCGGAGCCCGAGGTCGGACCACTTAGCCGTCACGGGCCACCTCGCGCTGGTCGATGACGCTGCGCGCCACGTCGGACAGGAGCCCGACGACGATCACGGCCAGGGTGAAGAGGACGCTCAAGCCGACGACGACAGGGAAGTCACGCTGCTTCGACGCCTCGAGCAGCAGGTAGCCCGCGCCGTCCAGCGTGAAGACGTACTCGACGATGACGACCCCCCCCAAGACGACGGGGAGCCGAGACACGAACGCCGAGAAGATCGGGATGGCCAAGTTCAGCCACAGATGAGGCGTTACCGACGCGCCGCGAGCCCTGACCGCTGAGATAAACTGGGCACCTCGAACGCCGAGAATCTCCGCGCGGACCGCATTGAACGTGTCCATGAGCAGGCCGTCTCCCATCACCAAGACGAAGCCAGCGAAGAAGTAAGGCACGATCGAGTCCGAGTAGATCGGAATCGGGTACCACGCCGGCGTCTCGTGACCCGCCTGTTCAACGAAGCGCTGAACACCTGCATTCACAGCCGCGGAGAAGACCACGGCCGAAACGAAGCCCGGTGCGGACGTGATGAAGTAAAGCGCGCCCGTGAGGCCCTGCTGACGGGCGGAGGGCTCACCGAGGAGGAGCGCCAGGAGGATGGAGAGCACGACCGTCGCGAAGAGCGCGCCGCCGCTGAGCAGAAGCGTCTTCTCGAACGCGGGTCCGGCGACCTCCATCACAGTCTGGCCCGGGGCGAATACGAGGGATTCCCCAAAGTCGCCCGTCGCAGAGCGGCTCAACCACACGCCGTAGCCGCCCAGCACGCCTTGGTCCAAGCCGAACTCCGCCGCCAACTTCTCCTTGATCTCCGGCGGTGTCCCCATGGGGGTGATCGCGTCGACCGCGTCACCCGGGGCCGACCGGATGGTGAAGTAGATGAGGAAGCTCGCGCCGACGAGGAGCAGGAGGGAAGCCGCGATGCGCCGGCCCGCGAGGGCCAGAAAGCTCGCGGCGCCGCTCAAGGGCTCAGCTCCCACTCAGGGAAGGACGAGAAGTAGTAGTACGGCTGAATGTAGACGCCCTTCATCTTCTTGCTGATGCCCGAGTAGATGTCGAGCGACCACAAGAAGAAGTACGGCAGGTCCTGCGCGAGGACTGCGTGGAGCTGCTTCATCTGCTCCTTGTACTTCTTGTAGTCCTTCGTCGCCTTCGCGGTATCGAGCATCGTGTCGACGTCCGCGTTGTTGTAGCCGATGAAGTTCATCACGCCCTTGCTGTGAAAGAGCGGGTAGACATCCTCGACCTCTTCGAACGACCAGATGTTCAGCGTCAGGTCGAACTTGCGCCGCGTGAAGACCTGGTCGCGGTACTTGGCGTGGTCAACGTAGTTCGGTCGCACGGTGATGCCGACCTTCTTCAGTTGCGCCTGAATGCCGAGGAACAAGGCCTGGTTGCTCGCGAGCTCCTTGTCCATCACGAACTCGAAGTCGAGCTTGACCTTGCCCTTGGCGCGCGTATCGCCCTTCCGCGCCCAGCCAGCGCCGTCGAGGAGTTGGTTCGCGCGCTCGAGCTCAAGGCCCGTCGGCTCGACCTGGAAATTGTAGAACGGGCTGGACTCCGTGAACGGACCACTCAGGATGTCACCGCGGCCAAGGTGCGCCTCGAGCAGCTCCTGGCGATCGATCGCGAGGGCCATCGCCTGACGCACGGCCTTATCCGCAAGCGCCTTATTCTCGTGGTTGTAGGCCATGTACCACCACGACACCGTGTGGTACGGCTCAAGCACGACCGAATCGCTGTTCTCAAAGAGCGGGATGTTCTTGGGCGGCAGGAAGATCACGGCCTGCACGCCTGCCTTGCCGCCGGAATACTGCAGCAGGTTGATCTGCGCCGACTTGTCGGGCGTGTGCTGCATGAGCACCTCCGAGACCTTCGGCGTACTCCAGTAGTCGCCGTTCACCTCGAGCGCGATGGAGCGGAGGCTGTAGCCGCCCTTCTTCACCTTGTAGGGGCCCGTGCCGAGCGGCTCACGCGCGAACTTGTCCTTGCGGCTGATCGCGGTGTCGGGGAAGCCATGCTTCGGCAGGATCTTGAAGAGGAACCGCTTCTCAGCCTCGGGAACGGGGCGGTCGAACGCGACGTAGACGCCATATTGGCCCTGCGCGCTGACCTCGCGGATGAAGTTGAACTTGCTCTTCGAGTTGAAGAGCGTTTTCGGGTCCTGCGCGGCTTGGATCGTGAAGACCACATCCTCCGCGGTGAACGCTTCACCGTCGTGCCACTTCACGCCTTCGCGCAGCACGAACTTGATGCCGCCTTGGTCGGCGTCGACCGTCCAAGATTTCGCGAGGCCGCCTTCGAAGTCGCCGCGCTTATTCTGCACGACGAGCGAATCGAAGATGAGCTCGCACATCCGCACGGCGCTCATGTCCTCGGCGAAGAACGGCAGCAGCGAAGACGGCCGCGTATCCTCGGGATAGCGGAAGACCTGCTGGGCGGCCGCGCTCGAGGCGAGCGACGTCAAAAGCAGGAACGCAGACAAGACTCGAAGCAAACGCTTGGACATCGACTTCATCGCTCCTTCACCCCGTCACTGGCCAGACGCCGCGGCGCCCTCTTGGTCCATCGCACGGATGGTGAGGACGTCTCGGAGCAGCTCGGCCGGCGCGGTGACCGCCGGCAGCCTCTCTTGTGCACGACTCAGGTACTTGAGCGCAACGCGTGGGCGACCTAAACGCACATTCACCCGCGCTGCGTGCATCAGGGCAGAAACCGCGTTTCGAGGCGAGGGCGCGAGGGACTGGGCTTTGTCCTCGGCGGCCTCAAGGTGCTTAAGCGCGCGCTCGGGCTCCCCCGCTGCCTCAGCGGCGTCCGCAAACCGACGCTCAACGGCATCGACAAAGCGCTCCACGAGGTTGAGCGAGGCGACGTCCGCTGCCCCCGTCGCCTGTGCCCCGAGCGCTGTGACCTCATCTCCCACCGTGCGCGCGCGCACGCTGCGGTCCTCGGG
>CANLBD010000022.1 GCA_947488215.1 Myxococcales bacterium | reverse complement strand
GCCGCGCTCTTTGCGGCGCGAGCGCTCGGCGCGCAGCGGGGCGAGCGGGTGCTCGACCTGTGTGCGGCGCCCGGTAACAAGACCGCGCGCCTCGCCGTCGAGATGGGCGATCGCGGGCTCGTGGTCGCGAACGATGTCTCGTCAGGTCGGCTGCCCGGCTTGCGTCGCGTCGTCGAGCGCCTCGGACTCACAAGCATCGCGGTCACGCGAGGCGACGCCGCGCGCCTGCCCGGCAAGCTCGGCGCCTATGATCGGGTGCTCGCGGATGTGCCGTGCTCGGGCGAGGGGACGAGCCGCAAGGTCGACGGCCGCACGCAGGGCGACGATCCGGCCCACCGGGCCGCCGTCTCAGCCTTGCAAGCCCGCATCCTCGCGCGGGCGCTGCAGCTCGTCCGACCCGGGGGCGTGGTCGTCTACGCGACCTGCACCTATGCGCCCGAAGAGAACGAGGCCGTGCTCGACACAGTGCCGCCAGAGCTCGCGACGATTGAGCCGCTCGTAAACGTCGGTCTGGGTGGACGACCCGTCACTCGCGGCGGCGTCACGGCGTGGGGCGGCCGCACCTTTCGTTCGGATGTCGCCCACGCCGCGCGCTTTTGGCCCCACGTCGACGACACCGGCGGCTTCTTCGTGGCGCGACTTCGGCGCCGGGCAAGCTCGTCGAATGATTGTTTATAGATCGATAAGAAAGCGTTTGACGGCGCCTCCTGATTGAGCAATAAGCGTCCTGCCACACAGGAGGACCTATGCTTCGCTTCGCTCGTTTGCTCTGCCTCGCGCCTTGGGCGCTCGCCTGTGACCCCGCCGCCGACTCGGGTTCGGAGGCGCCCCGCCTGAGCTCGCCCCCGATCGCGCAGGGTAAGGCCGACAGCCCGCTCGGGGAGCGGCCCGAGATCGGCGTCATCCTGACCTCGCACGGCGACATCGACCTGCCCGAGGAGATCGAGCCCTACATCAAGAGCGCCTTCCAGAAGAACGTCGGCGTCCCGCTCCCGCAGTGGGTCCGCGAGCCGCTGACCGAGCCGGCGTATCTGCTCTCGAAGCAGCTCGTCGAGGCGCAGTACGACGCCATCGGGCCCACGAACTACCGCGCGAACGCACAGCTTCAGGCGGACGCGCTGCAGGCGGCGCTGTACGACGCGAACATTAACGCCAAGGTCTATCTCGGCTATAACTTCACGTGGCCGTTCATCGACGACGCCCTCGCCGCAGCGCAAGCCGACGGTGTCCAGCAGCTCGTCGTCTTCAACAAGGGCGCCCAGTTCTCGTTCGCGACGCTCGGCGAGTCCATCGACGAGGTGGAGCACTACCTCGACGCCCACCCGGAGTGGCCGGTCTCCGGGGTCGCGGTTCGGCAGTTCTCCGATGACGAGCGCTTCCGCGGGCTGCTCGCCGAGGTCATCGAGCGGGACGCGCGCGCTACGTTCCCCGACGTGCCGACGCAGGACATCTGTCTCCTCGTCGCGTCGCATGGTCTGCCCATGCGAATGATCAACGACGGCGACCCCGCGGTCGACCAGATGCTCGACGTCGTCGACGACCTGAAGGTCCGACTCCCCGAGTTCCCGCTCTACCACGGCTTCTTGAATGACGA
Organism: Myxococcales bacterium; assembly: GCA_947488215.1. Classification (GTDB taxonomy): domain Bacteria; phylum Myxococcota_A; class Bradymonadia; order UBA7976; family UBA1532; genus CANLBD01. Next base: position 20,901 of record CANLBD010000022.1, on the reverse strand, counting down.
CTTCTTCCCCGGCGCGGAGTGGGTCGCGCCGAAGGGCTCCGTCGTCGCCGCCGAGATGCGCAGCGTGAGCTGCCCCGCGGTGCTCATGGACGCGCGTCTCTCATTCACGACGCACCACCGCGCGACGCTCTACGATTTGGACGTCGAGGCTCGCGAGATCCTCGAGGAGCCGGATTTGCAGCCGGATGGGACGCTCCACCCCCTCTACCAGCCCGCGCGGGTCGTCCTCGCTCAGCAGTGGGACGCCGAGCCCGCCTTCGCGGCGCTCCTGCGCGACCTGACGGTCGAGGCCCTCGCGGGGCAAGGCGACCTGATCCCCCTGGCGGTCGGTCACCGCTGACAACTGGGCCGCTCCGGTGGCATGGTCATCGCGTGATCGTGCCCTTCGAGCCGTTGCCCGAGTCTGACGCGAACGCCGTCTTCGGCCTCCTGGAGGGCCGCTTCGGCGTGTCACGCGCGTCTCTGACCGACTACCGCCTGTGGCATCGCCCCGGCACGCCCACCATCTGGGTCGCGAGCGTGGGCGCCGAGCCGCCGCGCGGTCCGCGTGTCGAAGCGTTCGGCATGGTCCTGATGCGCGACCCGCCGCCGGGCGGCAAGCCGACGAGCGCCTTCGTGCAGCGCTTCGGCCACCTCGCGACGCGCAACGTCTACTCGCTCTCCGAAGCTCAGGCGCAGGCGTACTTGCGCGCCGAGCACGTCGAGATCACCGCGGTCGACGACGGACGGGGCTGGGCCGTGGCGCGCTGGGGGTCCACTGTGCTTGGCCGCGCGTTCTGGCGCGATGGCCTGCTCGAGAGCCAGCTCAAGAAATCCTGGCGCGCCGACCTGACCCACGGCCTGTGAGCGAGGTCAGCGGGCCGGCACCAAGTGGAGTGTCCACGGGACGTCGGCGTTGATGAAGTGCATGGCGTCGCCCACGAAGCGGACGAGGACCTCGCGCTCGACCCCGACCGTGTCGCGCGTCCGCAGGCGGAGCGCGCCTGTCTCCGTGCGGCCCGGCAGCCACCAGCGCACCGCGGTCTGCTCCGCGCCCAGCGAGCGCACGGCCTCACCGTCCGCGCGAAACTCGTACGTCGCGGCCGCCTCGACCTGCTCGACGACGGCGCGCGCTTCGTCCTCAAGATGGACGAAGCCGGTCTCTCCGCGCAGCGCCGTGACGTCGACCCGCCACCGGCCGACCAGACGCCCGGCGTCGGGGTCGCTCGCCTCGCCGCAGGCCGCGAGCGCGAGGCCCCACACGACCGCCCCGCGGAGCGCGCGCGTGAGGCGCCTGTGCATTACTTCGCCCGCACCATGGGCAGCGGCACGGGCACGTCCGGGTCCTTCATCGTGAGCGTCTCGCCCGAGAGCGTCAGCGTAACGTCCCGCTTGTAGCCTTTGCCGTCTTCGATGTGGACTCCGAAGGCCTCGCCCTCGACGCTCGTGATCTTCCAGTTCCCCTCGTGGGTGCGGCCGCCGACGGTCACGACCATCTTCTCGGGCGTGATGTCGAGCGCGATGCTGCTCGCGACCTGCGTGACCTTCTCCACGGCGGCCGACGCGGCCTCGGGCGGCATGCTCGCCGGCGCGATCGTCTCGAGCGCCGACTTCTTGAGCGCGGCGACGTCCGCCGCCCACTTGCCGTGCAGCCGCTCCTCCGGCTTCTTGGTGCACGCGCTCAGCGTGAGCAGGGCGCTGAGCGCGCTGAGGGCGACAATCTTGGTGGTCAGGTTTGGCGTGCTTCGCATCGGCGTCTCCGGCGGTGACTGAGTAGCGGCGCGCGGGACTTTGGCTACAGCGCGGCGGGGCGTCAACGGGTTCGCGTTCGGGTTGACGCGTGGGGCGGCGGGCCGCTATCTAGCCGCGATTTCAGTCAGACGAACAGAATCAAGGGAAACGCGCACATGAGCTGGGACCACCGTCGCATCCGCCGCACCTACCTCGACTACTTCAAGAACAAGGCGGGCCTCGCGCACGAAGAGGTCGCGTCCTCGCCCATCATCCCGCGCGATGATCCGACGTTGCTGTTCACGAACGCGGGCATGAACCAGTTCAAGGGGATGCTCCTCGGCCAAGAGAAGCGCGACTACACCCGCGCGTGCTCCGTGCAGAAGTGCATGCGCGTCGGCGGCAAGCACAACGACCTCGACGCCGTCGGCAAGGACGGCCGCCACCTGACGTGGTTCGAGATGCTCGGCAACTGGTCGTTCGGCGACTACTACAAGCGCGAGGCCATCCACATGGCGTGGGACCTCAGCGTGAACGTCTACGGCCTCGACCCGACGCGCATGCACGTCTCGGTCTATAAGACAGATGACTTCAGCTACAACGTGTGGCTCGACGAGATCCGGGTGCCGCGCGAGCGCATCTATCGCTTCGGCGACATCGACAAGGGCGACGACGAGAACTTCTGGTCGATGGGACCCACGGGGCCCTGCGGCCCCTGCACCGAGCTCTACTACGACCTCGGCGAGCGCGCAGGCACCGGTCCGACGAACGTCATGGGCGGCGCCGGCGACCGCTACATGGAGTTCTGGAACAACGTGTTCATGGAGTCCGACCGGAGCGAAGACGGCACCTACACGCCGCTCGCGTTCCAGTCCGTGGACACCGGCATGGGCATGGAGCGCATCACCATGATCCTGCAGGACAAGGTGAGCGCCTACGAGACGGACATCTTTCAGCCCATCATTCAGGCGGCCGCGCGGCTGTCGAAGGCGGACTGGAACCACCCGGAGCAGCGGATTCACCTGCAGGTCATCGCCGACCACCTGCGCTCGCTCACCTTCGTGTTGAGCGAGGGGGGGCAGTTCAGCAACGAGGGGCGCGGCTACGTGCTGCGTCGCATCCTGCGGCGCGCCGTGCGGCACGGGCGCTTGCTCGGCTTCGACGGCCCCTTCCTGTGGCGCTTGGCGCCCGTGGTCGCCGAGGTCTTCGACGGCATCTATGACCTGCCGACGCACGTCGTCGAGAACACCCAGGCCTCGCTCCAAGAGGAAGAGGGCCGGTTCTTCTCGACGATCGACCGCGGCATGGCGCGTATCTCCGAGATGATCCAGTCCAAGGCTTCGGACGCGTCGCGTGTCATCACCGGCTCCGAGGCCTTCGTGCTGCATGACACCTTCGGCTTTCCCGTCGACCTGACCGGCATCGTCGCGGCGGAGCATGGCTTCAGCGTGGACGAGGCGGGCTTTCAGTCCGAGATGGAGACACAGCGGGAGCGCAGCCGCGCCGCGGGCCGCTTCTACGCAGACGAAGGCGGCGAGTGGCAGGTCCTCGTCGACGCGGGCGGGCAGGGCTTCGCCGGCTACGGTCACGAGACGCTCGAGGCCCGCGTGGTGCGCTGGCGCCAAGAAGGGGAGCGCGTCGAGGTCGTGCTCGACCGCACACCCTTCTACGCCGAGAGCGGCGGCGAGGTGGCCGACCACGGCCGCATCTCGGCGGGCGGCCTCGAGATCGAGGTCACCGACGTCCAGAAGGTCAACGGCATGGTCCACCACTTCGGGCGCTGCGTGCGCGGCAGCCTGAACGGCCTCACGGCGACGGACTTCGTCCGGTGCGATGTGGACGCGGCGCGCCGCGCCCAGAAGACGATCCACCATACCGCGACCCACTTGCTGCACGCGGCGCTCAAGCAGACCGTGGGCGCGCACGTCGAGCAAAAGGGCTCGGTCGTTGAGCCCGACCGTTTGCGCTTTGATTACAGCCACAGCAAGCCGCTCACGGCCGAGCAAATCCACGCGCTCGAGGTGTGGGTAAACACCCGTATTCGCCGCAACGACGACGTCCACATTCACGAGGACGTGGCGCTCGACGACGCCAAGGCGCAGGGCGTCGTGGCGCTCTTCGGCGAGAAGTACGGCGAGCGCGTTCGGACGGTCCGCGCCGGCGCGGACTCGTTCGAGCTGTGCGGGGGCAACCACGTGCGCCGCACGGGCGACATCGGGCACCTGCGTGTCACCGCCGAGACAGGCGTGGCCGCGGGCGTGCGCCGCATCGAGGCCGTGGTGGGCCACGCGGCAGACGCCCTCTGGCGCGAGGAGCGGGCGCTGCTCGACCGCGCCGCCGAGCTGGCCAAGACCCCGGAGCTGGCGCGCCTGCCGGGTCGGATCGAGCAGCTCAACGACGAGATCAAGGCGCTGAGGCGTGCGCTCGACAAGGCGCGGCAAGGCGGCTCGGCGAACGACGCAGACGCGCTCATCGGTCGCGCCGTGGACGTCGGCGGGGTGCCTGTTGTGGCCGCCGTGGTCGAGGTCGACTCCCGGGAGACGCTCGCCGCGCTCGCAGACCGCATCCGCGACAAGGCGCCGAAGGCCATCGTGCTGCTCGGCGCCGAGGTGGACGGCCAGGCGGCGCTGCTCGGCGCGATCGGTCCCGAGACGCGGGGCGACAAGCGGTTTCACGCGGGGAACCTCGTGAAGGCGCTCGCGGAGCGCGTAGACGGCAAGGGCGGCGGTCGGCCCGACTTCGCGCAAGCGGGCGGCAAGGCCCCGGCGCAGCTCGTCGCGGCCTTTGGCGACGTCGTGGCCCTCGTCAAGGCCCAGGCGGGCGTCTAACGGCCGCGGGACGTCGCCGTTGCGCCGGTCGAGCGGCGGCGGCACACTCTCGGCCATGTTCGACCTCTCTCGACGCCGCGCAGGCCTGCTCTTGGCCTGCGCGCTCTCGCTCCTCGCCTGTGGTGGCCTCGGGCGCTCAGACGGTGGAGGGGGCGACGCGCGCGCCCTCGCCCCGGCACCTGAGGGGAACGCGGGGTTCCCCACAGGCTATCGGCGCTGGCCTGCGCGCGACATGGTCCTCGACGACGGCTCCGCGACGTACTGGCGATCCTATAAGGGACCGGGCGCGCGGCCCGATGGGCGCGGGCGCTTGCCGATCGGGGCCGTCCTCGTCAAGGAGAGCATCGTCCCCGGTGAGGACGAGGTCATCAGCCGAATTGACGTTCGCAGGCGCACTGCAGACGGCCCCTACGGCGGCTGGGTCTACGAGAGCTTCGACCCCGCGACGCGCCGCTCGATCGACGCCGACCCCGACACGTGCGACCTGTGCCACCAGACCGCGGGCCCGGACGGCACATTTTATTTCGGCGCCCGATAAGCGAGCGGGGTGCGCCCGATAAGGGGCGGCGCGCTCGCCGGATAACGTCGAACGAGAACCCCGCACTTTTTTCTCAAGACCCGCCCCGAGCCGTCGATGAAAGGGGTGTAAGCGGCACCGAAGGCGACCCAGGATGGGCGCCCCGATGACCGAAGGTTCTGTGCATCACTGAAGCGCTCACACAACTGGACAGGAGTCCGGGTGAGCTCCCGAATCGGCATGGACGCCGGCCTCGGGTGGGCACAGCCCACACGGGGGTTTCCAAGGAGGAGACATGGGAATCTACTTGAATACGAACGTCTCCGCGCTGGTGGCCCAGCGCAACATCACGCTGAACTCGTCGCGGCTCGACCGCGCGTTCCAGCGGCTCTCATCGGGTCTCCGCCTGAACACGGCGGGGGACGACGCCACCGGCATGGCGGTGAGCGAGCGCTTCGGCGCCCAGCTCCGCGGCCTGGCGCAGGCGACCCGCAACGCCAACGACGCGATCTCGGTCGCGCAGGTGGCTGAGGGCGCCCTCGGGGAGAGCACCAACATCCTGCAGCGGATGCGTGAGCTCGCGGTTCAGGCCGCGAACGACACGAACACCACCGCGGACCGCGTCGCCCTTCAGGCCGAGGTCAGCGAGCTCGTCCTCGAGCTCGACCGCATCGGCTCGACGACGCGCTTCAACAGCCTGTCGATCCTCGACGGCTCGTTCGCCGGCGCGACGTATCACATCGGCGCCTACGCCAATGAGACCGTCGGCGTGTCGATCCGCGACGCTCGCCCCGCGGCGCTGGGCCGTCAGGCGACCTTCACGGGGGTCAATGTGCCTGTCATCGGCCTCGCCGCGGGTGACTTGACCATCAATGGCAACCCGGTCCGCGCGACGCAGGCGGTCGATGACGCGCTCTCGACGGTCAACCCCGATGGCTCGGCCATCGCGAAGGCCCGCGCCATCAATGACTCCACGGCGGTCACCGGCGTCACCGCCAAGGTGTTGCCGGCCGTCCTGACCTTTCCGAACGCCATCGGCGGCGGTGTCATGACGGGCGCCGACAACATCGTGGTCAACGGTCAGATCATCTCGTCTGTGAATGTGTCGCCGGACGACGCCGCGGGCACGCTGGTGCAGGCGATCAACGAGGTCTTCGACCGCACGGGCGTGTCGGCCTCGCTCGACGCGAACCACCGCGTGGTGCTCACGGCAGAGGACGGCCGCAACATCGAGGTCCAGGTCAACGGCGCGGGCGGTGCGATCACCGGGATCGCCGCGAACACAGTGCAGACCGGGGCGCTCAATCTGTACAGCGACACGGCCTGGACGCTCGGCGGCGCCAACAACGGCGCGGTCGGTATGCCAGTCGGCCACGCCGAGCTGGTGACGTCGGTCGACGCGGTGACGACGCTGGATGTCACCACGCGCTTCAACGCGAATGAGTCCATCCTCAAGCTCGACCGCGCGCTGCAGGACATCGCTCAGGACCGAGCCAACCTGGGCGCGATGATGAACCGGCTGCAGACGACGCTGAGCAACCTGACGACCACGTCGGAGAACAGCGCGGCCGCTCGCAGTCGGATTTTGGACGCGGACTTCGCGGTCGAGTCGACGGCGCTCTCGCGCGGGCAGATCATCGAGCAGGCCGGCATCTCGGTGCTGGGCCAGGCCAATCAGAGCGCGCAGCAAGTCATCGCCCTGCTTCAAAACGGCTGAGACGGTCCCCACGGGCGTGGGCGTCGAGCATCACTGAGCGTCCTGCGCGACAAGCGCGCGAACCTCTCGAGGAGAATCCACATGCGTCACCTTGCGACCCGAAGCACCACGTCCGTGAGCGGCTCGAGCCGAGTCATCTGCACGTCCGACGAGAGCGCGCTCTTCGGCGCCTTCGTGGCCGACTTGGCCTCGCGCGGTCGCGCCCGCAAGACGATCGACTCGTACACGAGCGACTGGGTTGGGCTGTGCGAATGGTGGATTTCTTCTCATGATTCCCCCTTCGCTGTCGATGTAATGGGTACGGAGACAGCGACGGCCTTCAAGGCGAACCTGGTGGCGAAGGGGATGACCCCGGCCACCATCAACCGCAAGCTCGTGTTCCTGAAGAGGTACACGGACTTCGCGCGGACCTCGGGTTTGCTGACGGAGAACGTGGCCCGCGAGGTGCGAAAGCTGGAGGCGGCCCATCAGGCGCCGCGTCAACCCCGCGCGCTGTCGGACATCGAGCTGCGACGATTCCTGAAAGAGGTTGAGAGCCGCGCCGGCGTGCGCGACCAGGCCATCATCTTCACCTTGCTCCAGACAGGACTCAAGGTGAGCGAGCTGGTGAGCCTGCGCCGCGAGCAGCTGGGGCTGGGTGCCCGGACGGGCCTGATTCGACTCGACGACCCGAAGGGCCGCTCGCGTCGGGTCGAGGTCGGGGCGGTCGCCCGAAAGAAGTTGCGGAGCTGGTTCGACGAGCGCGGTGACCACGACGGCCCCATCTGGGATGGGGAGCGGGGGTCGCTGACGGCGAACGCGGTCCAGCGGTTGGTTCGGAAGTACTGTGCCTTCGCCAACGTGAAGGTGTCCCCGCAGGTGCTGCGGCACACCTTCGCAGAAGCCTTCCTGGCCGAGTCTCAAGGGGACCTGGTGGGGTTGGCGGACGTGCTGGGGCACGAATGCCTGGAGACGACGCGCCTGTACCTGGGGCGTCATAAGCCGGATGAGGAGCTGGAGTCGGAAAACCACGCGGGGCGAATCGGCATGAGGCCGGTCGCGCTCCGCGGCGGACGAAGCTGAAGGCCGCGCGATGGACGCCTTCGACGCAGCCATCTTCAGCGTATCGTCCGTGAGTCAGCAGATGGCAAAGCTGCTGGCCGACTGTGAGCGAGCGATCATCGACGCGGCGGAACGGGAAGGGGTGAAGCCCTTGTCCGTGCCCGCGGTCACCCGAGCGCACCTCGGGGGCGGGCGAAGGGTCCCGCGCCGACACAGGTTCCGACTCCGATTCCAGGTCCGGTAACGGGCTGCTCTTTACACCACAGTGTCTTTTCTTCGGGGTCAGCATGGACGCAGACCTCGAGTTCGTGGCGACCGCTCAAGGAGCGGCTCCCCGCTAACAGCATCGCACGGACGCGATGCACAAACGTCATGGAGGACGTGTCATGGGTCTCATCATCAACACCAATATTGCTTCTCTCAACGCCCAGCGGAACTTGACGTTCTCGACGGCCAAGCTCAACAAGAGCTTTGAGCGCCTCGCGAGCGGCAAGCGCATCAACAACGCGGGCGATGACGCTGCGGGCCTCGCGATCAGCGAGCGCTTCACCAGCCAGATTCGTGGCCTCGGCCAAGCCATCCGGAACTCCAACGATGCAGTTTCGCTCGTTCAGGTGACGGAAGGCGCTCTCCAGGAGAGCACGAGCATCCTCCAGCGCATCCGCGAGCTCGCGGTGCAGGGCGCCTCGGACGTGAACACTGAAGCCGACCGTGAGTCGCTTCAGGCCGAGATCGACCAGCTGAAGGACGAGCTCAAGCGCATCGGTGACACCACGACCTTCAACGGCCAGAAGCTGCTCGACGGCTCGTTCACCGACAAGTTCTTCCACGTCGGTCAGAACTTCCGCGAGACGGTGCGGGTGCGGGTGCGCGACGCGCGCTCCGAGATCCTGGGTCGCTGGGCGGTGTTCACGGGCGCTCCGGTCAGCACCAACGCGCTCGCTGCGGGCTCCCTCTTCCTCAACGGCGTCACGGTGCGCTCGACGCGCCCCGAGGACGACACGGTGAGCACAAGCTTCGCCACGGGCTCGGCCATCGCGAAGGCCGCCGCCATCAACGACTCCACGTCGTTCACGGGCGTCTCGGCATACGCCAACCCGGCGGTGCGGGCCAGCGTCGCGAACATCGCGGGCGGCGTGCTCGACCAGTCCAACAACGTCGTCATCAACGGCCGCACGATCACCGGCATCAGCGTCTCCGCGGATGACGCGAACGACCAGCTCGTCAACGCCATCAACGCCGAGTTCGACTTCACAGGCGTCCTGGCGACGCGGGACTCCTCCGGTCGAATCCAGCTTGAGGCGACCGACGGCCGCAACATCGAGCTGTCCTTCACCGGCACTGGTGGCGTCATCTCCGGCTTGTCCCCGACGAACACCTCGAGCGTCACCACGGGCACTGTCACGCTGAACTCGGAGGACCAGTACACCGCGAGCGGCGCGAACGAGGCCTTCATCGGCTTCGCGAACAACCAGCTCATCGGCGTGAACAACGCGCAGGCCGTGAACTCCATCGACATCACGACGCGTGAGGGCGCCAACCTCGCGATGCTCATCGTCGACCGCGCCATCGGCCAGGTCTCCTCGGACCGCGCCCAGCTCGGCGCCGTGCAGAACCGCCTCGACTCGACCATCTCGAACCTGTCGACGACGGTCGAGAACGCGAACGCCGCCCGCAGCCGCATCCTGGACGCCGACTTCGCGATGGAGACCGCCTCGCTGAGTCGCAACCAGGTTCTGCAGCAGGCCGGCACGTCTATCCTCGCGCAGGCGAACCAGCAGCCCCAGCAGGTCCTCAGCCTCCTCCAGGGCGGCTGAGCCCGGATAAGTGTCGCTCGACGACGTCGCGCCCGCGGCGGTCGTCGCTCCCGATAAAGTCAACCCGCGGCCCACGGATGGGACCGCGTCAACAAACCGGCGCGCGCGCACGACGTGCGGCCGCTGGTGTCATGGAGGACAAAATGTCGAAGTCTGTCTCAATGCAGGTCCAGTGGGTCGAGTCGCTCTTTGAAGAGATGAGCGCCGCCGCCACGAGCAGCATCCAGGACGTCGACCTCGCCGAGGAGGTCTGGGTTATGCTCCAGATTCGGGCCTACGAGGCCTTCGAGACGGCCAAGCGCAAGGTGACTCGCCGACCGGAGACGACGCCCAACCGCGCCACCGCTCGCCGCGCGACCGCGCGCGCCCTCAACCGCAACCCAGTCGAGCGTCGGTCTGTCGACCTGGCGCAGTGCGCGGCCTAACCCGAACGCAGCGTCGAAGGAGAGTCATCATGCTGAAGACAACCATCACGCACGTGGGGCCGTTCACGGACCTGCTCGAACAGATGGGCGCTGCAGCGGGGAGCAGCTTCGCCGACGTCGAGGTCGCGGAGCAGGTCTGGGTCATGGTCCAGGTTCGGGCGCTCGAGGCCGCGCAGAAGCCCGCGGACCGCCGGCGCTCAAGCGACCAGCGGCGGGCAGATATGGCGCTCTGCGCGGCGTGAGGCCGGCGGAGTACGTTTACTGAATCACAAACCGCCCACGGAAGGGCGAACACTGGGCGCGACACATGGTGTGTCGCCCCGAAAATCGCCGGGCCGCGAGAGCGCGATGCGCGCGCGGTGACCGGCAACGTCATGGAGGACGCACATGGGTCTCATCATCAACACGAATGTCTCTTCGCTCAACGCCCAGCGGAACTTGCTCTTCTCGACGGGCAAGCTGGCCAAGAGCTTCCAGCGCTTGTCGAGCGGCCAGCGGATCAACACCGCAGGCGACGACGCGGCGGGTCTGTCGATCAGCGAGCGGTTCACCAGTCAGATCCGCGGCTTGAACCAGTCTGTCCGCAACGCGAACGACGCCATCTCACTGGTGCAGGTCGCTGAAGGCGCGCTCCAGGAGACGACGAGCATCTTGCAGCGGATGCGTGAGCTGTCGGTCCAGGCGGCCTCGGATGTGAACACACAGGCCGACCGTGAGGCGCTCAACGAAGAGATCAGCCAGCTCCAGCAGGAGCTCGGTCGAATCGGCGAGTCGACGACCTTCAACGGTCAAAAGCTCCTCGACGGCAGCTTCCAGGACAAGTTCTTCCACGTGGGCATGAACTTTCGCGAGTCTGTGCGTGTCCGGGTCCGAGACGCTCGCGCCGAGACGATCGGTCGCTGGGCCGTGCAAACCGGGAACGCCGTGACGACCAACGCCCTGGCGGCGGGCGACCTCTTCTTGAACGGCGTGACGGTGCGCTCGACCCGGGCGCAGGACGACACGGTGAGCACCACGTTCGCCACGGGCTCGGCCATCGCGAAGGCCGCAGCGATCAACGACTCGACCTCATTCACGGGGGTGTCGGCTTACGCCAACCCAGCGGTGCGCGCCAGCGTGGCGAGCGTCGCGGGGGGCACGCTCGACCAAAACGACAACATCGTCATCAACGGCGTCACCATCACCGGCCTCACCGTGGCCGCCGACGACGCGAACGACTCGCTGATTCAAGCCATCAACGCTGAGTTTGATGAGACAGGTGTGGTCGCCGCCAGAGACGCGAACGGACGCATCCAGCTCACCGCGAACGACGGCAGAAACATCGAGCTGGTCTTCAACGGACAGGGTGGCGTGATCTCCGGCCTGGCGCCCAACGCCGCGCTCGCGTCCAGCGTGACCACAGGCACGGTGACGCTCCACTCCGAGGGTCAGTACCAGGTCACAGGCAATAATGAGGGCTTCATCGGGTTCCAGGACAACGCCCTCATCGGTGTGAGCACACAGCAATCCATCGACAAGGTGGACGTGTCCTCCCGAGACGGCGCGAACCTCGCCCTGCTCATCATCGACCGTGCGCTCAAGCAGGTCACCGCCGACCGCGCCCAGCTCGGCGCGGTGCAGAACCGCCTCGACTCGACCATCTCGAACCTGACGACCGTGTCCGAGAACGCGAGCGCCGCGCGCAGCCGCATCTTGGACGCCGACTTCGCGCTCGAGACCGCGAACCTGGCGCGTAACCAGGTGCTCCAGCAGGCCGGCACGTCCATCTTGGCGCAGGCGAACTCCTCGGCCCAGCAGGTCCTGAGCCTGCTGCAGGGCGGCTGAGGTCGACGCCCCATGATGACACGCAGCCACTTACGCAGTCGCGCGGCGAGGCCCAGGCGGGCGAGGCGCAGGCAACCGAATAACAGTCAGGCGCTCGCCTTGCGGAGGCGAGGCCCCGAGGACAGGCATGACAGCCTGAGGCCCAGGGACCCGCCGGCCGCGCGAGCGCTCGACAGGCCACCCAGGCACCAGTTCACCGAGTTCCCCAGGCCGAGCGGCGCGCCGCTGGCTTCGACCCTGAGCAAACGGAGGCGTGCCCGCCCCGAACGCTGAGCTCGAGAGGAAGCGAACACTTACACATCGAACGATTCACAAAGGGACGCCTGACGCAGCGGAATTCCCCGCCCGTTAGCGCCCGAAGGTTGCCGCGCAAGGAAAAACGCCCCCGCCGGATGTGGGGACGGCGCGGCAAGTCACGGAGGACGACACATGGGACTCATCATCAACACGAACGTGTCATCGCTGAACGCCCAGCGCAACCTGCTCTTCTCGAGCGGCAAGCTGGCCAAGAGCTTCCAGCGGTTGTCGAGCGGTCTGCGGATCAACACCGCGGGCGACGACGCCGCCGGTCTCTCCATCAGCGAGCGGTTCACGAGCCAGATCCGCGGCCTGAACCAGGCCGTGCGGAACTCGAACGACGCCATCTCGCTGGTGCAGGTCGCTGAAGGCGCGCTCCAGGAGACGACGAACATCCTGCAGCGTATCCGCGAGCTGTCGGTGCAGGCCGGCTCGGACGTGAACACCGAGTCGGACCGTCAGGCGCTGCAAGACGAGGTCGAGCAGCTGCAGGGCGAGCTCCAGCGCATCGGCGAAACGACGACCTTCAACGGCCAGAAGCTGCTCGACGGGTCGTTCCAGGACAAGTTCTTCCACGTCGGCATCAACTTCCGGGAGACCGTCCGGGTCCGGGTGCGAGACGCTCGGTCGGAGACCCTGGGCCGGTGGGCCGTGAGCACCGGGGCGACGGTCACCACGAACGCGCTCGCCGCGGGTGACATCTTCCTGAACGGCGTCACCGTGCGGGCCACCCGCATCGAGGACGACAAGATCAGCACGACCTTCGCCACGGGGTCGGCCATCGCGAAGGCCGCGGCCATCAACGACTCGACGGCGTTCACGGGGGTCTCGGCCTACGTGAACTCGTCGGTGCGCGCCGGTTCGGGGGCGGTCGTGGGCGGCACGCTCGACCAGACCGATAACATTGTCATCAACGGCGTCACGATCACGGGCCTCACCGTGGCCGCCGACGACGCGGGTGACGCGCTCATCCAGGCCATCAACGCGGAGTTCGACCAGACCGGCGTCATCGCCAGCCGCGACCAAGCGGGTCGAATCCAGCTCGAGGCCAAGGACGGTCGCAACATCGAGCTCACCTTCGGCGGCAATGGCGCCGCCATCTCGGGCCTGGGCGCGGCGGGGGTGACCACGGGGACCGTGACGCTCCATTCAGAGGACCAGTTCGCCATGAGCGGGGCGAACGAGAGCTTCCTCGGGTTCACCGACAACGCCCTGATCGGCGTGAGTACGACCCAGGCGGTGCAGAGCATCGACATCAGTAGTCGAGACGGCGCCAACTTGGCCTTGCTCATCGCGGACCGTGCCATCAAGCAGGTCACCAAAGACCGCGCGGAGCTCGGCGCCATCAACAACCGCCTCGACACCACGGTGTCGAACCTGACGACCGTGTCCGAGAACGCCACAGCCGCCCGAAGCCGCATCATGGACGCGGACTTCGCGATGGAGTCGGCGAACCTGTCCAAGAACCAGGTGCTCCAGCAGGCCGCGACCTCGATTCTGGCTCAGGCGAACGCCGGTGCCCAGAACGTGCTGTCGCTCCTTCAGGGCTGAGGTTCGGGCACCATGACCACCATCACCCGAGGGCGCAAGCGACGCCCTCCGAGGCGGCCTGACAGGCCACCTGGGGGGGCCAGGCAGAGGCGCAGGGCCGTGTTTATAGGGAGGCGACTCGAGACGAGGCCTCCCTGGCACGGCCCGGACACAGAGCCCAGACAGGACGTCGACATCGACATGCTGCGAGAAGGGAGGGGACCGCCAGCGGCGGGCCCGCCGGACACGCAGGTGCTGAGGTCGAGCGCGCCACAGCTCTCTGAAAATCGGACTCGTGAAGCATCTTCGCGTCACTACTCGGGGACTCCGCCCTCGAGGGTGGCGCCTGGAACAGACCCATCGCACTTCTGCGCGGTGAGGCCGCCCACTCATGGCGTCCCGCCGACCATCGAACGCCCTCCTCGCCGGTCTCGCGACCCGGACTCGAGCCACTTACCCGGCTCATAACGGGTCACGGACCGCATCGGGACGTTCGAAGTCAGCGCAGTTGACGGGGAGCCGCGACTCAATTCTGAGCAGCCCCGCCCCCAACGCAATCCAAACGTAGAGCCTGACCAATGATCGGTCGGGCGATTCCGGCCGCGCACACCCACGCCTTCGGGCGAAGCGCGGCTCGGTCATGGAGGACGTGATGGGTCTCTTTGTAAACACCAACTCAGCTGCGCTCAACGCGCAGCGAAACTTGCTCTTCTCCTCAGGCAAGCTGTCCAAGAGCTTTGCCCGCTTGTCGAGCGGTTTGCGCATCAACACCGCAGGTGACGATGCCGCCGGCCTCTCGATCAGCGAGCGCTTCACGAGTCAGATTCGTGGCCTCAACCAGGCCGTGAGAAACGCAAATGACGCGATCTCACTGGTGCAGGTCGCGGAAGGCGCGCTTCAAGAGTGCAACAGCATTCTGCAGCGCATCCGCGAGCTCTCAGTGCAAGCCGCGTCAGACGTGAACACGGAAGTGGACCGGAGCGCCATTCAAGACGAAGTGGCACAGCTCAAGGAGGAGCTCGGGCGCATCGGCAACAGCACGACGTTCAACCAGCAGCGCATCCTGGACGGCTCGTTCTTTGAAAAGCGATTCCATGTAGGCATGGACTTTCGGCAGAGTGTCTCGATTCGCATCGAAGACGCTCGGGCGAACAGTCTCGGTCGACACGCGGTGTACACCGGCACGGCTGTGTCCACGCAGGCCATCGACAGCGCCGACGATCTCGCGATCAACGGCACCTCGATTCGCACGACACAGGTGGTCGATGACACCCTGTCGACCACCTTGCAGACGGCGTCTGCCATCGCCAAGGCTGCGGCCATCAACGATGCGACCGCCTTCACCGGCGTCAGCGCATATGCGAACCGCAACACACGCGATGGCTTCGGCGCCATCGCAGGCGGCACCTTGGACCAGAACAACTTCATCCGTGTGAACGGTGTGGTTGTGACCGGCGTCAACGTGATCGCCGACGACGCCGGCTCAGTCCTCGTCGAGGCCATCAACGGCGTGTCGGACCAGACGGGCGTGCTCGCGTCCATCGACCTCGACGGCCGCGTGCAGCTCACGAGCGAGGACGGCCGCAACATCGAGGTGGAGGCCGTCGGTAACGGCGGCAGCATCACGGGTCTGCGGGCGGCGGCTGGCTCGGACGTCGTCTTGGCGACGGTGACGCTGCACTCGACCAAGCAATACCAGGTGACGGGCTCCGACGAGGGTCTCATCGGCTTCACGGACGATGCGATCATCGGTGTCTCGCGTGTCCAGTCGGTCGCCACGGTCGACGTCAGCACGCGGGACGGCGCCAACCTCGCGCTGCTCCAGGTCGACCGCGCCATCGCACAGGTCTCTGCGAACCGCTCCCGAATGGGCGCGCTCCAGAACCGGATCGAGTCGACGATCACGAACCTCACGACGGTCAGCGAGAACGCAGCCGCCGCGCGGAGTCGAATCCTCGACGCGGACTTCGCGGTGGAAACTGCCAACCTCAGCCGTAACCAGATCCTGCAGCAGGCGGCGACGACGGTGCTCGCGCAGGCCAACGCGCAGCCCCAGTCGGCGCTGACCCTGCTGCAGTAAGACACCCACGCGGGTGAACCAGAAATGGAGGTGAACGCGACATGAACGCAAACGCATGTCACTTCGCCACGTCCGACGAGAACGCGCGTTTCGGTCAGTTTGTGGACTGGCTGACGACGCGCGGTCGGAGCGAGGCTACGGCCCGCTCCTATCGCTCGGACTGGCAGGACCTCGCGGCCTGGTACCGGCGTGCCTTCGGTCAGCCCTTCTCGGCTCAGGCGCTCGACGCCGAGGTCGTGGTGGGTTGGCGGGAGGCCGGCAAGGCGCGCGGCAAGAGTCAGGCGACGCTCACTCGGCGTCTGGCTTTTGCGCGCACCTACGGCCGGTGGCTGTCCGAGGCGAGCGGGGGAGACGACGGCGGGGGCAACAGCGGCGGCGGCCTCGCGGCGCGAGAGCGCTTCGAGTCCGAAGCGGGAGACCGAGAGGACCGGGTCGTGCGCGTGCTCGCGGACGGCGAGGTCCATCGACTCCTGCAGCAGGTGGACGTGCGCGGCTGTCGCCGTGACCAGGCCATCCTGTACGCCCTGCTGGACACCGGAATGAAGGTCGGTGAGCTCACGACGCTCGATGTCGGTGACGTGGACTTCTCGACCGGCCGACTGCGGATCTCAAACCCGCGGCTTCGGGCGGTCGAGCTGCCCACACGGACGGCGCGCAAGATCGCGTGGAGCTTGGCGGAGCGGGGGCTGCTCGAGGTGCCGGAGGACGGTGAAATCGTCCTGCCGGCGACCGGAGGCTGGCCGCCGACCCACCGAGTGCCCGCGGTCGACCTGAGCCGGCTACCCCAGGTGAACGCTGTGCCGACGTCCCCGATGCCCTTTGGGTGTGAGGGGCCGCCGGCGGAGTGGCCACTCTTTGTCGGTGAACGCGGACGGCTCACGCCGAACGCGGTCCAGCGCATCCTGAGAAAGCACGCGGCCTTTGCGCGTGTCGACGCGTCCTCTCACGTGCTGCGTCATACCTTTGCGTTCGGGCACTGGGCCCGGTTCCACGACGCCGTGGGGCTGGCCGAGGCGCTTGGGCTCGAGAGTGTCGATTCAGTGCGCGTGTACGCGCAGCTCGAGGTCCCCTACATGGAACTGCAGCCGGCGATCGCCGAGCCCGAACCTTCGGCTCGGGCGGCGAACGCCTGAGCCACCCGCACCGGTCTTTGGACTGGTGCGGGTTTTTGTGTTTCTCGGCCGGGTCAGGCGGTCGCGAAGAAGCGGTCGAGGAGGGCGTACATCGCCTCGGAGAACTTTCGGAAGTTGACGGGCTTGATGATGTAGTCGTCGGCGCCCGAGGTCATGCTGGCGGCGCGGTCTTCGTCTCGCGCGCTGGTCGTCAACATGACCGTGGGGATGGCGTCGAGCGAGTCGGTCGACTTGACCGTGCGGAGGACCTCGAGGCCCGTGAGCTTCGGCATGTTCATGTCGAGCAGGATCAGGTCCGGTCGGCTCTCTGTCCGACCGCGGAGGAACTCGACGGCCTCCTGGCCGTCTCGAGCGACTGTGAGCTCGATCTCGCGGGGGTAGCCCCGGATCGCGCGGCGCAAGAGCGTGACGTGGTCGTCATCGTCTTCGGCGAGCAGCACACGGATCGGCAAGTCGGCGCCCGGTGACGCCTGTGGGTCCTGTGGCACGGTGTCGCGACTCCCCCTTGTCGACGATGTCCGGACGGTATGTCCAAGTGTCCGGCGAGGCAAGCCGCCGCGCGTGTCAGAATCCTCGCAGACGGTAGCCGAGCCCGAGTCGAAGCAAGGGCGCGAACTGCGCTGCCTCGCCCGGTGATTGGGAGGCGTCGTAGGCGAAGACATTCCAAGCCGCGACCGCGGTGAGGTCGACGACCACCTCGCTTCGGGGGTCGAGCGTGCGGGCGCCCGAGAGGCTCACCGCCGGCCCGAGCGCGAGCTGCGAAGCGCCGGTGGGGTCGATATCGAAGGCCCACAGCGAGCCGCCGCCGCCTGCGCGCAGCGCCCATCGCGTGCCGCGCGCGACCTCGGCGGTGACGCTGGGCTCCAGATAGGCATCGTAGGCGAGCGCGACGGCGTCTGTCCGGGGGACGACGCTGGAACCCAAGCCTGCGCCCGCCCGCACGCTGACCTCGACTGCGCCTTGGGTTCGGCCACCGAGCGCGACCTCGAGCCCGGCGCCGCCGCCCCGCTCAAGGCGGCTCAGGTCGCGCTCGAGGCGTGCGCGTACGCGGCCCCCGTAGCCGACCAGAGAAGCACCGATCTGAAAGCCCGAGGCCGACACGGGTGGGCGCCACGGGCGCTGCGCGTTGGAGGGCGGCTCAGCGTCGAGCAGGGGGTCGAAGGCGCTGTCGGCGGGCGCAGGAGAAGGCCACGCGAGCAGCGCCGCGATTGAGAGCGACGCCAGACGCGACGCGGCTTGATTCGGCGGGGAGGGCGTCGTATTCGGCGAGGACACGAGGGGAGTATATGTCGAGCAGCGCGTCCACGTTCGTCTGCGTGAACCCCGCCAGCGCGAACGGGCGCACAGGGGCGCGTTGGCCTACTCTGGCGACCGAGCTCCGCGCCGAGCTCGGCGACTTCAGCGTGGGCTTGACCTCGGGGCCGCGGCAGGCGGGCGCGCTCGTCCGGCGTGCGCTAGAGAGCGGCGCGACGCGGATTGTCTCCGTGGGCGGCGATGGCACGCACAACGAGGTGCTGCAGGGCTTCTTTCCGCCGACCGGGTTCAAGGCCCGTGCCCTCGACCCCGGTCGAGGGCACGGGCCTTGAGCCCGCAGCGCCGCTCGTCCCCGCGGCGGCCCTGCACATCATCCCTACGGGCACGGGCGGGGACCTGCGCCGAACCCTCGGCCTGCCTGCCGAGACCCGCGCCGCGATCGGCGCGCTGAGGGGTGAGGTGCGGGCGGTGGACGTCGGACACTTGCGGTTCACCACGAGCGCGGGTCACGAGGCGGCCGCCTACTTCCTGAATGTCGCGTCCCTCGGCTTGAGCGGGCTCGTAGACAAGATCGTCAACGAGTCGAACAAGGCGCTCGGCGGACGCCTCACATTCCTGCTCGGCGTGGCCCGGGGCGGCCTGACGTACCGCAATCAGCGCGTTCGGCTCACGCTCGACCAAGCGCCGCCTTTGGAGCGCACGGTGAACTGCGTCGCCGTCGCGAACGCGCGCTTCTATGGCGGCGGCATGCAGATCGCGCCGAACGCGGACATGGCCGACGGCGCGCTCGACGTGGTGCTGGTCGGGGACATGGGCGCGCTTGAGGTGGTCCGAGGCTTGGGCCGCATCTATGCCGGACGCCACTTGGACTTGCCGAAGATTGAGTCGTTGCGAGGTCGTCGCTTGCTCGCGGAGCCGACGGCGCCCGACCAAGTTGTGCTGCTGGACATGGACGGCGAGCAGCCGGGGCGGCTGCCTGCGACAATGACGGTCGTGCCGCGCGCGCTTCGATTGGGCTTCGGCCTCGAGGGGCTGCGCGCATGAGGCGCGCATGGGACTTGACGCTATGCGCGCTCGCGGCCGTGATGACCTTCATCGCGTTTCCGACCGCGCTCGCGCCGGAGTGGACGTTCTGGCCGCTCTTGTGGGTGAGTCATGTCCCGCTGCTGTGGCTGCTGCGCGACAAGGACCCGAAGCAGGCGTTTCGGTGGGGCCTCGCCTGCGGGACGCTGATCAACGCCGGCGGTTACTACTGGATCGCGGAGATGCTCGAGCGATTTGGCCACTTACCGACGCCGGTTGCGGCCCTCGGGTTGGCGCTGCACAGCGTCTACGTCGGGTTGATGTGGGGCGCCTGGGCCTGGGTCAACAATCGCCTCGCAAACACGACGAGCCTGCCCGTGCAGTGGGTCGCGCCGCTCTCGATGGTCACAGTCGAGCTGCTGACGCCCCGGATTTTCCCCGCCTACATGGGGAACAGCCAGTACCTGTTCACCCCGATCATGCAGATCGTGGACGTGACCGGCATCTACGGCGTCACGTTCCTGTTATATCGCGTGAACGCAGTCTTCTTTCTGTGGTGTCGGTCGCTGGTCGAGGGGCGTCCGCAGCCGCGCGCAGCGACCTGGTCGACGGCGGCCATGCTGGCGGGCGCGCTCGTCTACGGCTTCATCCGCATCGCGCAGATCGACGCGCAGGCCGAGGCCGCGCCCAAGCTCGAGGTCGGCCTCGTCGAGGGGGACGTCGGCATCTTTGAGTCCGAGACGCCCGACCGAGCGCGCGACCACCTGTTGGTTCAGCAGCGCCTGTCGAAGGCGCTCGAGGACGATGGCGCGCAGCTGATCATCTGGTCGGAGAGCGCCTACCGGATGCCCGAGGTCCCGCGACATGGCGCCGCTCAGATCGGGCCGTCCAGCGTGCCGCTCGTGGCCGACTGGCGCGAGGACAAGGCCAAGCGCACGAGCTACGACGACCGCATGGCGCCGCAGCGTGGCTTCTCGACGCCGCTGCTCTACGGGTCGACCTCGCGCGCGGAGCGGCCCGCGCCGCGCTTCGAGGGCGACACGCCCGACGCGTACTTCAATTCGGTGTTCCTGCTCGACGACGGCGGTCGCGTTCAGGGCCGATATGACAAGAACTACCTATTGATCGGGGGCGAGTACATCCCGTTCAGCGAGTACTTCCCTTGGATTTTCAAGATGATCCCCGCGGCAGGTGACATGGCCGCCGGCACGACGCTCAAGGCCCTCGAGGCGGACCTGTGGGGGCTCGGGCCGGTCCGAATCGGCGTGCTCGTCTGCTACGAGGGCATCCTGCCGGGGTTCGCCCGCGGCCTCGCGGCGGAGCGGCCTCATTTCATCGTGAACGGCACGAACGACGACTGGTTCGGCTTGACTGCGGAGCGCTGGCTGCACTTCGCGCTCACGATCCCACGCGCGATCGAGCACCGCGTGCCCCTCCTGCGTCCGACGCTCACGGGCGTCAGCGCGGTCGTCGACCCCACGGGGCGCATTGTGCAGCACACCGCGCCGACGGGCGTGGAGACCCTGCGGGCGGCCGTGCCGCTGATGCAGAGCCAGACGGTCTATCAGCAGGTCGGGGACGCGTTCGCTTGGACGTGCGTCGCCCTCACAGTTGGCGCGCTGGCCTTTGGTCGCGTGCGCCGCGGCGCGATGGGCTGACCGCTCAGGCGCCGCGAGCGTAGCGGCGGGCGTTCGGCGGGGTCATG
>CANLBD010000021.1 GCA_947488215.1 Myxococcales bacterium | reverse complement strand
TCGGCCGCTTTGCTCTTGTTCCACCGCGCCTGCACGAGCGCTTCGAGGATCCGGTCGCGCTCTGTCGCCTCCCAATCGCTGCGGGTCTTGATCTCGGAGGTGCTCAGGACGCTCGACGATACGGGGTGAGCGGGGCGCGCAGGGAGCTCGGCGACCTGAGGCAAGCGAAGGTCGTCCGGCCCGACGCTCTCGCCGCGTGCGAGAATCACGCTCGACTTCACGACGTTCTCAAGCTGCCGCACGTTCCCTGGCCAGGCGAAGACCGTCAGCGCGCGGACGGCGTCGTTGCTCAGGCGTCTGGGGGGCAGGCCAAACTCGGTCACGACCCGACTGAGAAAGAACTCGGCGAGGGCAGGGATATCTTCGAGGCGGTCCCGCAGGGGGGGCAGCACAACCTCAACGACGGCGACTCGATAGTAGAGGTCCTCCCGGAAGCGTCCGGCGGCCACCTCCGCGCGAAGGTCACGGTTGGTCGCGGCCAGAATGCGAGCGTCGACCTTCTCCGCATCCCGGGCGCCGATCGGCCTGACCTCACGCTCCTGCAGGACGCGCAGCAGCTTGGTCTGGAGTGCCAGAGGCATCTCGCCGACCTCGTCCAAAAACACAGTGCCAGAGCGCGCCGCGCGAAAGAGCCCGTCCTTGTCGGCGGTCGCGCCCGTGAACGCGCCCTTCTTGAACCCGAAGAGCTCGCTTTCCAAGAGGTTCTCAGGAATCGCAGCGCAGTTGATCGCCAGGAAGGGTTGGTCCGCTTTCGGCCCACCATGGTGAAGAGCACGGGCCACCAGCTCTTTGCCGGTGCCGCTCTCCCCCTGAATCAGAACAGGTACCGGGTAGTCCATGACACGATCGAGCACATCGAAGACGTCGTGCATCAGGGGCGATCGAGCGACGATGTTGTGGTACGCGTACTTGGAGCGAAGGGCGCGTGTCTGCACCTCGAGGTCTCGCTCCGCGCGAGCGATCTCGATGGACTTGGCGGCGACATCCTCTCGCAGGGACGCGTTCAGGTCTTCGAGCGCTTGCTTGGCCACCGTGAGCTCGGCGCTCTTTTCCTCGAGGGCACCCAGCAGACGGCGCATCTCGACGGCAGCAGCGACCACATCGCAGAAGTCCTGCAGGAGGGCGAGGTCGGAGGCATCGAAGGGCCCGCCCCCCACCCGTGTCCGGTACAGAAAAAAAGCCCCCACAACCACCGTCCGTCCGCGAACGGGCATGCCGAGGAGCGAGCGGACCTCCATTTGCTGGACCGAGTCGCTGGCGTTGAAGCGCTCGTCCTCACCCGTGTCGGCTGAGATGACCGCTTCGCCGCCGTTGAGCACCCGCTCTGTGAGGGCGCGACTCGGGCGGATCCCGTCGGCCTTCAGCATCGTGCGGTCGAGGCCGCGGGCGGCGCGCACGCGAAGCTCGCCGTCGTCCTCGCGCAGCATGACGAAGCCGCGATCAGCCTCCGTAAATTCCATGACGCTGTTCAGCGCAATCTCAAGCAGCCGCACGATGTCCTCTTCACCGACGACGCGCTTGTTCAGCGCGACGAGGCGCTCGAGACGGGCGATGCGAGTTTGAAGTTCCAAGTTCGGTTCCAAGTTCGTGATAGTCGAGTCTCTCCGAGGAGACGTTCCCTGGGGCGGCTTGACGCCTTGGCCCCCCCCCCGATAGTTTCCGCCGGCTCGCGAGACAACGACCAGGAGATGCGGCATGACGCGCAGCGTGTTCATCGAGACGTACGGCTGTCAGATGAACGAAGCCGACTCAGAACTTATGTACGGTCTCCTGCGGCATCAGGGCTACGAAATCGCCTCGACGGCCGAGGGAGCGGACGTTGTCCTGCTGAACACATGCGCAGTGCGCGAGCGAGCGGAGGAGCGCATCTTCGGTCGCTTGGGTTGGCTCAAGTCCATGAAGGCGGCGAAGCCCGGCATGGTCCTCGGCGTGACCGGGTGCATGGCCGAGCGCATGCGTGACGACCTCACGGCCCGGGCCCCCTACGTCGACCTCGTCGTCGGCCCCGACGCCTACCGTCGATTGCCCGACCTGCTCACCCGGGCGAGGGACGAAGAAGAGCGCGACCCGTTGATCGACGTGCGTCTCGACCGCGAAGAAAAGTATCAGGGCGTGGCCGTCGACCGAGTCCCCGGCGTGAGCGGCTGGATCACGGTGGTCAGAGGTTGCGACAAGTTCTGCAGCTTCTGCATTGTGCCTTTTGTCCGCGGACGAGAGCGCAGCCTCCCCCCCGAAGAGGTCGTCTCCGAGGCTCGTCAGATGGCCAGCGAGGGCTTCAAAGAGGTCACCCTGCTCGGCCAGACGGTCTCGAGCTACTACGAGCGTGGCACCGACTTTGCGGACCTCCTGCGGCTCGTTCACGCCGTCGACGGCATCGAGCGGGTGCGCTTCACCTCTCCCTACCCAAACGACTTCAGCCCGCGGCTGCTCGATACCCTCGCGGCGCTGCCCAAGGTCGGGCGGCACATTCACTTGCCCGTCCAGAGCGGCAGCACGCGGGTCCTCAAGGACATGCGACGGGGCTACACCGAGGAGGCCTATCGCGGCCTCATCGAGGCCGTTCGTCGAACGCTGCCCGACTTCGCGCTCACGACCGACATCATCGTGGGCTACCCGGGCGAGACCGAAGAAGACTTTGAGGCGACGCTCCGGCTGGTGCAGGACGTGCGGTACGACGGCGCGTTCATGTTCCACTACAGCGAGCGTGAGGGGACACGCGCGGCGCGAACCCGACCGGACGACGTCTCGGCCGAGGTCAAGGGCGACCGACTGAAGCGCCTCGTCGCGGTCCAAGAGGAGATCAGCCGCCAACGCTACGCCGACATGGTCGGTCGAGAGATCGAAGTGCTCGTGACGGGGCGCAGCCGCAAGAACGAGGCGTGCCTCGTCGGTCGGAGCAGCTGCTTCAAGACGACCGTCCTCGCCCCCGGACCGCATGAGCAGGGCGCGATGGTTCGCGCGCGCGTCACGGACGCCACGAGCCACACGCTCTTTGCAGAGGCACTTCAGTGATCACGATTCGAGACCCCGTCCACGGCAGTATCGCGATCACGGGCGCTGAGCTGCCCATTGTAGACAGCCGGGTCTACCAGCGCCTCCGTGGCATCAAACAGCTCGGCTTCACTGACCAAGCTTTTCCAGGGGCGACGCACACGCGCTACGCGCACGGCATTGGCGCGATGGATGTCGCGACGCGCATGTTCGATGCGCTCTTCCCTGAATCGCGTGGGGAGCTTTCGCAGGCCTGCCGAGCGCGATTTCGTCAGGTCCTGCGCCTCGCGGTCCTGCTGCACGACGTCGGTCATCCTCCAGCCTCTCACGCGAGCGAGCCGTCGATGCCGATTCGAGCGGCGCTGGGGCTCGACCGATTTACTCCGGACGAGCTCCTCGAGCAGGCGAGTCACGAGGACTACACGAGAGCGATTCTCGTCATGTCAGAGCTTCGGCCGCTCGTTGATGCGGCGCTCGCGCCCTTCGGCTCCGTCGCTGAAGATGTCGCCCATCTGGTGACCGGCCGCTACCCCGAACGGGGCGGCGTCTTCGTGGAGCAAGGGATCGATTACTTTCCGCTGCTGAGTCAAATCGTGAGCGGCGAGCTCGACGCTGATCGCATGGACTACCTCCAGCGTGACGCCTTCTACGCGGGGGTCAGCTACGGCAAGTTCGACCAGCCGTGGCTTGTCGAGAACCTCGAGAAGCACATCGAAGCGGGCCGCGCCTATCTCGCGATCGCGCACCGAGCGGTCTTCGCCTTCGAGGACTTCTTGCTCAGCCGCTATCACATGTTCGTCTCAGTCTACTACCACTACATCCCTGTCGGCTTCGACACGATGCTCGTCCGGTTCCTGACTGAGGCGCCCCAAGACTTCAAGCTCGCTGCGGACATGGAGGGTTACATCTCGATGGACGACGTTGCGCTCTGGAGCGCACTGCGTGGTTCGAGCAACCGGTGGGCGCAACGCATCGCGAATCGACAGGGGTACAAGCGCATCCTCGAGGTCAACGCGGACTCCGGTCTCGCCGACTTCGAGACCATCGTCCAGGCGCTCGAAGCCGAAAAGCTCGACATGTTCACGAGCCGTGATCGCGGTGTCTTGAGCAAGTACTACGGCAAGGCAACGACGATCCCGATTTATGTCCGCAACGACGCCTTGCGTCAGTCGGTCCGAGTCGAAGAGTACTCTCGGATCTACGAGCGCTACAGCAACGCGACGCAGCTACACCGCGTCTACGTCCACCCCGACCAAGCGCAGCGTGCGCGGTCGGTTATGTCTGCGTTCACGCGACCGGCGTCTTGACCGAGAGGCGAGCGACGAGGTCGCGTTCAAGCGCCGCGGGCACAAAAACCTGGCAGGCGCCGAAGACCTCGACGATCTCGAGCGCGTCTAACCGGTCACCCATACAGGGGCCCTGAACGCAAACGCCGTCCTCTCGCTTGAACAGCGCGCCGTGAGTGCCACACACGAGGTGGCGACGTGCGCGGTCAAAGAGTTCGCCCCCGCGGCCTTCGAGCGGCACGCCGAAGTGCGGGCACGCGTTTACGTACGCTCGCGCCACACCGCGAGAGCGAAACGCGAAGGCCGAGACCAACCCCGGCTCAAAGACCAGCTCGAAGCGATGTACGGTCCCTCGACCGTCAAGCAGCCGGCTCTCAAAAACCGTCGCGGGCCGACGCAGGGCGGCTACCTCAGGCATCAGAATGGGTAGCGGCCGGCCTCGATGACGTGGTCGGCGACCAACCGTCGCGCGGCGATCAGGTCAGACGGGATGAACGGCATGAGGCGGTCGATCCCGCCGACCATTCGGGCGGGGTTGTTCGCGAGGTGACTTGCGAGGTCTCGTGCACGACTCCGAACAGCCCGGTAGGCCTCACCGACGACCACGCGCGCGATCGCGCGGCGGCTCGCGCTGCGCTCACTCCCCATCGACTCGACGGCCTGAGCGACCCGGGCGACGACGCTATCGGCGACATAGATGTCGGTGACCATATCGGCCAGAACGAGCAACAGCTCCTGCTGCTTGTCGAGCTCCGCCATGTGCTTTTGCACTGCGGCGCCCGCAGCGAAGACGAGCACCTTCTTCGACTGCTCGACCATGAAGCGCTCGATGGCCAAGTTGTCGTCTTCCGCCGGAGAAGTCGCGGCCTCGCCCGCCTTGACCTCGGCCTCAACAGCGGCCATCACGGGCATCAGGTTGAGCTGACCCTGCATGACGCGCTTGAAGAGCGTGCCGGGGATGAGCATTCGGTTGATCTCGTTCGTGCCCTCGAAAATCCGATTCACGCGCGCGTCGCGGTACGGTTGCTCGATCGGGTACTCCTGAGTGAAGCCGTAGCCTCCGAAGATCTGGAGCGCTTCATCGAGCACCTTGCCGGCCCCCTCCGAGCCGTAGACCTTCGCGATGGAGCACTCGATGGAGAAGTCCTTGAGGACCTCGACCGCCTGCTTCCAATGGTCGCCGCCGGTCTCAGCGAGCGCCTCGATGCGGCGGTCGAGCGCGCCGCAGAGACGCCACGTCATGGCATCGTTCGCGAACACGAACGTGGCCATGCGCGCGATCTTCTCTCGAATCGCCGGAAACTGGATAATCGGAGTCTGGAACTGCTTCCGCTCAGACGCGTACTTCAGGGCGTGGTTGAGCGCAGGCTTGGCGCTGCCGCTCGCCCCGACACCGAGCTTGTAACGGCCGATGTTGAGGATATTGAACGCGATCACGCTGCCGCGCCCCACTTCACCGAGCAGGTTCACCGCAGGAACGCGGACGTCTTCGAGGATCAGCTGGCAGGTCGAGGAGCCTTTGAGGCCGAGCTTCTTTTCCTCTTTGCCGATGCTGACACCTGGAAGGTTCCGGTCGACGATGAACGCAGTGAAGAGGCGCGCGTCGACTTGGGCGAAGACGATGAAGACATCCGCGATCGCGGCGTTCGTAATCCACTGCTTTACGCCCGTCAGCACGTAGTGGTCGCCGTCGCGGACAGCCGTCGTACGCGCACCGAGGGCGTCTGAACCGCTCCCCGGCTCGCTCAGGCAATACGCCGCGATCTTCTCGCCCGCAGCGAGCGCGGGCAGGTAGCGCTGCTTCTGGTCCTCGGTCCCGAAGATGACGATTGGGAGGGTGCCGATGCCGACGTGTGCACCGAACGTGACAGCGAACGATCCTTGCGCCGCGATGGCCTCGCTGACGAGCGCGGAGGTCGTTTTGTCGAGTCCGAGACCGCCGTAAGCTTCGGGGATGTCGATGGCCAGCAGCCCGAGGTCGCCCGCCTTCCGCAGCAACTTGCGGAGCAGGTCGTAGTCGAGGTGCTCAATCGCCTCGTTCTTCGGGAGGACTTCCTTCTCCATGAAGTCCTGCGCTGTCTTCAAGAAGAGGCGCTGCTCGTCACTGAAGTCCTCGGGCGTGAAAACGTGCCGGGCAGCGACGGGCTCGAGCAAGAATCCGACGCCGACCTCAAGGTTGTCGTGGCTCATGGATGCTCCTGAATGAACGTTCATTCAGTCTGCGTTTCGCACCTCTGAGTGTCAAGGGCAGCGGGGCCCCTTCCGGTCAGCTCACGACGGCGGGCGGGTCGAGCCTGCGCTTCTTTGCGCGGCCGCGGGTCCGTCGCGCCTTTACCCCCAGCGCGATCTGGAGGACGTCCTCCATCCGGTCGACCAGATGGACCTGAACGGTCTCAAGCAGGTGAGGGGGGATCTCCTCTAGGTCGCCCCCGTTCCTGCGCGGCAGGATGACCTCGGTGAAGCCGGCGCGCGCCGCCGCGAGCACCTTCTCCTTGATGCCACCGACGGGCAAGACGTGACCCCGCAGCGTGATCTCGCCCGTCATCGCCACGCCGGTCCGTACCGGGCGCTCCGTCAGCAGCGACGTCATCGCGGTCAAGATCGTCACGCCCGCGCTAGGGCCGTCCTTCGGGATGCCGCCACTCGGGACGTGGAGATGGAAGCTGCGCTCCGAGAACATCTCCTCGGGGATGCCAAGCTCTTCAGCCCGTGCGTGAATGAACGACATCGCGGCGTGCGCGGACTCCTTCATCACCTCACCGAGCTGGCCGGTCAGCGTGAGCTTGCCATTGCCCTTCATGTCGGTGGCCTCGATGAACAGGATGTCACCCCCCACAGGCGTCCAAGCGAGGCCGACGGCCACACCCGGCTCGATGATCTCTTCCTTGGACTCGGGAAAGTGACGCTCCGGCCCGAGCGCGGCGCGCACTCGCGCTGGCTCGATCAGGACGGGTGGCGTGATGTCGCCCGCGGCGATGTCACGCGCCACGCTGCGCACAACGCTGGCGACCTCGCGGCTCAGGTTCCGAACGCCTGCCTCGCGGGTGTAGCGCCCGATGAGCGTCCGCAGTGCGTCGTCGGAGAACGCGACCTGGTCGGACTTGAGTCCATGCTCGGCAATTTGGCGCGGGACGAGGTGGTCGCGAGCGATCGTGAGCTTCTCTTCCTCGAGGTAGCTCGGTACGTCGATGATCTCCATGCGGTCGCGGAGCGCGGGCGGGATCGTGTCGACGCGATTGGCGGTCGTGATGAAGAGCACGTTCGAGAGGTCGACGGGCACCTCGAGGTAGTGGTCGCTGAAGGCGTCGTTTTGCTCGGGATCGAGGACCTCAAGCAGAGCAGACGATGGATCGCCTCGGAAGTCGTTGCCGAGCTTGTCGATCTCGTCGAGCACGAAGACAGGGTTCATCGAGCCCGCCTTCTTCAGGCCCTGAACGACCCGCCCGGGCAGCGAGCCGACATACGTGCGGCGGTGGCCTCGGATCTCCGCTTCGTCTCGAACGCCCCCAAGACTGATGCGCACGAACTCGCGACCCAGCGCGCGTGCGACGGACTTGCCGAGTGATGTCTTGCCGACGCCGGGAGGGCCGGCCAAACACAGGATCGGGCCCTTCATGTCGCCCTTGAGCTTGAGCACGGACAAGTACTCGACGATGCGGCGCTTGACCTTCGCCAGCCCGTGATGTTCGGCGTCGAGGATGCGCTGCGCGTCGTTGATGTCGTGCTTGTCTTGCGTGCGTTTCTGCCAGGGGACATCCAAGAGCCAGTCGAGGTAGGTCCGAGAGACCGTGTACTCCGCGCTCTGGCTGTTCATGCGACCGAGCCTTCGGAGCTCGCGGTCCGCAGCCTTCCGCGCGGTCTCGGGCATCCCCGACGTCGCGACGCGTTGACCGAGCTCTTCAAGGTCGTCGTCCACGTCTTGGTCGTCTCCAAGCTCGCGCCGGATGACCTTGAGCTGCTCCCGGAGAAAGACTTCGCGCTGGTGCTTGTCAAAGCTGTCCTTGACCTCGCTCCGGATTCGGCCCGAGACCTCAAGGACCGCTGCCTCTTTCGCCAAGTGCTCGATGACCCGGGAGAGCCGCGTTCGAACGTCCCATGTCTCGAGTAGCTGCTGTCGGTCCTCCGTCCCGAGACGCATCTGCGACGCGACGAGGTCGGTCAGATGGCCGGGGTCATCGATCGCCTCGATGACGTGCGCCGCCTCGTCGGGAATCCGGGGCGACAGCTCAATGACCTTGGTCGCGAGCTCTTTCAAGTTGCGAATGAGCGCGGCGGACTCCGTGTCCTTCGGGACGTTGTCCTCGAGCACAGAGATCTCGACGTGGAGACGGTCGGCCGTCTCCAAGAAGCGTTCGATCCGCGCGCGCCGGACGCCCTCGATGACCAGTTCGTGGTGATTGTCGGCTTGTCGCGTCAAGCGACGGATTCGACACACGGTGCCGATTCGGTAGAGGTCAGCCGGCGACGGGTCCTCGTCGTCCGCGTCCCGCTGCGTGACGACGAGCAGCAGACCATCGCCCGCGGCGGCGGCCTCGATGGCCCGCAAGGTCTTCCCGCGCCCGACCGTCAGAGGCATCTGCAGACCCGGCACAGGGAAGACGACGGAGTTCTTGACCGCAATCGCCGGCATCTCGGGCGGTATGCGTTTGATGGGCGTCAGTGAGGTAGACGACTCTTTGGAGCTTGCCATGGTGCCTCTTGGGTCCTGCGTCAGTTCGACCCGGCCACCATGTGCACCGGTTGAGACAGGTCAAGGCGCGAGCGGATTTCCAAGGACTGTTCGCCACCCCAACGTCGCGCCCAACTGCATCCATGCCGGGAAGCGCTCTTCACCCGTGACGCGGTGATAGTGAGCGCTCATGCCGAGGGACCAGCTCGGGTCGAGCAGGACCTCGATCCCGAGGCCTGTCGACAGCCCCGGGCGCGCTGCGGTGTCGTCGCCCTCGCCCGACAGCACGTACAGGCTCGGTGCGAGCTCCAGCCAAGGCACAATCTCCACGATATCGAGCTGTGCGCGGGCCGCCGGACCAAACGTCGCGAGCGAAAAGGCCTCGCCCTTGGACGTGTGCGCCCCGAGCGAGCCGCGCCCGCCGATCTGGAAGTAGGGCGTTGGCTGCCACCCGACGTAGGCGTCACCGCCGAGCCCGTGGGAGCGGCGCGTGTTTGCCCAACAAGCCCAGCCGCCGCCGACCTCTATGCGCAGCATGTCGTCGTCCACGCCCAGCTCGCCCCACTCGAGGGCGAGGACCGAGCAGGGCGCGAGGGTCGCGGCGGCGACCGCGCCTGCCACGAAACGACGGTAAGCGTCAGCACGTCTCATCCGGTCCAACGCTAGAGGCACGGCCCTGTTGGGTCAACTCAGGCGGCCTCTCGTCTGAGCTCTGCGCGAGCCTTGACTTCGCCGATCCGTGCGTGACATGTTCCGCGCCCCGATCTGGTCAGGAACGACAGTGGTCAAGCGTATCAAGAAGCGAATCCCCCGCGCGGACGGGGAGATGGTCGAGGTCGAGGTCGAAGAGGGCGAGGACACCCCAGAGGGTGCGCCCACGGTCGAAGAGCTCGGCATGGACATGAACGCGCGCCGCGAGACACAGGCGCCAGACAACGACGTGCTCGGGGAGGCGACGGAGGACAAGTTCACCGTCACGACCGCGCGCATCGTCACGTGGATCCTCGCGAAGCGCGTCGCGATTGTCGGCGGGCTCGTGCTTGTCGTCGTCGCGCTCTTGATCGCGAACGCGGTGATGAAGAGCAACCAGAAGAACGTCGAGGCTGCGGCGTCCACCTTCTTTGAGGGGCGCGTAGCGCAGCGAGAGGCGCGCGAGACGCGTCCCCCGATGATGCTCCTCGGTCAGGACGCCGACGACGAGAAGGCGCTTACGCCCGAGCAGCGCAAGGCCAAGCTCGAGAAGGCACGAGACACGTTTGAAAAGGTGCGCACCGAGAACGCGGGCCAGCCGCTCGCGCGAACGGCGACGCTCAACCTCGCCTCGACTCAGCTTGAGCTCGGCAACCACGGGGAGGCGCTCAAGCTCTACGACGCGCTCCTTGCCGAGGCAGCGCCCGCGCTCGACCCCTTGACGCGCGCCCTCGCGCTGCAGGCCAAGGCTGTGGCCCACGAGGTGGGCGGTCAGACGCCTGAGTCGATCGCGGCGTGGAAGCTCGTCGAGCAGGCCAACCCCAAGGTCTACGGTCTGCCCGCAGCCCTCAACATTTCGCGGCTGCAGGAAGCTGCAGGGCAGGCCGCCGAGGCCAAGGCTACGCTCGAGAAGGTCCAGACCGAACAGGCGAAGGCCCTTGAGGCTCCGGGTGCTGCGCCCTACAAGCGTGACCTCGAAGCTCGACTGGCGCGGTTGAGCCAGGGCAAGTGAGCCTGCGCGCGCCGCGGTCGGCCTTGTGTTGCCTCGCTTTGGCCGCATGCGGCCCGGCGACGTCGACCATGGGGTTCGGGCGGGCAGGGGACGAGACCCCGCTCGCCGGAACGACTGCTGGGGTCACCCCGCTCCCGCTCCATGCCGCGTGGCGAATAGAGCTGAGCGAGGGGCCAGTCTACACGGTCAAGCCGCGGGAGCTCGCAGCGGCGGCGCATTCAAGCCGCTTGGGTCGGGTGGCCGTCGGCACGACGGAGGGGTGGTTTGTCTGCGCTCGGGCAGGCAGTGGTGAGATTGTCTGGCAGCGGAAGCTCGCCGGCAGCGTCAGCGCCCGCGCGGTCTTCGACGGGGACCGGATCCTGACGGGGACCGACGACGGCGTACTGCTCGCGCTCAGCGCAGTCGACGGGGGCGAGCTCTGGCGCTATGCGGTGCCGAGCGCCATTCAGCAAGCGCCGGTCATCGTCGGCGAGCTGGTCGTCTTTGTGGACGGACACAATGGCGTCCACGCGCTTGACCGAGACACCGGCGCGTGGCGGTGGCAGTACCGGCGGGATCCGCCGGAGAACTTCGCGCTCGCCGGCGAGGCGGGTCTAGAGGTCGCGGACGGTCGCGTCTACGCCGGCTTCTCGGACGGCACATCGGTCGCACTCGACGCTCGGGACGGCGCGGTGCTCTGGACCCGCGACCTCGCGCCCGAGCAGGACAAGTTTCAAGACGTGGACGCCCGGCCGGTGCGCCTAGGCGACAAACTTTTCGTCGCGTCTGCGGCCTCGGGTGTTCATGCGCTCGCGCCCGATACTGGGAAGGTCCTGTGGTCTCTCCCGACCCCCGGAGTCACGCGTTTGACTGCCGTGAATGGGGACTTGGTCGCGAGCATTGACCGAGGCGTCGTCGCGCGACTCGCGCCGGATGATGGTCGCACGCTCTGGCAGGCCAAGCTCCCGGGGGGCGCACCGGGTGAAGTCGTCGAAGCGGGTGGCCTCTTGGCGACCTCAATGAGCCGCGGTGGGCTCTTCTTCCTCGACGCGGCGACAGGACGACCGTTACAGCACTTCTTGCCGGGCTATGGCCTCATGGGGGCGCCCACGGCGGGTGACGACGGGACGCTCTACGTCTTGAGCAACGGTGGAGTGCTCTACGGCTTCAGCGCCGGCCCCAGAGGCTGAGCCGCCAACCGGCGCTTGAAGGCCTCGATCAGGGTGACGGGCGTCGGGTCGAGTCCAGCGTTGATCGCCAGATAGATGCTCACTGCATCGAAGAAGCGCAGCGCTGCGAAGAGCTTCAAGTCGGCGGTCCCATCGACCATCGGCACAATGTGCGCGGGCACGCCGACGTCGCGGAGCGTCTCGACCGTCGCTTCGAAGCGCCGGACCATGTGCGGTGTGAGGTCCGGATCCCGCAGGAGGACGGCGGAGAACGGGCCAATCGGTTGAGTGAACCCAACGAGCTCGTTGTGGTTCAGCTCGGGCAAGGCATTGAAGAACGCGGGGATTTTTGCGTTCTCATTCAGCTTGATCTTGGCCACTCGGGCTGCAGTTTGGACGAACGGTGCGGTCGCGTAGATCAGCGGGATGCGTCCCGCGAGCGCGCGCGCCAAGTCCTGCGCCTCGGCGTCGAGGACCGGCAGCGAACGCAGACCCGCAGCGAGCCCGCTTAGAGCCGCGGATGCGCCGTCAAGGAGGCCAGCGTCTTCGAGCAGCGTCACGAACGCGCCATAGAAGTATCCCGTGGCAGCGCGGGGTTGAAAGGTCGGGCTGGGCCGCTCAAGGCGGACGTGCGCCACGCCGCGCTCTGCGCTCCGTGTCGCGAGCTGCCCACCGGCGCTCACTGTGACGACTCGACACCCAGCAGCGTGCACGCAGTCGAAGGCGGCGAGCGTCTCTTCGGTCTCGCCGCTGTAGCTGCTGCAGATCGCGAGGACATGCGGACCCAGGTGAGCATCGCTCGGCGCGTAGTCGCGACTGACCGTAACGCGCACGTGGCGCTGCGCTGCGAACAACTCAAGAAAATCACCGGGCAGCGCGCTGCCGCCCATTCCGCAGACCAAGACCTCGTGGACGCCTCGAGCGAAGCGCCCAACGCCTTGCGCCGCTGCCGCGCCGATGCCGAGGTGGTCTGGCAGGCCGAGCGCAGCGGCCATCATGCCGCTCGGGTCACCTGCGAGTCGAGTTGACATAATGCACATTATGCGACAATCGGCCAGGCCGACGTCAGCCGATGTCGATGAAGAGCTGGTTGATGATGCGTTGGAGCTCTTGTTGCTCGTCTCGTTCGAGCCACTCGCGGGCGGCGAACATCTCAAAGAAGAGCAGCTCGTTGAGCGCCTGCGACAAGAAGCTGGATTGGTTCTCGACTTGGTGGTTGTTCAGGTTGGCCAGCAAGGCGCGCTTGTCGAGCGCACCGTTGTCATCAAACGTGACCCCCGCGAACAGTTCTACGAACCCGTAGAACTGCAGGAACGTCTCGAGGCCTTGCTTGAGCGCGCCTTGCTGCCTGTGACGCGAAATCGCCTGATAGATTCGCTGAAAGACCGAGTTGAACGTGTCGATCATCGTCGACATCTCTCCGCCGACAGCGGCAGCGCTTGAAGCGTCCTTGCCGGCCTCGGGTTCGACAAGCTGGATGTGCCCAGCCTTGACGAGATGAAAGACGATCTTGGTCGTCTCGAACTCGCCGAGGCGGCACTGACGCGTCAGCGCATCCATCGTCAACGGCTGCGACAGCTCGTTGATGAGCTGTTGCTCTCGCGCCTCCAGCTTCGCGCCATCGCCCGCCCGGGGTCGCCCGCGAGTGAGCGTGACCCGTGCGTGTGGGATGAGCTGCCGGAAATAGGCCATCTCGTCCGAGCGCCGCAGACCTTCCATGAGCATCGACTGCGCGTTCAGCGAAAGCGGGCTGGGCAGCGCGTCCACGTCGAAGCGCGTCAGGAAGAAGTCGCCCTCTTTGAGGAGCAGCACCGAGTAGAAGATCTCCTCAACCTGCCTCCGGATGAAGCTGTAGAGGTCCGCTTGGTGGACAATCTGCTGGTCGAGAAGAAAGTTGCCAAGGGGGCGACGGACACGCTTCGCTTCGGTGATGAAGCGGTCGAGCTCGTCGCGCGTCATGACCCCGTAGCGGTACATGACCTCGCCGAGACGGTCCTCGAGTTGGTTGGACGCCGCGCCACGGATTTCGCCCGCCTTCAAGTAGACGCTCTTGCGGCTCGTCTGCTGAATGAAGACCAAACTGCCGCTCATCTTCGCCGACGTGACGAAGTTGATCACCTCGATGGTCGAACCCATCCCGGCGATGTCGCCTTGAAGGACGATCGGGTCCTTGAGCTCGTCGAGCGAGGGCGCGGGCGTAAGCCGCTGGAAATGCAACATTGAAGGGTCGCTCGGGAGCGGGGCGTAAAAGCCCGAGCGGCCCGAGAGTTGACGCCGAAGCTCGTCTCCCACGACCGTGACGCGGCCCGCGTCGTCCACCCAGAGGCAGCTCTTCGTGTCTTCCCGGCGGCTCACGCGTCAGGTCTTCTTTCGTCCGAAGAGCCCGCCTGTCGCGGGCTTCTCAGTGGAGCCCTCGACGCGGCGTTGCAGGTGTCTTAGCTCGCTCGCGGCCTCGGCGCAACGCGCATTGATGTCCAGCGCGCGCTTGAACGCGGCCGCAGCACGTTCCATGTCTCCGAGCGCCTTGTACATGCGCCCGAGGTATACGAACGGCTCGTCCCGCGCCTCGTTCTCGCGTGTGGCTTCTTCGAGTTGCTGCCTCGCCGTCGCTGCTGCGCTTCGGTTTTTCTGGGAGTGCGCCGTCAGGAAGTCTGCGAACGCGATCCCGGAGACCGCGACCACGTCGCCGGGGGTCGCTCGGAGAGCATCGGCGAACCGCTGCCGAGCTGCGTCCAC
The DNA here is from genome assembly GCA_947488215.1 of Myxococcales bacterium. Taxonomy (GTDB): domain Bacteria; phylum Myxococcota_A; class Bradymonadia; order UBA7976; family UBA1532; genus CANLBD01. The sequence goes on along the minus strand of CANLBD010000021.1, from coordinate 8,021 downwards.
GTTGCCGTTCCTCATTTGAAGGACGCCGTCGCGAACGTGCTGCTCCGCCTTGAAAATTTGCCCGACATCCGGCGCTCCGCCGCTGCCCAAGACACTGTGCCCTCGCGCAGCGAGCGACAGCTGAGCGTCGTACTCCTTGCGCTTCTCTTCATTGCCCAGGACCTCATGTGCGCGGTTGAGCGCCATGAAGACCGTCTGAATCTGCTTGGCCACCTCGGGCTCGAGGCCGTACTTCGCGAATCGGTCGACGTGGAAATCGAGCGCGAGCTTCTTGAAGCGAGCGCTCATGGCTTTCGCGTCTGCGTCTCGCGCCACACCGAGAAGCTCGTAGTGGTTTTGGGTCCCGAGCGCACTGGCGAGACGCGAAACCTCAGCGAGCTTCGCACGCGCCGCATCGTCAAGCGGCTTCGGCGCTCGCGCGGCTGGCTCAGCGCGGGGACGCGCCGGCGGGCTCGCCACGGGGACGTGTTGCGGCGCGGGGGGTGAAGGGCGCCCCGCAGCCGGTGAGACAGTGGGGCGAGCGCTCGCCTCCGGGGCCGCAGCAGGCGCGCGGGGCGGCGGTTGCAACGCAGCATACGCCTCTGTCCGCTGTCTGAACGTCACGAGACCCGCGATGACGAGCGCGAAGACCTGACGTTGGACGCGTTCGGCGTCTTGGAAATGAGCGCGCAGCGTCTCGACCGTCGCGCCGTCTCTGAGCGCGCTCCGCACATTCCCGCCGGGAAACATCGCGTCGAACGACGCGCCGTGGGTCTCCATGAGTGGCGTGCTGGCCAGCGTATGCGAGGTGTAGTCCGAGACGAACGCCGCGCAGGTTGCCTGTGGGACGACCTTCGCGCTCGCCTCGAGAAGAAGCGCCGTGACATCGATGGCGCGCTCGGCCGGTTCGGGCGTGAGGTCCGACGGCGTGAACGAGTAGCTTCCCTCGGTCCAGGTGAAGACTTCAAGGAGACGTCGGCGGGCCAGGCGACTCTCGAGTGCCAGGAGCTGGGCAGCGTCGATGAGGCCCAAGCGGACGAGCGCGGCCTCGATGGTCCCCCCTGCCCCGTCGCGGCTCGCCGTCGCGCGGGTAACGTCGTCCGGCGACAGGAAGCCCTGCTCGAGCAGCGCACCGACCGCTGTTTCGCGGCGCGCGTTCGACGCGACCCGCGTCGGGGCGCCGTGCAGCACGCGCGCACGCTTCTTGATTTGACCCCGCTCAAAGGAGAGCAGCCCGGTCAACCGCTGCTCTTGGAGGCTGCGGAAGATCTTGAATAGCTTGAGGGCGTCTACGGCGCCGGTCCGCGTCGACATCGGTTCTTTCGGTCGGTTTCGGTCTCTCGAGGGATTCCGAGCCTAGAACGTCTGCCGGATTCTTGCCAGAGTGTCAGCGGCGCGAGTCCCCGAGCGCTCTCAGATGCCACGCGGCTGGCGTTCGAAGCGCCTTGATCTCGCCCTCCGCCACCTGCGCCCAAAGTGCCGCTGCCGCCTCAGGCTGGCCCTCGATTTCAGCGATGAGCGCGTCCCGCTGCCAAGACCATTCCTGCTTATAGAAGCGCGTATTGATGCGGCTCAGCGCGTTACGGTCACGCGCCCATCCCTCGGCCATCGTGTTGAGCGCGCCATCATAGTCGCCGAGGAGGTCGAGCGTCGCAGCGAGCCCCATGTAGCTCCAAGGACCGTCAGGTCGAGCTTCGATGGCGTCGCCGTAGAGGCTCTCCGCAGAGGCGTAATCCCCGCGGAGCTGATAGATCTCAGCGAGGTTCGCGAGCGCGATGCTGCGGGCTGTCGGCGTCGATTCCGCCCCGCGCGCAATCGACGCGTAACGCTCTTGGGCGGACTCGAAGTCGAGGCGCATGTACTCGATGTTCCCGAGGTTGTTCAGCGCGACCTCGTTGTCAGGGTGCTCCTCAAGGACATCGAGGTACACGGCTTCGGCGGCGTCGTCCTCATCCGCCTGCAGGTGGACATAGGCGAGCGCAAGTGCGCCTTCCGGGCTTGACGGCGCGCGGCGCATGAGCGCGCGCGCGGCCTGCTCAGCGCGCGTGAAGTCGCCCGCGAGCGCGTAGAGCTCGGAGAGGACGCCGAGGGAGTCGTTCGCGCGCGCGTTGCCTTCGTTGAGCGCGACCAGGCGCTGCGTCGCTTCGGCAGCCTCTGCCCAAGCGCCCTCCTCGATGGCTGCGCGTGCGATTCGTTCCGGCCATCGTCGATCTGTCGGGGCGAGGGCCGCTGCCTGCGCCCACGCGGCATACGCAGTGTCGACCTTGCCCGAGTCGAACCGGAGGTCGCCGATGAGCCCCCATTGAGCAGCGCTGAGCCGCCTTGAGAGAGACGCCTTCTCGAGAGACTTGAGGGCCCCGGCGCGGTCGCCGCGCGCGAGACACGCGTGGACCTGCGCCGCCGGGTCGGCCGGGATCGGTGGGGCGGCCTTCGCCGACGAGGGCGAAGCATTCGTCCACAGAGCCAGCGTGAGCGAGATCGCGAACCATGCCTTTCGGCAATCGAGACCCATACGAGACCTCCTTGGTGCGGGGACTGCCACGGTAGACACGCCGAGCCTACCACGGGTTCCATGCTTTTGCTGACGCCTGCGCGTCGTCCAGATTTGCAGCGGCGTTCAGGTTCTGGACGTCCAGATTCGAGACGCTCGTGACTCATGGTCATTGCGGTGCTTGGCGCAGTCGCTTGGCACGCCACGTGAAGAACCGGTCTGACAGGAGGCGCAATGCTCGCGACTGTCACGACGGCTGTAGTTCGGGGAATCGAGGCGATGCCGGTGGAGGTCGAGGTCGACCTGGGCCGAGGCATGATGGTCTTCTCAACCGTGGGCCAGCCGGGTACGTCGGTCGCAGAGGCTCGCACGCGAGTCAAGGCCGCGCTCGACAACTGTGGGTTCGGGTTCCCTCAACGCCGGGTGACCGTCAACCTGGCCCCGGCTGAGGTCAAGAAAGACTCTACAGGCTTTGACTTGCCCATCGCAGCGGGGATTCTCGCCGCGGACGGTCGGCTCAGCGAGGCTCAAACTGAGGGCACGTGGATGGCGGGCGAGCTCTCGCTCGATGGACGCGTGCGGCCCATTCGAGGGGTCTTGGCGATGGCCGAGCGTGCTCGCCGAGAGGGCGCACGACGCATCGTGGTGCCCGCGGGCAATGCGGCAGAAGCACGTGTCGTTGGCGGCCTCCAGGTGCTCCCGCTCGAGCACTTGAGCAAGCTGCCAGAGATCCTCGACACGCCCGCGAACTCGGGCGAGCCCGCGCATCCCGACGACCTGGACCCGGCGCCGGAGATCGACGGAAACAACGATGACCTGACGGACGTGCGGGGCCAACCCGTGGCGCGGCGAGCGCTTGAGGTCGCTGCTGCGGGCGCCCACAACCTCCTCTTTCTCGGCCCGCCGGGCACGGGGAAGACCATGCTCGCGCGGCGGCTGCCGGGGATTCTCCCCTGCCTTGAGACTGACCAGCGCCTGGCGTGCTCGGTCATCGCGAGCGTTGCTGGCCTGCTGCCGCCTGGGCAAGCGTTGATGCGCCGCCGGCCATTTCGTGCGCCCCACCACAGCGTGTCCGACGTCGCGCTTATCGGCGGTGGCCCGTGGGGGCGGCCAGGCGAGGTCTCGCTTGCGCACCATGGCGTCTTATTTCTCGACGAGCTGCCCGAGTTCAAGCGACACGCGCTCGAAGCCCTCCGGCAGCCCTTGGAAGAGGGCGTCGTCTCGCTCAGTCGTGCTGCCTACAGCTGCCGATTTCCGGCGGAGGCGATGGTTGTCGCGTCGATGAACCCCTGCCCGTGTGGCTATCTCGGGCATCCTCGTCAGCCGTGCACGTGCACAATCGCTGCGGCGCGCGCCTATCGGGGTCGGGTCAGCGGTCCCCTCCTCGACCGCATTGATCTTCAAGTGGCCGTTGATCCGCTTGGGCCCGCAGATCTGCGGGCTGCGCCCCCGGGTGAGGCCTCGACTGCGGTCCGCGCTCGTGTTGAGGCTGCGCGTGAGCGCCAGCGTCGGCGGAGCGGCCGAACCAACGCGCGCCTGTCGCCTGCTGAAGTGCTCAGGCATTGCCGGCTCGAGCCGCGCGCCGAACGAGTGCTCAGTGCGGCGCTTGAGAGGCTCTCACTGTCGGCGCGTGCCCATGACCGCGTGCTCCGGGTCGCGCGGACGATCGCTGACCTCGCGGGCGCGGACGAGATCGGCCCTGAGGCGGTGGCTGAGGCGATTCAGTACCGGCAGCTCGACCGTGACGCGGTGACCTGAGTGATGTGGACGTCGCGTCTAAGGGTGTTCCTTCAAAGGCTTGGTGCGTCCCTGCGCGCGCGCCTCGCCTGTCTCCTCTTCTCGCGCAGCGGTTGGAAAGGGTGTCGCCTTATGGCTCGTAGTCTGGATGTGCGAAGTGAGCGCGTGCGCGCGCTTGAGGCGGTCCTGGGGAATCTTGAGAAGCAGTTCGGCAAGGGCACCATCTGGCAGCTCGACGAGAGCGCCCAGGTCGAGCCGGTCTCAGTGCACCCGACGGGGTGCCTCGGGCTCGACCTGGCGCTGGGAATCGGTGGACTGCCCTGCGGACGGGTGATCGAGATCTTCGGCCCCGAGAGCTCGGGCAAGACGACGCTCATGCTGGAGGTCATTGCGGGTGTGCAGGCGCGCGCCGGCACGGCGGCCTACATCGACGCCGAACACGCGCTTGACCTCGCCTATGCGCGGAATCTCGGGGTCGACGTCTCGAAGCTCCTGGTGTCGCAGCCTGACTCAGGCGAGCAGGCGCTGGAAATTGCCGACGCCTTGGCGCGGTCCGGTGCCGTCGACCTCATCGTGATCGACTCGGTCGCGGCCCTCGTACCGAAGGCTGAGCTCGAGGGCGACATGGGCGACTCCCACGTGGGTCTGCAGGCCCGGCTCATGTCTCAGGCGCTCCGCAAGCTCACTTCGGTCGCGGCGCGTGCTGGCTGCACTGTGGTGTTCATCAACCAGCTCCGGATGAAGATCGGGGTGACGTTCGGCTCCCCTGAGACGACCACGGGCGGAAACGCGCTGAAGTTCTACTCCAGCGTCCGGATCGACATCCGGCGGATCGGCGCGGTCAAGCACGGCGAGGAGACGGTTGGCAACCGCACCCGCGTAAAGGTCGTCAAGAACAAGCTCGCGCCTCCGTTCCGTGAAGCGGAGTTCGACATCTTGTATGGCTCCGGGATCAACCGCGCGGGCGACCTCCTTGACCAAGCGGTCGCTGCGGGTGCGGTCGAGAAGAGCGGCTCATGGTACAGCTTCGGTGACGAGCGGCTCGGCCAGGGTCGGGACCAGGTCTGCGTGGCACTGAGGGCGCGTCCTGACATGCAGGGGGCGATGCGTGACGCGGTCTTCGAACGCCTCGGCGCCGTTGCACCGTCGTCGGCCGTCGCCTAAGCGACGGTCCCGGCTTCCGGCTGGCACGCAGGACAAAAGAAGGTCCCCCGCCCGCCCAAAATGTCACGGCAAATCGTAACGCCGCAGGTGGGGCACGGCTCGCCAGCTCTCCCGTAGACGACGAACGGGTTGACGTTCGTCTCTTTCGCCGACAGGTAGAGCAGCGAGCCCGCCCCGTCACGCGAGAGGGTCTGCTGCATACTCGCCTGAATCGCCCGCGCGAGGTGGGTCCACTCCGCTGGGGTCAGCGTTCGTGCCGCCCGCTTGGGGTGGATGCCCGCCGCGTGCAAACCTTCGCAGGCGTAAATGTTCCCGACCCCCGCGACGCGTTCCTGGTCGAGCAGCGCTACTTTGATCGGCGAGCGGCTCTCCGTGAAGCGCTTCGACCATTCATCCGACTCGGTCGCCAGCGCGTCGGCACCCAATCCTTGAAAGGCCTCGCCGTGAGGCACCCAGCTCAGCCGGCCGATTCGGCGTGCGTCCGCATAGACCAACGCCGCACCGTGAGACAGTTCGAGCCGGAGACGCTCGAATCTGACTTCTGGGCCATGCGAGGATTCGACGTGAAATCGGCCCGTCATGCCCAGCTGGATGACGAGCGTACGCTCCGCCTCGGTGAACTGCAGCGCCAACCGCTTGCCGCGACGGTCGACGCGCATGCACTGGCGACCGATGAGCGCACCGCGCAAGTCACTGATCGACAGGTCAGGCGCGAGAGGCGGCCCCGACGAGCCATGAACGTCTATTACAGTCGCCGTCGAGAGCGTCGGCCAGATGCGACGGCGCCAAATCTCAACCTCGGGGAGCTCTGGCACTTCGACGGTGCCTCACTCGTCGTCGTCGCCCTCGGCGCGCTCGCCGCGGGTTCTAAACACGAGTCGGACGGGCGTGCCGACGACGTCAAAGGCCTCGCGGAACTGATTGACCAAGTACCGCTGGTAGCTGAAGTGCACGCCGTCGACGTAGTTGCACGACACCATGATCGTCGGGGGCTCCACCGCGACCTGCGTGGCGAAGTAGAGCTTGACGCGTCGGTGCCCGACGATCGGCGGTTGGTGGCGCTCGATGCACTTCTCCAGCCAGCGGTTGAGCTCACCTGTGCCGATGCGCTGGCGCTGTGCCTCTCGCACGCGGTCGACGGCTTCCAGCAACCGTGGGACCTTGAGGCCGGTCAGGCCGGACAGGTACAAGATCGGCGCGTAGTGTACGAACGGCATCTTGAGCGCGACCTGCTCAGCGAAGGCTTTGGCCGTCTTCTCGTCGCGCTCAATCGCGTCCCACTTGTTGACGACGATGACGAGACCTCGTCCCTTTTCATCGACGAGCCCAGCGATGCGGGCGTCTTGGTCCGTGATGCCCTCCGTCGCATCGAGCAGCAGGACTGCGACGTGGCAGCGATTCACGGCGCGGAGTGTGCGCACGACGCTGTGTCCCTCGCTGCTGCGGCGGTCGATGCCGCGGCTGCGGCGCAGCCCTGCAGTGTCGACGAGGACGTAGTCACGCCCCCCGACACTCAGGGGCGCATCGATCGCGTCGCGGGTTGTTCCTGGCGTGCTGTCGACGATCATCCGGTCCTCGCCCAGCAGCCGGTTCGTCATGGTCGACTTGCCGACATTCGGACGCCCGACGAGAGCGACGCGCGTGATGGCTTCGTCGACCTCTTCGACGGGCACGCGAGGGATCGCCGCGACGATGTTCTCCAACAGGACGTCGATGCCTCGCCCGTGGGCCGCCGAGATCGCGATGGGCTCCCACGCCGACATGCCGTAGAAGTCGGCCAGCAGAGCCTCTTGGCGCAGGCCATCGACCTTGTTCACTGCGACCAAGACGGGGCGGTCGCTGCGACGCAGCAAATCGGCGACGTCCTCGTCCGACGGGGTCAGGCCTTCGCGGCCGTCGACGACGAACACCACGAGGTCGGCTTCCTCTACGGCCATCATCGCTTGTCGGCGCATCTGGCCGACGACGCCCTCGACGGCCTCGGGTTCGAAGCCGCCTGTGTCGACGATCGTGAACGCTTGGTCGTCGTAGGTCGCGTCCCCGTAGTGACGGTCTCGGGTCACGCCGGGGGTGTCGAGCACGATCGCGCGCTGCTCACCGATGAGGCGATTGAAGAGGGTCGATTTGCCGACGTTCGGCCGGCCTACGATGGCGACGATGGGCGTCATTTCAGATTTCGCTCACTGGTAACCGAGCTTGCGGAGCCCGTCTGCCGTCTCGGTCCATTTCGGTTCCACGCGCACGAACAGTTCGAGGTGTACCTGAGTCCCCAAGAGGGCCTCGATCGCTTGGCGCGACTCGATGCCGATCTGCTTGAGTCGCTGCCCCCCTTTGCCAATCACGATGCCCTTGTGCGAGTCGCGCTCCACATGGATCGTCGCCGCGACGTGGACGATACCATCGGACGGCCGCTCCACCCACGAGGTGATCGAGACCGCGACCGAGTAAGGCACTTCGCGATCGAGCGCGTGAAAGAGGCGCTCACGGACGAACTCGGCCGCGATGAAACGCTCGGGAAGGTCGGTCAGGGCCTCGCTGTCGTGCATCGCTGGCCCGACAGGCAAGGCGCTGCACAGCGCGTCGCGCAGTCGCTCGACGCCGTCGCCCTGAATCGCGCTTATCGGGACGAGCGCAGCGAAGGGGTGCTGCT